>DATLDR010000137.1:0-6468 GCA_035525775.1 Flavitalea sp.
GTACTCAAAAGATGGAATTCACGCGTTGAACAGCTCTTTCGTAAATGAAGGTGTATTTATTCATGTGGGCCGCGGAAAAATTGCAGAGCATCCGGTATATGTGTATTATATAACCGACAGCCGCAATGCAAACATTTTATCGCAGCCAAGGAATCTTGTACATATCAGTGAGAATGCAGAAGTACATATTGCTGAAACGCATTTTACTTTAGGTGTTTCCGAAAGCTTTACCAACCAGGTGCTTGAAGTAATTGTTGAAAAGGATGCGAATGTTGGTTATTACAAGATCCAGAACGATGCAGAACATACCAATCATGTTTGTACAACTCACTTCAGGCAAACCGGAAAAAGTTACATACATGCGGTAACCATTTCACTCAACGGTGGGATTGTGCGCAATAATATGAGTATTGCGCTTGAGGCTGAACATGCTGAGGCTCATTTATATGGTCTTTATTTTCTTAACGGGAACAGTCATGTAGACAATCACACTACTGTTGACCATATGAAGCCAAACTGCATGAGCAATGAATTGTATAAAGGTATCATTGGTGACAATGCGACCGCTGTGTTCAATGGTAAGATATATGTGCAGCAGGATGCGCAGAAAACGAATGCCTACCAGTCGAACAAAAATATTTTGTTATCAGATGGTGCAAGTGTAAACACGAAGCCACAGCTTGAAATATTTGCAGATGATGTTAAATGTTCTCATGGCTGTACTGTTGGCCGGCTTGACGAGGAAGGGTTATTTTACCTGCGTTCAAGAGGAATAAATGAAGACACCGCAAGGTCGTTGCTTGTCCATGCATTTGCAGTGGATATACTTGAGCATATCAAGCCCGTTGCGCTCCGGAATTACGTAGACGATCTGATTTTTCAACGGTTAGAAATTTGATGCATCATGATGCCATCAGCTATTATAGAAAAAGAATTTGATGTTTATTCCATAAGGAAACATTTTCCGATTCTTGATCGTGAAGTGAAAAATAAACCACTTGTATATTTTGATAATGCCGCCACTACCCAGAAGCCAAAAGTTGTTATTGATGCGCTGGTAGAATACTACACGCGATTCAATGCAAATATTCACAGGGGAATTCATTCACTTGCTGAAGAGGCGACGGCAGCATTTGAAGCCACACGCGATACAGCGAAAGATTTCGTCAATGCTGCGGACAGAGAAGAAATAATATTTACAGGAGGTACTACAGAAGGAATTAATCTTGTTGCACAGACCTGGGGTAGACAAAATATCAGCAAAGGTGATGAAATCATCATTTCCACGATGGAACATCACTCAAACATTGTTCCATGGCATGTGCTGAGCCAGGAGAAGGGAGCAGTGCTCAAAGCAATTCCCGTTACTCAAAATGGTGAGATAATATTTGAAGAGTTTGAAAACATGCTTAGCAGCAAAACAAAAATGGTTGCGATAGGGCATGCATCCAATTCTCTCGGCACAATAAATCCTGTTAAAGCAATAATAGATAAAGCGCATGCAGCAGGTGCGGTTGTTTTGCTTGATGGCGCCCAATCAACCGTGCATCTCAATATAGATGTTCAGCAGCTTGATTGTGATTTTTATGCATTCTCTTCTCATAAACTGTATGGACCAACAGGTGTTGGTGTATTATATGGAAAGAAGCGTTTGCTTGAAGAAATGCCCGTATACCAGGGGGGTGGTGAAATGATCAAAGAAGTAAGCCTGGTTAGCATTACCTATAATGACCTTCCCTATAAATATGAAGCAGGTACTCCGAATATCGCAGATACAGTTGCATTCAAGGCAGCAATGGATTTTGTGAACCGTATCGGTAAAGACAAGATCCGCAAACATGAAAATGAATTGCTGGCCTATGCCACAAACCAACTTGAGCAGGTGCCTGGTTTAAGGATCATCGGCCGTGCAAAGGAAAAGGTTAGCGTAGTTTCTTTTGTAGTGGATAAAGTACATCCACAGGATCTTGGAATTTTGTTAGATAACAGGGGTGTTGCGGTAAGAACGGGTAATCATTGCACGCAGCCGCTGATGGATTTTTTCTGCATTCCAGGAACAACAAGAGCATCATTTGCGATGTATAATACGATAGAAGAAATTGATGTGCTAACGGAAGGATTGCATAAAGCGATTAAAATGCTGGCTTAGTAATGGATGGACATCATACAATAGAAGAAACAGAAAAGGAGATTGTTGAAGAGTTTTCGTTTTTAGAAAGCTGGGAAGATAAATATGAATACATCATTGAACTGGGAAAAAAAGTTCAACCGCTTGAAGAAGAAAGTAAAAAAGATGAGTATAAAGTGAGGGGGTGCCAGTCCACCGTATGGCTGGTGTCCGAATTCCAGAATGGACGCGTGTTTTTTAAAGCTGAGAGTAATTCAACAATAGTACAGGGGTTGATCAGTATGCTGATAAGAGTATTATCAGGACAAAAACCATCCGACATAGTTGGAGCCAAGCTCGATTTTTTGAATCAGATCGGAATGATGACCCACCTTGCGCAAACACGTTCTAACGGGTTAGTGGCAATGGTGAAACAAATGAAAAATTACGCGCTTGCCTATAAACTTAAACATGAAGGAGTATGAATGTGCTGAATACAGATGAACTGAAGAATAAGGTGATCGAAAAGTTGCAAACCATTTTCGATCCTGAGATACCGGTGAACATTTACGAATTGGGATTGATTTACGAAGTTGAGATTATGCCCATCAACAACGTTCAGATCGTGATGACACTGACTGCACCAAGTTGTCCTGCGGCACAATCACTGCCCGTGGAAGTAGACCAAAAGGTAAGGGAGATAGAAGGAGTGAACGATGTATATGTAACTGTTACCTGGAATCCCGCCTGGAATAAAGGCATGATGTCGGAAGCGGCACAGCTTGAACTTGGAATGTTATAAACCCGATTATGAAGATTACCGCACAGGAAGAATATGGCTTACGAATACTGATACGCATCGCGGGATGCCGCGACAAGGAAGGTATGAGCATACCGCAACTTAGTATTGCTGAAGGCCTCAGCAGTCACTATGTGGCTAAACTTACCAGGATATTGCGGATGGAAGGATATATCAATAGTACTCCCGGAAATAAAGGAGGATATGTGCTTGCAATGCCTGCCAACAGGATCATCATTAATAATGTGCTTAAAGCGCTTGGCGGCGCGTTGTTCGATGTAAAATTTTGCGGAACACATTCAGGTACGATGAAGCTTTGCACGAATTCTGTTGATTGTTCTTCACGATCCCTGTGGCAGATGATACAATTTATCGTTGACCGCTTCCTGGATCAGATAACCCTCCACGACCTTGTAAATAAAGAAGAAGATTCTACAAACGTATTTGTAAAAATGCTGCAGGAAGATGTTAAGGCTCCTCCTGCTGAATTTTTTTAGAAAGGAATATCTTCCGCCTGTTTCTTTACGACCACACGCGTAACTCCTTTGACTTCGATAACAGGAAAGTAATTTTTTATTTTACGTGCTCTCCAATGCAATCCAACACAAAACAGGAAGCCTGTAAACGCAAGCGCTGCACCTACGTATTGCGGTGATGTGTAACCGAAACCAGCTATAAGTGGCAGGCCTCCTAGAAATGCTCCGAGTGCATTTCCCATATTAGAGCTTGCCTGTATAGCTGACGAAGCAAGCATTTCTGATCCTTTTGCGGCTTGTATCATCAGCATTTGCATAGGTGATATTACAGCGAAAGCAATTGATCCTGTTACAAAAGTCATGGCCAGTGCGGGTATTTTATACTGCGTTACAAGAGCAACTATCACAAGTGACAATACCATTGCGAGTAATAAAAAACCGGTTGTTTTGAGTGGAGAGAAACGGTCCGCCAGTCTGCCACCCATAAAGTTGCCCACTGCCATCCCGATTCCTGCGATGATCATAATGGGCGTAATAAAATTTGCGTTGAATCCACCTACTTCTGTCATTAATGGAGCGATGTAACTGATCCAGGCAAATAAGCCTCCGGTTCCAATTGCAGAGATACAGATGATGAGCCATGGTTCCGGTTTTTTAAATGCCGAAACACTTTGCATGAAGCCTGCATTAGCATTTGCTTTCAGGTTGGGCATCC
Organism: Flavitalea sp.; assembly: GCA_035525775.1. GTDB lineage: Bacteria > Bacteroidota > Bacteroidia > Chitinophagales > Chitinophagaceae > Flavitalea. The sequence continues at coordinate 4,098 of DATLDR010000137.1, forward strand.
ATTTTTTGATACTGATTGCCGCAAGAAATGCAACAGCGGCGATTATAAAAAATGATATTCTCCAGCTGAAATTGTGTCCGATATACGTGCCAATTGGTACGCCTATAATGTTGGCAAGTGTAAGTCCTGCGAACATCAGTGAAACGGTTCTGGCTTCTCTTCCCGGTTCAGCTAACCTGCTTGCGACTACAGCACCCATACCAAAAAATGCACCATGCGGTAAACCGGCAAAAAACCTGCTTGCCATTAATAATTCATAGTTTGGTGAAATAGCAAAAAGCGCATTAAATAAACCGCACATCAGCATAAGGCCCATCAGAACTTTTTTGGGAGATAAGTTACCAGTTATTCCAGTCATCAATGGAGCGCCTATCACTACACCAAGGGCGTAAATTGAAATAAGGTGGCCAGCCGAGGGTATTGAAACAGACAGTGTGCGGGAAACATCCGGCAGCACACCCATCATCATAAATTCCGTCATGCCGATACTAAACCCACCAATGGTCAGGGTAAGTAAACTGGGCTTTAAACCTTTAATGAGATTTATTTTTTTCATAAGATGGTTCATGTTTGATTTCTGTATCAGCAATGGCGATGGATGTGAGCAGCATACCGATTGTTGCCTGGTTGTAGGCAACTACTACATCTTCGTTTATCGAAATTTTTATCAGTTCTTCGAACCAACTATCTTTTGAATGTGTTTTATTGGGGTTGCCAAAAAACAGAATGATGTCGATCTTTCCATCTTCGAGCATTTGTTTTATCTGCTGATATCCGCCTGCTTTACCATGATGAAGGTTAAGTACAGGTATATTCAGTGTGCCTTCCAGGATTGAAGCTGTTCTGGCAGTAGAAATAATAATATGATTTTTAAGAATATTTTTATTCGAATATGACCACTCAATAAGGTCTTTCCTCGTGTCGGCATACGCTACGATTGCGATTCTTTTTATGTTTTTAAAATAACCTGAGTTCATAGTTTTTGTTTTTTCAGGGTGATTAAATAAATGTATGTCTGAATACATTGCGTGTAAACATTACTTCATTTGGCGGAAATCGTTGTTGATTGAGCGGACCGGAAGTTTATACTATCCTTAAATTTTTACCGGTCTGAAGAACCTGTGCTACAAGTTTAAGTTCTTCACTTTGATGGGTGGGCATGATCACGAGATCAATTTTTTCGTCGTGTATGATAGAATGAACGTCATTTACTATTTCAGCGGCCGGGAACAATTGTTTTACCCATGTATCGGAATCATCTCCTACAAATACCTTTTTAACATTATAACCTTCCAGCCTGCTTATTCCTGCGATCGTGAACGGTTTCTCTTTGATCGACTCTTCGATCCACCCCATATTCATTATTTTTTTCATCTCGTCTCCTTTTTCGTTTTCACGGGTATTAACGGTGCAAAGATAAGTGAATTGTTTAAACGATTAAACAAAGCCCGTTATCTTTAACATTTGATAACATTGTAATAATTTTTACAGCCATATATGGTTGATTGCTAGGCAGTTTGTTAGATAAGGATTAAATTTAAGCGTTACGGTAAGCATGATTCAGGTATAATGAACAGGAAAGTGTCTTTAAAGGATATCGCAAAAGAAGTAGGCGTTTCTACTGCCCTGGTGTCGTATGTACTGAATAACCTTAAGGAAGGAAGGATCAGCAAGGAAATTGCTCAACGGATACGGGAAGTCGCTCAACAGCTAAACTATCGCCCTAATCAGATAGCCAAAAGCCTTAAAACTAATAAAACTTTTACCATCGGGCTGATAGTCGCCGACATTTCTAACCCTTTCTCATCAACACTTGCAAGGATTGTAGAGGATGAAGCAAATAGATTCAACTACACGGTAATCTTCGGCAGTTCAGATGAAAACCAGCAAAAATCTGCCAAATTAATCGATACACTGCTGAATAGGCAGGTAGACGGACTTATCATCTCACCCCCTTCCGGTTCCGAGTTACAGATGAAGGAACTGCAACAGCAGGATATCCCTTTTGTTTTGCTCGACCGTTTTTTTCCAGATATTAAAACAAATTATGTAGCGCTTAATAATTACGCTGCTGCATGTATGGCTACTGAACACCTTATACAATCAGGCTGCAGCAGGATCGGCATGGTGAATTACCGTACAGGTTTATTTCATCTGCAGGAACGAAAAAGGGGTTATTTGTCATCGCTAAAGAAACACTTAATGCCTTTCAGAAAAACATGGTTACGCCAGGTAGATATTTCAAATGACATGCAGGAAATACAAAAAGCGGTGAAAGAAATGCTTAATCTCGAAGAACCAATAGATGGTATTGTGTTCGCTTCAAATATTATAGCTGCACATGGTTTAAGATATATTAATTCATTAACGA
>DATLDR010000143.1:0-3929 GCA_035525775.1 Flavitalea sp.
GTGATCACCATTGAATGAATATCATTAAGCGCAGTATTGGAATTGCCTTTTACTACAGGGAAGGAAAACATCTTCAGAAAGTCCGGATCAACATGACGTCCAGTCATCTTCACTTTTTTGTCGCCGACCATCAAGCTGTATTGATCGCCCCAATCCATTCTTGTAGCGTGCTTAATTTCCGGGTAATTGCTTTTAAGTTCATAATAAAGCGGGAGAGGAGTGGCCTGCTGGGTGGATTTTTCATCATTAAACAATACATGTTTCATCACCATGCCTATTCTATCGCCGTTTGCATGGAACCTGTCGAAACTGGTTTCATACTGGATCCATGCGCCGATAAGGATCGCGAATGCCATGCCTATGGCTAGACCAAAAATATTGATGAATGAAAAACCCTTGTTCTGGAGCAGATGCCGCCAGGCGACTTTTAAATAATTTTTAAGCATGCTATGCAGTTATCCTGTAACAGACGCTAATAGAATACCATTTTGACTACATGCTGTAAATCAACCGGCATGATAAATCAATGCATTATTTTTTGTTCGATTTCGATACAGGTGAACTGTCCGTTTTTGTATTTAGTGAAATTTTATGCAATGCCGGCATTACTCGAAATATTTATAAAACACTTCCCGCAATTGTCGTCCCATCAACTTCCAGTCTTCTCCCATAGGCACTTTTTTCAATCCTTCTGCCCACTCATAATTGAATTCATAAATACACGCATCCACTCCAAACCGTTTTGCTAAACCTTCACCCAGTGAACCGGGATTGGTAACATTCGCAGTTCCTTCCGTAAACCAGGTTAGCTTGTATAGAAGATCAACAAACCGCTTAAGATGTGCAGTGTATTCTTTATTATCTTCCCTTGGAAGATTTACATGAACGTTGCCACCCTGGTCATTGTGCAGGTCGATTGCAAAAGATGGTTTTTTGCCTTTGGCGATCATTTGCTTCAGCCATTTTTCAAATGCATATTTTTCAGGTGCAAAAACAGAATCAGCTGGCGCGTCCCATTTTCTGTTAAGATCAACACCCTGTGCATTGAACCTGGTTCTTCCATGTGCTACTCCATCTTTATTTGCCATTGGCATAATGTATACGCAGTATCTTTTCAGGTATTCAGCTGCATCCTTTTCAAGAAGGCTGTTTACCAAACCTTCTACAATCCAGTTGCCACCAGGCTCCCATGAATGTGCACGCGCACGTAAAAAAATACTATGCGGTGCATTTGGATTGCCTATTCTTATTATCTCAAGCTGACGTCCTTCAATGGTTTTACCCACAGGTGTTACCTTCACTAATGGTGAGCTTTTTATTTTTGAGATAAATTTTTCAAGATCGCTGATGCGGTAAGGTTCTACACTGGCCAGGTACACCTTATCCGTGTCCATGTGTATCTTAAACTTCATAGATTTTTCAGGTGTAAATTCCCCGGGTACAGGTGTCCATTTTTTTCCATCTGTGGATACCATGCAGTTCGTTTTTGCGGACACAGGGTAAGCATGCATGCCATTCCAGATATTATCGAAGTTTTTCAGGTTAATCGTTACATCCGACCCTGGTTCGGCCTGTACCTGGAAGTGCCAGTGGCCATTGGCCCGGTTAACTGAAGATCTCTCTTTATCGTATATCAGGCCGATCTGAACTACACCGTTTGAATCAATTTCCCAATTTAATTGCGAAGCATTTTCAAATGAAGTGTTGATGAATTTTACCTGCGCATGAAGATGAACTGAAGCAAGGAATAAACAAGACAGGATTAAATATTTCATGTTTTATTTTTATCAACCGGGTATAGTTGTTTTCAAAAATTTGGGCACTTCTCTGTTTCTTGTTACCTGCTCAAAAGCATATGCCGTTCGTATTATTTTCCCCTCCTGGTACGCACCCGACATAAATGACAAGCCCACAGGCAACTCATGCGCCTTACCCATAGGAACGGTTATGTGAGGATAGCCGGCGCAAGCAGCAGGAGGACAAAAATAAAATCCCGTACTGTAATCGCCATTCACTACATCAATTGCACACGGTAATCCAATCGATGTGGAACAGATTACATCGAGGTTATTTTCTTCCATAATCTTCTTAATAAGCTCTATTATTTTATTCCTTTTTTCAAGTAGGTCGAGATATGCTTTTTCAGTCAAAGGGCCTTTTTCTTCGCTTGTTTCCAGCGTTTCCTGTTTAAAAAAAGGCATTGCTTCAGCATCATTCTTTTTATTGAATGCAATTACTTCCTTAAGTGATTTTACATTGGTATTATTTGCAGCTAAATATTTATTTACTCCATCTTTAAATTCATACTGCAAAAGCGTATACTCACGGTACTCTGTACTATAAAATTGCTTCATCAGGTCAACTTCTATGATTGTGGCTCCCTGTTTTTTCAATATTTCTATAGCATTTTTATACAGCGCAACAACATCTTGGTGGCCTGTAAGAAATGATTTCTCAATGCCGATCCTTGCGCCTTTTAATCCTAACGGATCAAGGTATTTTGTGTAGTCATCCTCAAACTTTCCTTCACTGGTTTTGGTTATCTCATCTTCTTCATCCACACCACACAGCACTCCTAAAAATATGGCGGCATCGCGGACAGTTCTTGCCATTGGCCCCGCCGTATCCTGCGTTTTCGATATAGGAATAATTCCACTGCGGCTCCATAATCCAACAGTCGGTTTAATGCCAACGATTCCATTGAATGACGAAGGAGCAATAATAGATCCGTCTGTTTCGGTGCCTATTGCCACCACACAAAGGTTTGCTGCGACAGCAACGGCAGAACCCGAACTCGACCCCGATGGACTCCTGTCAAGCACACACGCATTCCTGGTTTGACCCCCTCTGCTGCTCCATCCGCTGGAAGAGTTTTGCGATCTGAAGTTAGACCACTCGCTGCAGTTTGTCTTCCCAAGAATTACTGCACCCGCTTTCCTTAGCCTGGAAATAATAAATGCATCTTTCTGTGCACGATGATTCATTAATGCAATTGAGCCGGCAGTGGTCATCATTTTATCGCGGGTATTAATATTGTCTTTTACCAATACAGGTATGCCATGCATCGGCCCACGTAATTTTCCTGCTTTTCTTTCCGCATCCATTTTATCAGCAATTGAAAGCGCATCGGGGTTTAGTTCTATTATTGCATTGAGCTTCGGTCCCGTCTTATCAATTTCTTTTATACGCTTCAGATATAGTTGCACGATTTTACGGGAGGTCAACTGTCCGTTTTTCATTTTTTTCTGCAGTTGTTCAATAGTTGCTTCATTTAAGCTGAACGTGTCATCTTCATGAAGGATCTGTTCTTTCTTGTTTGATGCAAAGGAAAAACCAGTAGCAGCTATTAAGCCTGCAACAGATGCACCTTTAATAAAATTTCTTCTTTTCATGCAGGTATAATATTATTTGAACAGACTGATGTCAGTTATATTCATTCCCGGTTTGAGATGAAAGATGCGGATGCCTAATTTTTCGGCTTCAGTAAAATTTGATTCAGTATCGTCAATGAAAAGTGTTTCGGATGGAACAAGATTATTTTCATTCAAAACCAGTTCGAATATATCTGCATTTGGTTTTCTTAGCTTCACTACATGTGAATAATATGCTTTTTCAAACAGATCCTCCAGGTAAACACCCTGCTCGTTATGTAACCGTTCCTGAAATTTTTTCAGGTGAATACTGTTCGTATTGCTCAATAAAAAAGTTCGGTACCTCGTTTTTAATTTTTTCAGCAGGTTTATTCTTTCAGGTGGAAAATCGAGCAGCAGGGCATTCCAGGCTTCAACAATGTTTTCTTTCGACATTGCTTGCTTACTAAGCTTTGCAATGCTGTCAATGAATTCTATGTCATCAATCTGGCCGGTTTCATAGTTGAGGAAAAGATCGGTGATGTGATGCTGATTGATATGCTGGCTGAAGTTTTCAAG
>DATLDR010000145.1:0-28071 GCA_035525775.1 Flavitalea sp.
CAGCGTTGATTTACCGCTTCCATTCCTTGCTACCAGTGCGATTTTATCGCCCTCTTCTATGTTAAAAGAAATATTTTGAAAAAGTGGTTTGATACCATACGACTTTGTAAGTCCTTCCGCAGAAACATAATGCATTACGCAAAGTTAATTAACCCTGTTTTAAAAATATACCTAACTTAAATTATGATTAAGTCCAGAATTTCTCCTCCAATGCAGCTGGCAATTGTGTTCCTGCTTTTTGGCATTACCTGGATAATATTATCCGACCTGCTTTCTATGAACATTGCCCATAATAATCTGAACTTTTTCACCCGGGTTCAAATGTATAAAGGTGTTTTTTTCATGTTCATCGCTGCTCTATTCATCTATATTGTTTCGCGCCGGATATTCTTACGCCAGCACGCGCTGCAGGAACAGCTTAACGAAGAACGCATAATATATAGGAACGAAATAGCCCTGGAAGTGTTCAATGCACAGGAAAGCGAAAGAAAAAAAATAGGAGGGGAACTGCACGACAACATTAACCAGTTGCTCGGAGTTGTAAAACTTTATATAGAACATGCACAGATGAACCCTGCTTCAAAGGACGAAATGCTCAAAAAAAGTTCTGAATATCTGAAACAGGTGATCAATGAGGTCAGGGGGTTATCAAAATCGCTAATTTCACCAACGCTGAACCACCTAGGTTTGATAGAATCCGTTGAAGAATTGATCGAAACCATTTTAAAGATCCGAAATATCCAGATAGATATTCATACAGATGGGTTTTCCGAAGATGTGCTTACAGATAATCAGAAGCTGATGCTATACCGGATTACCCAGGAGCAGCTCAATAATATCCTTAAACATTCAAAAGCAGAACATGTGGATATTGCTTTTTCGCGGAATGGCCGCCAGGTTTATTTTTCTATAGAAGATGATGGTGTGGGATTCGATGTAAAGCAATCCACTTCAGGATTAGGGCTGCGAAACATCAGGCACAGGCTTGAGCTGTTTAATGGAAATATGAAAGTGATGTCGGCACCTGAGCAGGGATGCAGGCTCGAAGCAACTTTTGAAATAACTCCCTGAAATAATAAAGGCCGCTTCACGCGGCCATTATCATTCATTGTAAAAGATCATTAATTTATTTAGATCAATTTTACATTCACAGCATTAAGCCCTTTCTTCCCGTTCTGTACGTCAAATTCTACTTTGTCGTTCTCTTTGATCTCATCGATCAGGCCACTTACGTGTACGAATGTTTCCTTGCTGGAATCATCGTGTTTAATGAAACCGAATCCTTTTTCAGAATTGAAAAACTTAACGGTTCCATGGATTTTGTTGTCCATCATTAATTGTATTAAAATAAAAAAATTGAGCAGCAAATGTACAACTAATTAATCAGAAAAGATCAAACAGACTGGCTGAGAGATAGCAACCTGTTTACCAACGCTTTCCGGTATGCCTGTATTTGTATTTCTTCTGATGATCGTTATATTGTCTGATCCGCCGTTTGCGGCTATTATGAAGTTTCCTGAAGGGTCTAATGCGAAATCCCTCGGACCTTTACCGCCACAGTTAACAATCTTTTGGGTTTTCACTTTTCCTGTGGACTGATCAATTGAAAATGCAGCGATCGTATTGGAGGCGCCACGGTTTGAAGCATATAAATATTTTCCATCGTTTGAAATTTTAATGGCAGCACTGCCAATGTCACCTTTATATCCATCAGGATGGGATGTTACTGATTGAATACCCTTCAATGTTCCATTACCTGCCACACTGTAAACGCTTACTTTGCCAGACATTTCTTCTATTGTATATGCATATGGAAGAGACTTATGAAAAATGATATGTCTTGGACCTGCACCTGGTGCTGTAGCGTTTTCAATGGCGGTTTCATTTACAGGTTTTGCTGCAGCAGCATCAAAAGGATACATGTAAACTTTATCTGTGCCAAGATCCGCTACTGCAAGATATTTTCCATCAGGAGAAAAAACCACCGAATGTACATGCGGCTTTTCCTGCCTTTCTTTATTTGCTCCGCTGCCGGAATGCTGAATGATCTGCACGGCCTCGCCAAGTGAACCATCATTTTTTACCGGATAAACGGAAAAATTTCCACCTGTATAATTTCCTGCAACAACCCATTTGCCACTGTTGTCAACAGAAATATAACACGGATGATCGCCATTGCTAAGCTGTGAGTTGAGCTTAGTAAGCATACCGTTTCCTTCATCAAAGGAAAACGCAGTAACGCCTCCTTTGCCATCGCCATTTTCATTTACTGAATACAAATATTTTTTGTCTTTGGAAAAAGCCAGGTATGAAGGATTTTCAATAAGTGTACTGCTTACTTTTTTAGCCTCTCCCGTGGAGGTATTAAACTTATAAACATAAATTCCTTCGCTGTTCTTGTTCGTGTATGTACCAACAAGCAAATAACTTTCCTGTGCAAGCAATCCATTCATCACTACCATCATTAAACTTAGAAATAGAAATCGCATAATTGAGATTGATTTTTAATGGCGACTAAGGTACGATCAGTTTTAACTGACCAGGAATAATATTTGCCTGAATCTCGCGAACTTTTCCAAGATACTCCCCATCTACCTGGAAGTGTACTTTTCTTGTTGCCTCTATGGTTACGGAAGTAGCAGGAAACACTTTTATTTTAGCCGGATTAAAAGGCTGAGGCCTGAACCACATTTTAAGTAATTCTGTTATTGATAATTTTTTCATGATCACTACCTCGAACTGGCCATCATACAGATCACCTTCAGGGTTAATGACGGCGCCTGTTCCATATTTGGTTGCATTTGCCAGCACCACCATGAGCGCCTTCATGTTTACTGCACGGTCTCTTATGTTAATATTCAGTGTCATGTGAGACTTCATCCATAATGTCTTTATAACTTTAGTGGCATAACCAAGCTTACCCCTCATCTTCCCTTCTTCAAAATGTTTGATCAGTTGTGCATTCAGCCCGATGTCAGCAAGATGCAAACAAATTTTTTTATTCACTTCAATTACATCTGCATTTTTGATGGTGCCGTCTGTTACTACTTTAAGGGCCTCATTAACGGTTACCGGGATGTTCAGCTCCCGAGCCATGCCATTTGCTGAGCCAGCCGGCAGAATACCTAGTGCTACATCTTTTCCCACGATCTCTTTGGCCACTTGCGATACGGTGCCATCACCACCAACCGCCACAATTTTTGAAGGTTTGATTTTTTCTATCCAATGCCTTATGGAACTGCTGTCATCCTCGCCGGATAGAACAAAAAATTCAATGTTCATGGCAAGGGGTTTAAAATACTCCCTGATGGCCGTCTCCCAGTCGCTTTTTGTTTTACCTCCTGAAATAGGATTGACAATAAAAAGTATTGTGTCGCCACCTTGTTCAGGCATGAGCATTATTTTTTATAATTTTTTCAAATATGGACGAATCCGTTATAACTAACAATAATTATTCCCCGCCATTCATTAAAAGAATAAAGGAAAAGTTATTCAGCTGGATAAGGCTTACCAACCGGCCGGTGGTAAAAATATATCACAGCTATGGAGGTAACGGCCAGATCGTGGTAATCGGCCATGTATTAAAAGTAAGCCCGTTGCCCAGAGTGAAATACAGAAGAAATTTCTGGACAAACACCATGGCATTGATCCGCCTGTTTATAGTAAAACCAATTCCACGGGCAAAACTTTCTTTAACGTTTAATGATGAAACATTAGAGCATGTAGCAGAAGCCGATGGTTTTTTCAGGTTTCAATGGTCTCCATATAAAATGCCGTCGGCGGGATGGCATAAGATTCAGGTGGTGCTTGCAGAAGGAATCGTAAAAAAGTATTATGGCACCATTACAGGAGAAGGAGAATTATTTATTCCTTACGTGAGGCAGTATGCGATAATTTCAGACATTGATGATACTTTCCTTATCTCACATTCGTCGAACCTCAGAAAGAGACTATATGCGTTGCTCACGCAAAATGCTTACACGCGTAAACCATTTGAAGGTGTGGTAAAACACTATCAGGCGCTTGCGCATGCCGGCACTACACATAAGGAACAAAATCCATTCTTTTATGTTTCCAGCAGCGAATGGAACCTGTATGATTACATTCGTGAATTCTCCAAGAAAAATGAATTGCCTAAAGGCATTTACCTGCTTAGTCAGTTAAAACGGCTTACAGAAGCCTGGAAGACCGGGCAGAACAGGCATGGAACAAAATTTTTCAGGATAATCAGGATACTGGAAGCATTTCCTTCGCTGGATTTTATTTTACTCGGTGATGATTCGCAGCAGGATCCGGTGATTTATGCTTCAGTTGTTGAACATTTTTGCGACCAGATCAAAGCAGTATATCTCCGCAATGTCTTCGCAAAGAACGAAAAAGTAGTTAAAGAAGCAATCGCTAAAATGGAAAGTGCCGGCATACCCGTATGTCACTTCAGGCATAGCGCGGAAGCGATGGAGCATTCTTACTCCATTGGACTAATTTCCTGATATCTGTGGGATTTTTTACACAACTAAGCATAAGCTTCTGTTGGCTCACAAACACAAATAAGGTTTCTGTCGCCATATGTATTATTAATACGGGCTACTGATGGCCAGAATTTATTTTTAGCCACATAAGCCAACGGGAATGCTGCGTCTTTTCGTGAATACTTATGATCCCATTCATCAGCGCATATCATGGCCATTGTATGTGGTGAATTCTTTAGAACGTTATCCTGTTTATCGGCCTTGCCTGTTTCAATTGCGCTTATTTCTTCATGAATGCTGATCAGTGCATCACAAAACCGGTCGAGCTCTGCTTTGGGTTCACTTTCCGTCGGTTCTATCATGATCGTTCCGGGTACAGGAAAACTCATTGTAGGCGCATGAAACCCGTAATCCATCAATCGTTTTGCAACATCCTCAGCTTCTACACCGGTTGTAAGTTTGAATGGCCTGATATCAACAATAAACTCATGCGCACATGTACCATTTTTACCGAGATACAACACTTTAAAATGTTTCTCAAGCCTCGCTTTCATATAGTTTGCATTTAATATAGCATATGCTGTAGCACGACGCAGACCATTCGATCCAAGCAGTTTTATGTAGGCATAACTGATGAGCAATATGCTTGCTGACCCATAAGGCGCAGCACTTACCGCATTGGCCTGTTTAGCTTTTTTATTAATGGATATATGTCCGGGTAAAAATGCGGCAAGCTTTTCATTTACGCAGATAGGGCCCATGCCTGGTCCTCCACCACCATGTGGGATTGCGAAAGTTTTATGAAGATTCAGGTGACAAACATCCGCACCAATGATTCCTGGTGATGTGAGTCCAACCTGTGCATTCATGTTCGCACCATCCATATAAACGAGTCCACCATTATCATGTACGATCCGGCAGACTTCTTTTATACCCTCTTCAAATACGCCATGTGTAGAAGGGTACGTGACCATCAGTGAAGATAGAGAATCGTTATATTGTTCTGCTTTCGCTTTAAGATCTTCTATATCTATGTGACCTTCATCATCGCTTTTTACTACCACTACCTTCATCCCCGCAAGTATTGCACTTGCCGGGTTGGTACCGTGAGCAGAAATAGGAATGAGCACAACATTTCTGTGATCATCCCCACGGTCAAGATGGTACGCTCTGATCGTTAACAGGCCTGCGTATTCTCCCTGGGCACCGCTATTAGGTTGAAGTGAGCACGCATCAAAACCTGTTATCTGGCAAAGAAAAGTACTTAGCTCGTCTGTTATCTGCCTGTATCCATCAGCCTGGTTAACCGGTACAAAAGGATGGATCTGACTGAATTCGGGCCAGCTGACAGGAATAAGTTCAGTTGCTGCGTTCAGTTTCATGGTGCAGCTGCCCAGAGGGATCATAGAAGTATTCAGTGAAAGATCCCTGTTCTCAAGATGCCTGATGTAACGCATCATTTCCGATTCGCTATGGTGAGCATTGAAAACTGAATGCATAAGGAATTCCGAATTCCTTATCAGCGACTGTGGCAGATGCTCCGTTCTGTTTTCATTGTCGAATGTTACAGCAGCTCTGCCGCTTCCTTTTGCTTCAGTGAAAATTGAAATAATATCCAGAACATCTTCGGGCAATGTTGCCTCATCAAGCGAGATACCTATTAAGTTATTATCAAAATATCTGAAATTTATTTCCCTGCTTTCTGCGATCTGCCTGATTGCTGCTGAATTATCAGCTTTTATTTTAAGGGTGTCAAAATAAGCACTGTTCATCTGCACATAACCCGCTTCAACAAGTGCATCAGCGAGTGTGTTTGTGAGAACGGTAATGCGTGTGGCAATTTTCTTCAGTCCTGCAGGGCCATGATACACGGCGTACATTGCTGCCATATTTGCAAGTAATGCCTGCGCCGTACAAATATTTGAAGTGGCTTTTTCACGCTTGATGTGCTGTTCACGTGTTTGTAAAGCCATGCGCAATGCCCTTTCTCCTCTGGCATCAACCGACACACCGATTATCCGGCCCGGTATGCCTCTTTTAAATTCTTCTTTTGTTGCAAAAAAACCAGCATGCGGACCCCCATAACCTATAGGCACACCAAAACGCTGTGCTGAGCCTACTGCTACATCGGCTCCAAGTTCTCCTGGTGGTGTTAATAACGTAAGTGCAAGAAGGTCTGTGGCCATCACCACATAACCTTTCGATTGATGAATCGCTTCAATGAATGAACGGGTATCTTCAACGGCACCATGATTATCCGGGTACTGAAGTATGGCTCCGAAAAAACTTTCATCAATCTGTGCAGTATGGTGATCACCGAATACTACCTCAATCCCTATTGGCTGCGCCCGGGTGATGATCACATCTTTAGTCTGAGGGAAAATGTCGTTGTCAACAAAAAATTTACGCTGCTTTGACTCTTCCGTCCTGTTTACATGATGAAAGATCATGGTCATCGCCTCTGCAGCTGCTGTTGCTTCGTCAAGCAACGAGGCATTAGCCAGCGGAAGTGCTGTAAGATCGGAAACCATCGTCTGAAAATTGAGAAGGCTCTCCAGTCGTCCCTGTGAAATTTCAGCCTGGTAGGGGGTGTATTGTGTATACCATCCCGGATTTTCAAATACATTACGAAGGATCACAGAAGGAGTAATGGTTCCATAATATCCCTGACCTATAAAAGTGCGGAAAACTTTATTTTTTGCGGCTACCTGTTTAAGCTCCTTAAGGAATTCGTGCTCGCTTCGAGGTTCGGTTACTTCAAGGGGTTTTTTGAGGCTTATACCATGCGGAATGGTGGCTTCGATAAGTTCTTCAAGAGATGATTTCCCAATTACCTTCAGCATTTCTGCTGTTTCGTTCTCGTCAGGCCCTATATGTCGTTGCTGGAATTCATTCTGTTGTTCTTCGAAAAAATTCATAATTGCGGTTGACCAGATTTTTAAAAGTTCGGCAAAGTTAAAGTGAAACAGTTAAACTAACAGTTGTTTGTATTCACAGTTGATAAAAGGTTTGATTTTTGCACCCTTTAAATTAAATAGCGGGAATGAATTGGGAGATTTCAACTATTTACCTGATTATCATTGGCCTGGAAGTTTGCATCAGCAACTTCCGTCACAAAACACTATACACCTGGCGCGAAACGTTTGCCACTATTTCACTCTCACTGCTCAACGGATTGTTAGACCTGGCGATTAGAGGGTTTTATCTGATTCTTTTAACTTTTATATACCAGTTTTACGTGGTGAAGATCCACCAGCCGATGATGTACTGGGCACTATTGTTCATCCTTATTGATTTACAATTTTACTGGCTCCACCGGCTTGAACATTTTTGCCGGTTGTTCTGGGCTGCTCATGTAACACACCATTCTGCAGAACATATGAACCTCACCGTGGGTTTTCGTGCTTCTCTGATGCGGCCTCTGTACGACTTTTTATTTTTCCTTCCTCTTCCTTTGTTTGGTTTTCAGCCTATAGACATCCTGCTCATGTATTCGATCGCACAGATATGGGCTGTGTTTGTTCACACTGAAATAGTCAGGAAGCTCGGATGGCTTGAATTTATTTTTGTAACTCCTTCGCATCACCGCGTTCATCATGCGTCCAATGAAAAGTATATCGACAGAAATATGGGCATGGTGCTCATCATCTGGGATAAAATATTTGGAACGTTCCAGCAGGAATTATCGGCTGAGGAATATGAACCAATACGCTACGGTCTTGTTAAACCACTTCGTCAAACCAACCTGTTCATGATCATTTTTCATGAATGGATCAGCATACTGAAAGACGTAAAAAGAAAAGACATCGGGTGGAAGGATAGGCTGCTGTATATTTTTGGGCCGCCCGGCTGGACGCACGACCATCCTCAGCGTAAGCAAAGAGGAACACCCGCGATCAGGAAGTAAAAATTATTTTTTTTCAATCAATTTTTCCAGTACAAAATATACGATAGGACAAAAGGCTGCATTTTTTAATGTAAGATCCTGGCGCTTCACAATTATATCTTCATCTGTGTAAGGAAAACGGTGGCAGTCGGATGGCCTCACCTCATAGATGCCGCATAGATTATCGGAACCAAGGAAAGGACACGGCGAGGACTTAACAACATAGTCGCCTTCTTCATCGAGCCGCAAATAAGTTTCGATGAAGTCGCCTTCTTTCATTTTCAGGTGCTTCGATATTCTTTTTATATCAGGAGTTTTAAATCGGGGCGAAAAATTTTTGCAGCAGTTCGCGCATTTGGTGCAGTCAATTTTTTCAAATGCTTCATCATGAAGGGCGGGAAGCTGTTTTAAAACTTTGTTTTTGTCGGCACGCTGAAGAAATTGCCGGTAGATCTTTTTTCTTTCAGAGGTTTTCTTTTCCCAGTTGTGAAGAATGTCCATGGAGGAGCAAAGGTAAGCAAAGGCCAGGCAGGGCAAAAGGCAAAAGGCAGAAGAGGAAAGTTAAAAGTTAAATCTTAAAAGTTTAAAGTGTAAAGTAAAATGATATTATGTGATTGTTATTTCTTAAAATTAAAATAGTCCATTTGCGTTTTGCCGTTTGCGGTTTGCCCTGCGCTCTGCCCTCTGCCCTCAAGGCAGCACAATCAAATGCTGACCGTTCTCATAATCCTTGTTTAACGATTCGAGCAGAATATTAAAATGTTTTTCATTCCCCAGGAAGTCGGCATTTGAAGCATCGATAAATAAAGTTTTCAGGTTATGCTGGCGGATATAGTGGGTATAAGTTTCCTGTAATCTGAACAGGTAATCATCCGGAATATTTAATTCATAAGCCCGGTTTCTTTTCCTGATGTTTTTTTGCAGCTTATGCACAGGCACATGCAGGTAAATCAGCAGATCAGGTTGAATGAGTGGCTGCCGGATGATGTCGTATAATTTATGATACAGCCTGAATTCTTCTTCTGTAAGATTCACTTTAGCGAAGAGGAGGCACTTGGTGAACAGGTAATCTGCAACCGTTACATGATGAAACAGATCTTTAGTGTGGATCAGTTCTTTTAGTTGCTTATAACGTTCAGCCATAAAAAACAGCTCAAGCGGAAATGCGTATTGCTGCTGGTTCTCATAAAATTTAGGCAGAAAGGGATTGTCTGCAAATTCTTCAAGAACAAGCCTTGCGTTAAGATGCTTGGCGAGCAGGTGAGCGAGAGTTGTTTTTCCTGCCCCGATATTACCTTCTATTGCTATAAAATGATAATTCATGTTATTTTTTTCACTGGCAATGCGTCTTTGCACAGCATGAGCAGCTCATTAACTGTTTTGTAATAAACAGGATGAATATACGCAGGAATCACCTCGTTCAGCGGCTCGAGCACAAACCTGCGGCCCGCCATTTCAGGATGTGGTATTACCAGACCACTCTCCCTGATGACCTGGTGATTAAAAAATATAATATCTATGTCTATGATTCGCGGGCCATATTTTTCGATACGGTCTCGTCCCATAAGATTTTCAATGTAAAGGATCTCGGTAAGAAGGTCCCTTGCATTCAGTGATGTTTCGAGTACTATTGCCTGGTTGAGAAAGCTTGACTGATCTGTTTTGCCCCATGCTGCAGTTTCATAAATGGACGACTGGTCGATGATGGTGCCGCAACGTTCTTCAATAAGGCTGGCGGCATATGCAAGCTGTTCCTGGCGCTGCCCTACATTTCCACCTGTAATTAAATAAGCCGAATTCATTCGCTGCAAAGTAAACCCTAAACAATAAAAAACCATGCATTCAGGTGCCTATTGGTACATTTGCATGCTCTTTATTACAAATATTCTTTTATGAATAATTTTTTCAGGACGTTCTTTGCTGTGCTCCTTGCGTTGACAGTATTTGCAGTGATAGCATTGGTAGTTGTCATTGTTTCAATATCGTCTGTTGCCCGTTCAAAGGAAGCTGTTACCGGGGAGAACGCGGTGCTGGTTGTTGATCTATCCCAGCATTTTCCGGAAGTTGAACAACCGGATCCTGTCAGTGCCCTTACCGACGGAGATAAAACCTCACCACCATCCCTGTACGACCTCGTACGGCTGATAAGACATGCGGGAAATAATAAAGCGGTAAAAGGGATTTATGTTAAGTGTGCAGGAAACGACAATGACTTTGCATCGTCATTAGAAATAAGAAATGCGCTTCTGGATTTTAAAAAATCGGGCAAATTTGTATTGGCTTATGCTGATGCAATACCACAAAAAGCTTATTACGTTGCGAGTGTTGCGAATAAAGTGTATTGCGCGCCAACAGGCGGTATTGACTGGCATGGCTTCGCTATGAGTATGCCTTTTATTAAAGGGACGCTTGAAAAACTTGAAATTGAACCTCAGATATTTTATGCGGGCAAGTTCAAAAGTGCCACCGAGCCACTGCGTGAAAAGCATATGACTGAAGCAAACCGCTTGCAAAGCACCGAATTACTTCATGATATTTACGGACAGTTCCTGAGTGAGATAGGCGCATCCAGACAAATTGATACGGGTACCCTCCACCGTTATGCTGATTCAAACACGGTTGCATTTTCTTCTGCCGCGCTTAGTAATAAAATGGTTGATGGACTCCGGTACGATGACCAGGTGAAAGATGAAATCAGGTCAGCCATTAAAATTGATAAGCACGCAAAGATAAATTTTGTAAGTGCCGGTAAATATGCGGAGGCAGAAGATTTCCAACGGTCAGGGAAGGAAAAGATCGCAGTGATATATGCGGAAGGAACAATTGTGGATGGACAGGGTGACAGAGATAAAATAGGCGGTGAAACGTACAGGAACCATATACGCAGGGCCAGAATGGATAAAACCGTTAAGGCTATTGTACTGCGCATTAATTCAGGAGGAGGCAGCGCCGCTGCCAGTGAACAGATGTGGCGTGAAGTGGAAATAGCAAAAAAGGTAAAGCCGGTAGTAGTAAGCTTTGGAGATGTTGCCGCATCAGGTGGTTATTATATGGCGTGCGGCGCCGATAGTATTTTTGCACAGCCCAATACTATTACCGGTTCAATAGGTGTATTTGGTGTGATACCGAACATGCAAAAGTTTTTCAACAACAAGCTCGGGGTCACGTTTGATGAAGTGAGCACCTCACCCGACGGTGGCATGATAACAGTAACAAAGCCACTTTCTCCTTCTCAGAAAATGCATATTCAAAATTCCATTGATACTATATACAGGCTATTTAAAATGCATGTTGCACAGGGCAGAAATAAACCAATGGAATACATAGACAGCATTGCACAGGGAAGAGTATGGAGCGGTGACAGGGCCGTTGAAATTGGGTTGGTAGACAAGATCGGTGGAATTGATAATGCGATAGCGGCTGCTGCGAATATGGCAAAGATCCGGGATTACAGGCTGAAGGAATATCCGGGCAGGCAAACGATATTTCAAATGATCTTTGGCGACAATAGCGAAACTAAAAAAGAGGCAATGATAAAAAATGAATTAGGAGAAGAAGGATATAAAACCTATTCAGCTGTAAGAAAAGTTAAACAGTTTATGGGCGTTATACAAACCAGGATGCCCTACGAATTAATAATAGAATAATACCCGAACTTTCACCAGTTGTACATGTCTAAACATTACAGTCAGATCCGGGCAATGCTTTCCATTACCCGGGCAAGTTTAAGAGCGATATTCAGAAGCCCCAGCGCGATCATTTTCAGCTTTGCCTTTCCACTGATATTTATTCTAGTATTCGGATTCATCGGTAACAGCGGACGGATGACTATTCGTGTTGCGTTTGATAATCAGACCGACACTACCACCATGATGTACAGGCAGATCACCTCCATTGAATCAATTAAAGTAGTGCGCGATTCAGATCAAAAATTGCAACGAGAACTTGAAAAAGGAAGGCTTCATGCCATCATCAGTATTAAGAAAAACAACACGGACGTTCCTGCGTATTCAATCATGCTGGTAACTTCTGAAGCGGTAAATCCGCAAAATATTCAGGTGTTGCGTTCCATGCTTGAAGGAATGGTTACGGGTATAAATAAACAGATGTTTCAGGATGTTCCAACGTATGCCACTATCAGCAATGAAGTGGAGAAGGTGCCTGGGAGGATATACAGAACGATAGATTTTATTTTGCCGGGTCAGCTGGGCTTCTCATTATTAAGCGCAGGTGTATTTGGTGTGGCATTTATATTTTTCAGCCTGCGTCAAACGCTGGTGCTGAAGCGTTTTTTCGCTACACCTATCAAACGGTCTTTTATTGTTTTTGGTGAAGCGCTCAGCAGGGTGATCTTCCAGATGACCACTGCCGTTGTGATTTTGCTCATAGGCCACTTTGCGTTTCATTTTACATTGATATATGGTGCAGTTACTTTCTTTGAACTGCTCGTGCTGAGCTTTTTGGGACTCACCGTATTCATGGGCTTTGGCTTTGTTGTGAGCGGGCTTGCAAAAAATGAAAGCTCCATACCGCCATTTGCCAATCTTTTTACCCTGCCGCAATTTCTGCTGTCAGGTACCTTTTTTCCTATTGATAATTTTCCTACATGGCTGCAACCGCTTTGTAAGATTTTACCTCTTACGCATCTGAATGATGCGATGAGAAACGTGGCTTTTGAAGGGGCGAGACTTTCCGATTGCGGTACGCAACTCGGAGTTCTGGCGGCCTGGGGTATTGTTGCATATGCGATAGCCATAAGGGTTTTCAAATGGGAATAAAATATTAGTATGATTCGCATCATTAAGCTTGGATTGATAAGCTTTATTGTAATATTTATCATTCTTTTTTTAATTTCTCTGATGATCCCTTCTACTGTTAGGGTTTCCAGGGCAATTGATGTAGAGGCAGATAAAAGTTATGTTTATCCTTTGCTGGCCGATACAGCCCACTGGATAAAATGGAATGAGCTGAAAAATGACAGGATCCATATCCGGCTTTTGTCATCAGACAGCAACCTTATTCATTCGGCGTGGACCTATGGCGGTAATACGATAGACGGATATTACAGGCTTGAAAGGATAAGGGATGTAACTGTAGTACAATGGTATTTTGAAATGCACCTGAAATGGTACCCCTGGGAAAAGTTCGGCAGCATTACATTTGAAAAGCAATTCGGCCCGCCAATGGAGCATTCTTTACTAAAACTTAAAAATCTGGTCACGAACTCTCCGTAACTTAGATTCATCGATTTAAACATTCGATTAATAATTTAAAAAATGTTATTATGAGGCAATTAGTTTTTCTTTCATTGATTATGGTTTCAGCCGCATTCATGGAATGCAGCAGCCAGCCACCTAAAAGCCCGCGTGTTTCTGCCGCAGGGAAAGACGTGAAAGTGGCTTATGGCCAGCCATCGAAAAGAGGCAGGGTTATATTCGGCCAGCTCGAACCTTATGGAAAAGTATGGAGAACCGGCGCCAATGAAGCAACTGAGATCACCTTCACAAAGGATGTAACATTTGGCGGACAACCGGTAAAAGCGGGAACATATACATTGTTCACAGTTCCTAATGAAAATGAATGGGAAGTTATTTTGAATCCTGAGTTAAAGCAGTGGGGTGCGTATGGTTATGATAAAATAAAAGATAAGGATCTGCCACATGTTAAAGTGCCGGCTAAAAAACTGGATGCACCAATTGAAAAGCTCACCCTGAAATTTGACGATAAGAACAGTCTTGTTATTGAATGGGATCAGACGCATGTTGAAGTGCCCATTCAGTCGAGTTAAGGTGTGAAGCGGGTCGCGAGAATTTCCTGCGAACCTTTGCGCCTTTGCGTGAAACAAAAACGAGAAACGAGAATCGAGAATTTTATCTAGCATCCCCGCGAAAGCGGGGATTTTATATACAATCAAGCAGTACACAATAAACCTTCTCCAGTTCTTCTTCACTAATACAATATGGAGGCATTATGTACACTGTATTTCCTAACGGCCTAAGGTACACTCCCTGTTTCAGTGCCTTTTCCGTGATCTTTTCCCTGACGCCGCTCGAGTAACCTTCCACCTTGTCTTTTACTTCGAATGCAATGATGGTTCCGCGTATGCGAATGTTTTCAACCTGCTTCAATCCAGTGAGCCGCTCTGCAAAATGCCTGTGCATATTTCCAATGTGCTGCACATGCTCCAAGGTATTTTCCGTTTCGAACAGATCGAGGCTTGCAAGTGCGGCTGCACATGCCAGAGGGTTGGCTGTAAAAGAATGTCCATGAAAAAATGTTTTCGATTTTTCGTCTGCAACAAAAGCGTCGTGGATATTTTTCGTGCAGGCTGTAACTCCCAGCGCCATTGTTCCGCCTGTGATGCCTTTGCTAAGACAGATAATATCGGGCTGTAAATCGCAATATGATGAAGCAAACATTTTTCCTGTTCTGCCAAAACCTGTCATCACCTCATCAGCAATGCAGATGATGCCATGTGACCGGCACGTGGCGATAAATTCATTTAACGCGCGGGGGCTGTACATTTTCATGCCGCCTGCTCCCTGAAGTAAAGGTTCATAGATTACACATGCGCATTCATCTAAAATTTCTTTTGTAACGGATACAGGTTTGCCTTCTTCTGGGGTTTCTGCAAATATTACGTCGAACAGGCGGTCGTGGAAGGCAAGGGTAAAAAGACCTCTTTCGCTGATACTCATGGCGCCGAACGTGTCTCCATGATAACTATGGCTGAGGGCCAGAATCCGGGTTCGTTTTTTATCTCCCTGGTTCCACCAATACTGGATGGCCATTTTTATGGCTACTTCCGTGGCTGTTGAACCATTATCAGAATAAAAAATTTTAGAAAAATTACCGGGTAGAATGTGCAAAATCCTTTCAGCTAAATGAACTGCAGGCTCATGGGTAAAGCCGGCAAATATCACCTGTTCAAGTATCTGCGCCTGTTCGTAAATTTTTTTGGCGATATAGGGATGCGCATGTCCGTGAATCGTTACCCACCAGCTGCTTATGGCATCAAGGTAGCGGTTGCCTTTATCATCAAATAACCAGGCCCCTTTAGCTTTTATGACAGGTATGGGCACAGGTGCGTACTTTTGGGAGGTGTACGGGTGCCAGATCACTTTTTTATCCCTTTCCTGTAATGATAAACCCATAGCGGCCAAAGTTAAGGGATAGTGCAGGTTGAATTACCTCAGGTGCAACGAATGACGGCCGGTGATTGTCAAACACAACGTATAATACTGCATGGATCCTCACAGATTGGTAAAAGACTGTATTAAGGGAAGGCCGGAAGCACAGCGACAGCTTTACGATGAATTTTCAGAAGTAATGCTGGGTGTTTGTTACCGGTATACCAAGTCGCTTATGGATGCAGAGGACGTAATGCAGGAGGGATTTATTAAAGTATTTCGCAATATCGGGCAGTTCAAATTTCAGGGTGAACTGGGCGGATGGATAAGAAGAATTATGGTAAATACTGCATTGAACTATTTGAAACAGAATAGAAATTACCAGTCAGACCTGTCTTTTTTTGACAATGGGATGCACCCGGTATCCGACGATAATCCTGATGTGAAAATGCTTGCGCGAGATCTGGCTGACATGATCCGGCAACTGCCTACCGGTTATCAGACTATTTTTAATTTGTATGCGGTTGAAGGGTTTTCCCACGTAGAAATCGGAAAAATGCTTGGCATCAATGAAGGCACTTCCAGATCCCAATATGCAAGGGCAAGGGGTTTATTGATTACCTGGCTCGAAAAAATATCTGAAGCACAAAAAACAGCTACTTATGTCAGGCCATGAATTTGAAAAACAGGTCAGGCAAAAATTACATGACCTGAAAATGTCTCCTTCCGCGGAAGCGTGGGAGAACATTGAATTTAAGTTAAAGGAACGTAAACGCAGGCCTGCAGCATTTTATTGGGTACCCCTGTTGCTGATGGGGTTGGCGGCAGGTGGATTTTTTATATTTAATAACAACGGACAAATAGTAGTAGCGGATAGGGAAGAGAATATTAAGACGAATGATGCAGTTAGAAATGTTGCTGATGTTAAAAGTACAAACAATGCTCAAATACCTTTAAATGAGAATAGTGTTATTGGACTTACACTAAGTAAAAAGAAGATCCCGCTCGAAAAAAGCAGTTTATTTACGTCCGCACGTGTTTTGAATCGTACACAAAATGAAAAAAATAAAAGTGATGTTGCCTCCGGTGATGATTTTATAAAAACAACAACGCAGAAAAATAATATAAACCAGGCTATAGTTCCGGTGATAACGAATGAATCACAAGAGCAATATAAAGCTATTGCTTCGGGCGGTGTTGTACAAATTGAATTAAAAGGAAATAAAGATGAAGATAAAGGTATACGCAACATTATGCCAGGTGAATCAAGTGCAAATAAAACAAGGAATAAAGTGTTTGCCGGTGTTACAGCTGGCAGTATAAAAAAGGATCATCAAAAGAACAATAGATGGTCATATGGGCTAAGCGCTATGGCAGGTATCTCTGCAGTAAACAAAGGTCATCTGCTCAACTTCAACAACGCAGAAGTAGAAGACGTTGCCGTAGTGCCATCATTCGCACCACGCCCTCCATATAAACCTTCTTCTATTTCTCCCGGGCTTTCGTTTTCAGCAGGTGTATTCGTGAACCGCGACCTCAGTAAAACATTTTCTCTATCCCTCGGGATTAACTATCTACAGTTGAACACCCGAAATAAAGTAGGGAGCCAGATGAGTGGCAGCCAGGTTGTAAATAATGGCGCCAGAGGCTATATTATTGTGTCTAACTATTTTACTGTGGAACAGGATAAACCTTCCGAATACAGTAACAGGTATCATTTTATAGAAGTGCCGCTTGTGTTGAATACAAATCTTAATAAATCAAAAAAATATCCACTTCATTTCACCACTGGTGTAGCCGTTTCAAGAATGCTTAAATCCAACAGTCTTCATTTCGATGGCACTACAGGCGTTTATTATAAAAATGATAATCTTGTTAACCAGACACAGCTTGCTGTTAAGACAAGTATATCTGTTAGTGTGTTGAACAAAACTACAAGACCATTATGGATCGGCCCGTCAGCTAAATACAATCTGTCAAAAATTCTGCAGAAAGATGTGTCCGCAAGCAAGAACTTCATGTCACTCGGTATTGATATTAAGATGTTCATCAGGTAACTTGTTTGTGGCAAGAAACCTGATGTTCCTTTTAATGCCTGCGAACTTCGAACGTTTCACCGGGGAATCACGGAATATTTTTTTGAATGATTCTTCAGTTAATTCTTCCCAGTCTTTCGTGGTAAGATTCAATACACCCGGTAAAGGTGTAAAGCCTGCTTCCTGAGTGGGGCGCGAGAACCTGTTCCATGGACAAACATCCTGGCACACATCACAGCCAAACATCCAGTTGCCGAATTTGCCCTCCATACCTGATGGTATCACAAGATCTTTCAGCTCTATAGTATAATATGAAATGCATTTGCTTCCATCCACCACTTTATCATTCAGGATCGCGTCAGTAGGACATGCATCGATACATTTGGTACAGGTGCCACAATAATCTTTTGCAAACGGATCATCGTACTCAAGTTCAAGATCGGTGATCAAAGTGGCGATGAAAAAAAACGTTCCGCCTTTTTTAGTGATCAGGTTACCACTTTTTCCTATCCAGCCGGCGCCTGAGCGTTGTGCCCACGACCGTTCGAGTACAGGTGCCGAATCCACAAATCCTCTTCCATGTACTTCGCCGATGTTTTCATTAATTAATTGAAGAAATGATTTCAATTTGCCCCTGATTACTTCATGGTAATCCGTGCCATATGCATATTTTGAAATTCGGTATGAATTTTCAATCTGCTCTTCCGCAGGAAAATAATTAATAAGCAGGGTGATGACAGATTTAGCTCCCGGCACCAGCTTCGAAGGATCTACCCTGAGCTCGAAATGATTTTCCATATATTTCATGGATCCATGCATGCCTTTGCCCAGCCACTGCTCCAGGCGTCTGGCATCTTCATCAAGCCTTTCTGCTCTTGCTATGCCACATTGGTCGAAACCAAGCATGCGTGCAAATTCACGGATAAGATCGGTATGTGAAGCTTTTGTTTGCAACTATTTACATAATTTGAAGGCCCAAATTTAAAACATGTCCGCGAAGTACCTGCTTGGCATTGATATTGGCTCATCATCAGTCAAAACCGCTTTATTGAACGTTGATACCGGGCAACCGGCAGGTGCAGCTTTTTCTCCCAACGATGAAATGCCGATGATCTCCACTCAGCCCGGCTTCGCAGAACAGGATCCTGATCGCTGGTGGAGCGAACTTATTAACTCACTTGCACTGCTCCGGAAAAATTATCCGTTTAAAGCAGAAGAGATAGCAGCGATAGGAATTTCATACCAGATGCATGGATTAGTGTGCATTGATAAAAACAATAAACCCGTTCGCCATTCCATTATCTGGTGCGACAGCCGCGCAGTAGACATCGGGAATAAAGCATTCAGATCACTGGGCGAAGAATTCTGCCTCACTAATTTTCTTAATTCACCAGGTAATTTCACCGCATCGAAATTTAAATGGGTGAAAGACAATGAACCCGAAGTTTTTCATCGGGTGCATAAAATTTTATTACCCGGTGATTACATAGCACTGAAACTGACGGGTGAACCGTTCACTACTGTACCTGGCCTTTCTGAAGGGATCATGTGGAACTTTTCAAAAAACAAAGTGGCAACTGAATTGCTTGATCAATATGAAATTAACAGGTCGGTAGTGAGTGATGTTGTCAATACTTTCAGCGTGCAGGGCACATTATCAGTTTCTGCTGCAGAAATACTTAATCTGAAACCAGGTACACCTGTAAGCTACCGCGCGGGCGACCAGCCTAACAATGCATTTTCACTGAATGTGCTGCAGCCCGGTGAAATTGCGGCTACCGCCGGCACATCAGGTGTAGTTTATGGTGTAACAGATAAAGTGGAGTACGATCGTGCATCACGTGTGAACACGTTTGTACATGTAAATCATTCAAATGAAAAACCCCGTTATGGAATTTTATTGTGCATCAATGGAACCGGAATTCTTAACAGCTGGCTGAAGAAAAACTTTTTTAATGGTACATCGTACAATGAAATGAATAACAAAGCCGCTCAGATAAAACCAGGTTGCGAAGGTTTATTCATTTATCCTTTTGGCAATGGAACGGAACGGGTGCTGGAAAATAGAAATAACGGTGCATCTATAAGAGGATTGCAATTCAATAATCATCACCAGGGACATATTGCACGCGCTGCGCAGGAAGGGATTGTTTTTTCACTTTACTATGGTATTTCTATTATGAAAGAGATGGGAATGCAGGTGAATAAAGTGAGGGCCGGATATTCAAATATGTTCTTAAGCGAAACATTTGCTGAAGCTTTTGCAAACACTGCAAACGCATCGCTTGAATTGTATGACACTGATGGGGCCACCGGTGCTGCCCGGGCAGCGGGGGTTGGCGCAGGAATATACAAAAGCTTCAATGAAAGTTTTGAAGGGATGAAGAAGATAAAAACAATTGAACCTTCAGAAGATAAAAAGAATATTTACAATGACCTTTATATAAAATGGAAAGAAGGGTTGAATAAAATAATTAATTAATCAATAGACTGCCGACTGACGTCTGCCGGTTGAAATTAAATTCCAAACATGAACTACGTAACAGGTAACAGTAAAGAATTTTTTCCTGCGATCGGCAAGATCCCTTTCGAAGGTAGAGATTCCGATAATCCGCTTGCATTTAAATGGTACGATGAATCCAGGAGAATAGCAGGAAAAACAATGAAAGATTATTTTAAATTCGCTGTATGCTACTGGCACACCTTCTGTAATACGGGCAGTGATCCGTTTGGACCGGGCACCAAGCATTTTCCGTGGGATGCATCGTCTGATCCAATGCAACGGGCGAAAGAAAAGATGGATGCAAATTTTGAATTCATCACCAAACTCGGTGTGCCTTACTATTGCTTTCACGACATCGATCTGTTCGATGATCCGGGAAATCTGAAAGAATATGAATCACGTCTTCATGCAATTGTTGAATATGCAAAGCAAAAACAGGCCGACACTGGTGTGAAATTATTATGGGGCACGGCAAATGTTTTTTCTCATCCACGCTATATGAACGGCGCATCAACAAACCCTGATTTCCATGTACTCACCTGTGCTGCAACACAGGTAAAAAATGCGCTGGATGCAACCATTGCTCTTAATGGTGAAAATTATGTATTCTGGGGTGGAAGGGAAGGTTACATGACATTGCTGAACACAGATATGAAACGTGAAGTGGATCACCTGGGAAGGTTCCTTGCAACAGCGCGCGATTATGCACGCAGAAATGGTTTCAAGGGAGTATTCTTCATCGAACCGAAACCAATGGAACCTACCAAACATCAATATGATTATGATTGTGCAACTGTGGTAGGTTTCCTGAAGCAGTATGGTCTTGATAAAGATTTCAAAATTAATATAGAGGTTAATCACGCCACATTGGCTGGACATACTTTTCAGCATGAATTGCAGGTAGCCGCCGATAACGGTATGCTGGGCAGCATTGATGCGAACAGGGGTGATTACCAGAATGGATGGGACACGGATCAGTTTCCTGTTAATCTGAATGAACTTACTGAGGCAATGCTTGTTATTTTAAATGCCGGAGGATTTAGTGGAGGAGGAGTAAACTTCGATGCTAAAACAAGAAGAAATTCTACTGATCTTGAAGATATATTTCTTGCTCACATTGGTGGAATGGATGCTTTCGCGCGCGCTGCACTTTCTGCGGAAAAAATACTGGAGAAATCAAATCTCACAAAGTTTCTTAAAGACAGATATGCTTCCTTTGACAGCGGAAAGGGAAAAGAATTTGAAGAAGGTAAATTATCACTCGAAGATCTTAGGGAGTATGCTCTTGCAAACGGAGAACCAAAACAGGTCAGCGGAAAGCAAGAATGGCTGGAGAATTTAGTGAACCACTTTTTGTAATAGGGAAAACGCAAAAGGCAAAACGCAAAAGGGAAAACAAAGAGTAGTAACGTTTTGTTTAAACTTTCATCCCGAACCGGGTGAAGCCCAAGTGAGGGATCGGAATATAATGAATGTTCCGTTCACTCGCTTTGCTGAGGATCACAATTAACTATTCCTCTGCCTTTTGCTCTCTGCCCTCTGCCCTTTGCGTTTTGCCCCCTGCCTAAAATCCCGCATCAACCGCATTAATTATCTCATCATAATATTCCTTCTTATCTTCTTTTGTTTCGCCGAATACCAGCACAGCATACTTTTTCTTCGTATCGATCCACGCCCATCCTCCCTGCAGTGAAGGCGATGTAATGACGCCATCTCTTATCCAGTTGCCTAACCCGTAAACATATCCCTGAACATGTGCAGGCACAAAAATATTTTTTGCATTACCTGTCTGAACTTTCTGCATTTCGGCAATAGATTGCGGGGTTAGTACTTTCTTAATTCCTGCCATTCCACCATTAAGCAGCATTGCCTGGAATTTGATGTAATCAGCCGGTGTAGACACTCCTCCACTGAAAGGATTTATTGCAACATCAGAAGAAAACGTACTCCGTTTCATGCCGCATGGTCTGAAGATCCTTTCCATCATCAATCTGTCGAATCCCTTTTTTCCAACTATTTCAAGCACGCGTCCCACAATGTTCGAACCATAATTATTATAATAGAAAACTTCACCGGGATTGTTTTTTATTTCGCGTTTAGCGATTGCATTTACTTCTTCTTCCAGGCTCGTAAATCTTGTTTTCTGAAATATTTTCTGAATGCCGCCTTTCTCGGGTTCAATACCTGTAACGTTTGCAAGGCAATGCCTGATGGTAAGATAACTTTTTGCGTACGTAGCATAAATAGGAAGATATTTAGCCACGGGATCATCCAGATCTAACTTGCCCTGCTCAACGAAAGTCATAGTGAGTCCAGCCGTCAGCCAGGCGCTTTCGCATCCTATTGGTCCCTGGGTGTTGAGTGTCAGATCTTCTCCCGCAAACTTTTTATACACGATCGTATCTTTCCAAACCATCACCGCCAACTTCCCACCAAATTGTTTTTTCGTTTGCTCTATCATCCCATCAAGTGCGCTTAAATTTTGCGCGTGCAGCAGCTGAAAGTTTAGCATCATCACACTTAAAGTAATGAAGGAAAGGCAGACGCGACGTATTTTATATGACATACTTACAGGCGTTTTTGTTTGGAGTATGATTTGCGGTTAACTCAATCAATTAAAGCAATTTATTGATAATTCCACTGTACCGGAATTGTCCTGAACACTTTAACTATTCCACTTATGAATCTGAATAATTATACCATAAAGGCGCAGGAAACGATAGCGAAGGCCCAGCAGATCGCATTTAATAATAACAATCCTAATATTGAGACGGAGCACCTGTTAAAGTCGTTGCTTGATGATGCCGATTCGCCTGTTACTTATTTACTCAAAAAAAATAATATCAACGTTGCTTTTATAGAGAGCAAAGTTGATGAATCTGTAGGTAAGCTCCCAAAAGTGCAGGGTAGCGAGCCCGCACAATCTATCAGCAGGGATATGAACAATGTTATTCTTCGTGCCGGAGCTTTACTTAAAACATTTGGCGATGAATTTGTAAGCGTTGAACATTTATTGCTTTCACTGCTGCAGGGAAACGACAATTCAGCAAAAATCCTGAAAGATGGTGGCCTCACAGAAAAGAATCTTATAGCCGCTGTAAAGGAGTTAAGGAAAGGGTCAACAGTCAATTCACAAACGAGTGAGTCTACTTTCAATGCCCTTAATAAATATGGCCGCAACCTCAATGATGCGGCCAGAGAAGGAAAGCTTGATCCGGTAATTGGCCGTGATGAAGAGATCAGGAGAACGCTTCATATTCTTTCACGCAGAACAAAAAACAATCCGATACTTGTCGGTGAACCTGGTGTAGGTAAAACTGCCATCGCCGAAGGTCTGGCACACAGGATCGTGAATGGCGATGTACCTGAAAATCTTAAATCCAAAGTTATTTACGCTCTCGACATGGGATTGCTTATAGCTGGCGCAAAATATAAAGGTGAATTTGAAGAAAGATTGAAATCTGTTGTTAAGGAAGTGGGAGACAGCAATGGCGAGATCATTTTATTTATTGATGAGATACATACACTGATTGGTGCCGGTGGCGGAGAAGGAGCTATGGATGCCGCGAATATTCTTAAACCTGCGTTGGCAAGAGGAGAGCTTCGCGCGGTTGGTGCAACAACGCTTAATGAATATCAGAAATATTTCGAAAAAGACAAGGCACTTGAAAGGAGATTCCAGAAAGTTTTGATCGAAGAGCCTTCGGAAGAAGATGCTATTTCAATCCTCAGGGGATTGAAAGATCGCTATGAAACACACCATCATGTGCGTATCAAGGATGAAGCAATTATTGCTGCAGTCGAATTATCGCACAGGTACATTACCGACAGGTTCCTTCCCGACAAAGCTATCGACCTGATCGATGAAGCTGCGGCAAAGCTTCGTGTTGAAATGAACTCCATGCCTGAAGAACTGGATGAACTGGAAAGAAAGATCCGCCAGCTTGAAATAGAAAGAGAAGCGATCAAGCGTGAAAATGATGAAGCCAAATTAAAGGAACTGAATACTGAAATTTCTAATGTTACTGTTCAGCGCGACACCCTTAAAGCAAAATGGCAGCGTGAGAAAGATCTTGTAGAAAAATTACAAAATGCAAAAGCCGAAATTGAGAACCTTAAGCAGCAGGCAGAACAGGCAGAAAGAAATGGTGAGTATGGAAAGGTTGCTGAGATAAGGTATGGAAAGATCCAGCAGCAGGAAAAAATAATTCATGATCTAACTGTGCAGTTGCTGGGTATCAGTGAAAAAAGATTGCTGAAGGAAGAAGTAGACGCTGAAGATATTGCAGAATCTGTAGCGAAGGCAACAGGCATCCCCGTATCTAAGATGTTGCAGAGTGAGCGCGAAAAATTACTAAATCTTGAAGATGAACTTCACCAGAGAGTAGTTGGCCAGGATGAAGCCATACTGGCGGTATCTGATGCCATCCGGCGGAGCAGGGCTGGTTTACAGGACCCGAGGCGCCCGATTGGTTCATTTATATTCCTTGGAACTACAGGTGTTGGTAAAACCGAACTCGCGAAGGCTCTCGCTGAATACCTTTTTGATGACGAACACATGATGACGAGGATCGACATGAGTGAATACCAGGAAAAACATTCTGTGAGCAGATTAGTAGGCGCGCCTCCGGGCTATGTGGGTTATGATGAAGGTGGCCAGCTTACAGAAGCCGTGCGCCGTAAACCATACAGCGTTATTCTGTTCGATGAAATTGAAAAAGCACACCCTGATGTATACAATACATTACTGCAGGTACTGGACGATGGGCGCCTGACCGATAACAAAGGACGTGTGGTGAATTTCAAGAATACGATCATCATCATGACCAGCAACATGGGAAGTGACATAATTCAGGAGAATTTTGAAAATGTGACTGAAATCAACATCGCAGAAGTTGTTGATAAAACCCGCGATGAGGTTATTAATCTGTTAAAACAGACAATTCGTCCTGAATTTCTGAACCGGATAGATGAAATAATCATGTTCCAGCCGCTCATGAAAAATGAAATACGCGGCATCATCAGGATCCAGCTTGATCTGCTGAATAAAACCGTTGCACCTTCCGGTATCCTGTTGGAATTCAGCGACTACCTGATAGATTACCTTGTTGATAACGGGTATGACCCCCAATTTGGCGCCAGACCCCTTAAAAGGCTGATTCAAAAGGAAATAGTGAATAAATTAAGTAAAAAGATACTTTCCGGCGACATTGATAAATCAAGGCCTGTATTAATTGACGCTTTTGATGGAAACGTGGTTTTCAGGAACGAAATCGCTGAAATTGAGCGGTCAAATGGCCGAAAAATTACCTAATCTTGCACTTGTTAAAATGTTGCATCATTAAAACGCAGCATGAGTACAAAGGAGAACATATTATGGCAGTTAAGACACCGATTGAAATTATTGCTCCAAAGGAATTCTGGGTAGGAGATAAGAATGCATCAGTATCGCTTGTTGAATTCGGAGATTATGAAAGTGAGGCATGTGCAAAAGCTAACGAGGTAGTAAAAAAATTACTTACAGAATTTGAAGGAAAATTAAAGTTCAACTTCCGTCATTTTCCACTTACCAAAATACACCAGCGATCTATGAAAGCTGCTGAAGCCAGCATTGCCGCTTCTCAGGAAGGCAAGTTTTGGGAAATGCATAACCTTCTTTTTGAACGGCGCCGCCAGCTGGGCACTATCAGCCTGAAGCTGTACGCCAAAGAAGCAGGTGTTGCAAACAAAAGACTTCTTTCAGAACTGGTTGATTCGGTTTACGGATGGTCTGTAAGAAATGACCTGCTGGAAGGTCTTGATTTAGGTGTTCGCGACGTCCCTACCTTTTTCATCAATGAAGAATTGTATGAAGGAAAGCCAACTTTTGAAGGATTAAAAAGGGCAATTGCAGAAGTTGTAAAAATGCAGAAAGCCCCGGCAAGAAAAAGAGCATAACCGTAAATTCTTAAGGTAAAGTTGTTGTTACTTTTAGTGTTTTCCCGGTTTTTTATACCGGGTATTCCATTTGCAATCATTCAGTGTGAATAACTCATTTACCCGGTCATACATAAAGGTTTATGCGATTGGTGTTGGGTTATTTGTAATGCTTTGTACCCTCAGTATGTCGGCACAGGTGCCGGATAGTACCGATGTTCCAGAGAACGACAGTTTTTTTCTACTCAAAAAAAAGGGGTTCATTGGTAAACTGGCCCGCAGTATTACCACAGATACTTCACACGATGATAATCTGGTAAGGATCGATTATCTCTACCGTCATTATCGCGGACGAATAATCAGGAACATTGAAATAAGAAGAGTCGATTTTGGTGTTCCTATCAATGACACCTCTCAAAGCTTTAAAAATAAACTCACGAATGTTGCTGATGCACTGCATCATACCACACGCGAATATGTGGTCCGTAATAATTTATTTTTCAAAGAAAATGATAAGCTCGTTCCTAACCTGCTTGCGGACAATGAGCGGCACCTCCGCGATCAGACTTTTTTAAATGACGTAAAAATCATCGTAAAAAGAGTACTTGGTACAAGGGATTCAGTCGACATCCTGGTTCTCACAAAAGATGTGTTATCAATTGGTGGTCAGTTTAAAATGAGTTCGATCCGGAAAGTTGAAACTATAGCGCGTGAGGATAACTTTCTCGGAACAGGCGATAAATTCCAGGTGGGAACCTTTTTCGATCAGATCAGGTCTAAACAATTCGGGTTCGGTAGTGAATATGTGATGAGAAACATCAGGGGCTCATTCATGGATGGCCAGATAGGCTTTCAGGATTATGCATCAGCCTTCAATACATTCGATAAGCAGGAAAAAATGGTGTACGCAAGATTTGTGAAACCTCTTGTGAATCCATACATGAAATGGACTTATTCGTTAGAGGCAGCTTTTCATAAAAATGTAAACCAATATAATAGTGATTCTATTTTCCTAACAGAGAACAGATACCAGTATTATAATGTTGATGCATGGATCGGCTTCAATAAAAGCGCAGCGAAATTAAACAGATATAACAAGGACGATCGATTACGCACTTTGTTTGGCGTAAGGTTTCTGCATAACGCATTTCACACAATTCCTACTAAATATGATACGTTGTACAACTATCTGTACGCTAATTTAACTGGTGTGCTTGGTTCGATCTCCATATTCAGACAGGACTTCTACAAAACACAATATGTATATGGATTCGGCAGGAACGAAGACGTACCTGAAGGTATTGATCTGTCTCTGACATATGGATGGACAAATAAAAATAACCGTGTGCGTCCTTATACCGGGGTAGACCTGCAGGTAAATTATTTTTCAAAGAGAAAAAATTATTATAATTACACATTGCGCATCGGTGGATATCAGTATCAAAAGACATATGAGGATATCAGTATTCTTGCGAATGTTGAATATTTTACACGCCTGAAGAAGCTGGGTAAACGATGGAAACAGCGTACGTTCATCACCGTGGGACTAACAACGCAGATCCGTAAGAAGCTTGATGAGCCTTTATTTCTTGAAAGCCAGTTCGGCTTGCCCGAATATCAAAATATTCATCTTGGTGGAGATAACCGGTTAACTTTTAAAGCTGAAACCGTCATGTTCAACAATTGGCGGCTGCTGTCATTCCGTTTCGCACCGTTTGTTTTCGGTAATGCAAGTTTGTTAACGCCTGTTGGCAATCCGGTAATTAAAACGAATTTTTATAATTCGTTAGGCCTGGGTTTACGCTCAAGGAATGAAAGTCTTGTTTTTGGTACAATTGAATTAAGAGGATTCTTTTTTCCTAACAAAAATTTTGATGGAAGTTACTGGCGGGTAGATTTCAGTACGAATGTCAAATTCAAGTACAATACCCAATTCATACGACGCCCGCAGTTTATTGCAGTGAATTAAGGCGGTAGGAAGAGGGCAGGGGGCAAAACGCAAAGGGCAAAACGCAAGGGTAAAGGTGAGGGAAAGCGCAGAGGAATTTGCGCAACAAATTATTTAAATAAGCGTATTAGTTTCCACAAATTATCCTATCTCTCCGTTTGCCCTTTGCGTTTTGCGTTTTGC
>DATLDR010000159.1:0-2227 GCA_035525775.1 Flavitalea sp.
CCAAAAACTTTTCACAGAGGTTTCATAATCGGTGGAATTATATTTGGCATTGGATGGGCGATTACAGGCGCCTGTCCGGGGCCTTTATTTGCACAAGTAGGCAGTGGCGCTACAGTAGTCATCATTACAACAATCAGTGCAATAGCGGGAACCTGGCTGTACGGTTACCTGAAACCCAACCTGCCGCACTGATCATTCTTCTTTGAGACTTTTAACTGAATTGACCAGCGCGGCTTTCAATAGTCTTCATCTACAAATGAATAATTGAACGGATAATCAGGAGCATATTTTGTCCATGTATCCTGCACACCAGCAATTGCCTTATTTGCATCCCTCTGCCGGTAGCGTTAATAACATTTTCCAATTTACCGGCTTGTAATGAAATACCACTGGCTCAATCCGCACTTTAAAACCGATTTTAAATTGAGTTATACTTACACATTAGTCAAATCTGGAAAATTAACGCAAACGTTTGCAGGAGGCTATTCAAACGTTTGCACCGTGTATATGGTAAAATATGATATTTATACATGCAGCGATTCTTCAAAAAAACTGCCATATTAGTGGTTGAAAGCACTAAAGACCGCTTACCAACTTCAAATAAATGACTTATAAAAAGCTCAATTTTTCTCTGCTTTTCAGCATACTTATTTTTTCTGCCCTTGCTTTGACCGCACAAACTAAAAATGTGCTTGGGTCAAAATTCAATTTGTTGCCTGTTCCCAAAAAAATGGAACTGGTGGAGGGGCAGCCGTTAACATATAATGGGCTTACGGGTATTTTGCTGGTAGGCACCAATAAGAAACCAGTCCTTGATCAACCTCTGGATAATTTGAATTCAGTTTCATCTTCAGGAAAAGGTACCCTGGTGCTGAAAATTGACAGCTCATCTGTGCCTGCTTCGGCTGAAGGATATATCCTTGAAATAAAAAACGGGTACGTTACCATAACGGCAAAATCAGGTGCTGGTTTATTTTACGGAGCACAGACTCTATCACAGCTCCTGGAAGATGCAAAGGATCAGAAGATCACGATTCCCGCATGTAGGATCACGGACTATCCGGATTTAGATTATCGTGCCATCCATCTGGATCTAAAGCATCACATTGATTCGCTCAGCTATTATTATATGATGATGGATCGCCTTGCTGATATAAAAGTTAATGCGATCATCGTTGAATTTGAAGACAAGCTCAAATATGAAAAAAGCCCGCTTGTTGGGGCAAGTCACGCTATAAGCATTGCGGACTTTGAAGCATTAAGCAACTATGCGCATGAACGTAACATTGAGATCAGTCCGCTTGTACAGGGCCTTGGACATGCATCATTTATTCTGAAACATCCTGAATATAAGGAGCTACGCGATGACAGTACCTCCGACTGGTCATTTGATCCTCTAAATCCGGGAACGTATGAACTGCAGTTCAATCTATATCTCGATGCAATGAAGGCTACGCCTTATGGAAAATATCTGCATATAGGCGGTGATGAGGTGGGAAAGCTGGGTATGTCGGAACGTGCAAAGAAATCGGGCATGAAACCTCTTGAGCTGCAAATGCTGTGGCTGAAAAAAGTTTGCGATTTTGCCACTCAACATGGACGTATACCGATTTTCTGGGACGACATGGTCTTTAAATTATCTAATCTGTATCAAACCACATACGATTCTTCCATTCCGAAAAGTGAAGTAGAAAAAAGGTGGAAAGAAAATGAAACATTGCTCAATGAAAATGTGAATCTGTTTCCGAAGAACTGTGTGTACATGCGGTGGAATTATGATGATCCAACTTTACCGGGTAACATGAAAGCGCTGGAGTGGTACAAAAAAAATAATCTTTCTGCGATGGCTGCTACATCGGGCCAGCAGATATGGCCAATGATCCCAAGAGCGAATTCAAACTTCAAACCTGTGAAGGATTTTGCCAGGATCACAGCTAAAGAAAAGCTTGATGGAATTTTGCTGACATTATGGGATGATACATCACCGCATTTTGAAACATTCTGGCGCGGTATTTATAATTTTGCACTTTTCAGCTGGAACTATCAGAACATTGGCCAGGAACAAGCACATGCCATGTTCAGACACCGCTTTTACGGACCTGAACTTAGCAATGCATCTTATTCGTTTCAGGATTCACTTGAACAGTCAATGACCTTCTGGGAAACAGCGCTGATCAATAAAGGCACAAGAGAAAATTATCCACTGGAAATCGACTTGTTGAATCTT
>DATLDR010000160.1:0-3149 GCA_035525775.1 Flavitalea sp.
GTTCTTTCCGGATTCAGGCCGATAGAAGTATTGAAAGGTAAGATGACAGCTACAAAAGGGGGAAGTGGTTTGAGAAAGTCGTTGGTGGTTTTTCAGTTTACAGCGTCCCTGTTCCTGTTAATCGGAACGGTTGCCGTTTACAAACAGATCCAATACATGCGCAAGCAATCTTTAGGATTGAATATCGAGCAAACGCTTGTAGTAAATTCTCCTATTGTGGGTATTGATTCTACATATATGCAAAAACTCACGGCGTTCAAACAGGAACTGCTGAAAAATGCAAACATTAATGAAGTAACAGTTTCTACCAGCATACCCGGTGAACCGGTAGGATGGAACGCAGGAGGGATAAAGCTGGTGGGAGCGGATGAATCAACCCAAAAACAATATCGGGTCATCGGTGTAGATTATGATTATCTGAAGATTTACGGACTGAAATTGATTGCCGGCCGTGCATTTTCAAAAGATTTTGGCGATGATGCACATTCGGTTATCTATAATCGTGAGGCAGTCGAATTACTGGGATTTTCAAAACCGGAAGAGGCGGTAGGAAAAAAAATTGATTTCTGGGGCGACCAATATACGATCAGCGGAGTAGTAGAAAATTTCCACCAGCAATCTTTGCGGGAAGCTTATGAACCCCTCATACTCCGGCTGATTCCCGATGTGCATGGTTATCTTTCCGTAAAAACGGATGCATATCAATCTTCTGCGGTAGTCGCTGCGGTTAAAACGCAATGGGATAAATTTTTCCCCGGAAACCCGTATGATTATTTCTTTCTCGATGATCATTTCGACCAGCAGTATAAAGCAGATCAACGCTTCGGACAAACGTTCGGGCTATTTACTGCGCTTGCAATTTTGGTGGCGTGTATGGGTTTATTCGGACTCGCTTCCTTTACCACATTGCAACGCACGAAAGAGATCGGTATCAGAAAAGTATTGGGTGCATCGGTCCCCGGTATCTTAAAACTTTTATACAAGGATTTCGCCATCTTAATACTGATTGCTTTTTTAATTGCAGCACCTCTTGCGGGGTTAACCGTATCAAAATGGCTGGAAGGATATGCTTTCCGTACAAATATTCATTGGTCTTATTTTGTAATCCCTTTATTTGCCATTGCCTTCATTGCGCTTGTCACCGTAAGTTTTCAATCCATCAAGGCAGCGATTGCCAATCCGGTAAAAAGTTTACGGACAGAATAGGGGAAAATAATAAACAGGTAGAAAAATAACACATCGTAACATCGGTACATAGAGTATAAAGAACCCTTGTCGGTTTTCATGAAGCATTAAAGCTCACGCGTGCGATGATGACTTCATTTATAGCGCTCCATTAATGTGAACGGAA
The DNA here is from genome assembly GCA_035525775.1 of Flavitalea sp. Classification (GTDB taxonomy): domain Bacteria; phylum Bacteroidota; class Bacteroidia; order Chitinophagales; family Chitinophagaceae; genus Flavitalea. Next base: position 1,352 of record DATLDR010000160.1, read on the forward strand.
GATGGGGAACAAAATTTATTCACGAAAAGAACTCCGTGAAAGATTGTGTTCTCTTGTTCTCCCGGTGAGCTCGATGTTGAGTAAGGTGCCTGCAATCAATTCTTTTTATGCTGTCTTAGTAAGTGGATGGGTTTCGAAATATTTATTAAGTGCATTTGCAATCTCAAGTTTAAGCTTTGCTAAATTTCGAGCCTCCGATGGGAGATCGACCTGTAACTTGCCCTCTCTGACAACAAAAATATGGTTGCCGTGCAATGAAGAATCGATTTCCTCATCTATGATGGTTACCCTTACTTCGAAATGCTCCTGGCTAAATTTAAATACACGAACCAACGAGTAGAATTCACGATTCAAATAATTGATCGGAATAGAAAGAATTTTTTCCAAGTTTGCGATTTTTGATGCTAATAAAAAATGATGTAAAGTGAAATCGCAAAATGGAACAACGAGTCAGTCTGGAAACACTTGAGAAGTTTCGATCTAAAGAAGAGTTATAAGATTTTCGATTGATTGAAGGTATCGTAATTATACGACTTGTGCAAATAAGATGATAGGTTTTTATTGATGTTGAAAGAGAAAACGAGTGATAACTCAAATCCAGATGCCGCCGAGCTCGTTTAATGTAGACTGCGCCAGACGCACATCTTCGTTTAATTATATCGCTGGTCGTATGATATAACGGCTACGGCTAACCGGCAAAGGTGTATATCCCACATTGGATTAAGAAGGGGAGAATCTATTGCCTAAGATCAATCTATTTTCCAAAAAACATTCGCATACTACAATTTGCCTTCATAGCTGGTTCGCCCTTCTTTTGTCTGATCACGTTTGGCATAAAAGGCATATACTACTGAAGCAAAAGATCCAAAGCTGAAATTAAATATGATCGCATTCATGAAAATCATAAAAACGAGGCCGTTTGATTTTCCCTGTTGCATTTGTTCTGGTTCACCGGTCAGGACTCTCTCCGCTGGTCCGGGTGTGTACAAGCCGGGCATGATAACAGATATCAATAGAAATGATATCAGACAAGCAAGGACAACCGCGGCAATGGTAAGTAAATGACCGCCAACAAGGAGGTATGTACTACTTCGGTTCACTTTATCATTTTTGCCGGCTGCTATCATAAAAGTCATGATAACAATAAAGAAAAGGACATTACCAATATATAATATCCAACCGTATTTATAATCGTGAAATCTAAGAAATGAAAGTACAGCGGCTGAGTATACAATAGCTGCAATGGCGGAATACAGTAAATATGTCCGGAAAGGAATATTTGTAAATATCGACATGTTGGTTCTATTGAAATGTATATTCTAAAAAGTTCGTAAGTGGTTAAAATATCGCGCCGGAAATCGAGAATGTTATACTATCTGTTGAGACGTTCCCGTATAAAGGAATTTTATAAACAATTCATTTAAGAGGTGGGTAAATGATGCATCATCTGAAATCGTCAGCCCGACCAGCAGTTATGAAATTGGGATGACTTTAAAACTGTATCTTTTTTTTGAGGTTACAAAAGGCGTTTTACTGCCTTGTATTTAATGCATGCAAGGGAAAAATTGAAATAATTGTTCAGCTTAATAAAATTGAAAATTGAATTTTCTGTTTATGTGATTTGTTTAAATTTTATAATTTTGCTACCATCTCAGGTGACTAACCATTAGGAGAATGGAAAAAGCCAGACGCGTGCCATACATTGCATTAATTGAAGATGATGCAGAAGATGCAATGATCATAACGGAGGCATTCAATGAATGTCATGCCAAATGCGAATTCTTTTCATTTCCGGATG
>DATLDR010000164.1:0-20929 GCA_035525775.1 Flavitalea sp.
GCAAAAAATCTTGAAGCTTTAACCTGTTTCTTTTTGTAGGATAAGAAACTTAGACAATCTTTTTCGAGTTCCCACGAAGTAAGGGGAGCACTATTGAAAGGATTAAGAGAAATTGACCATGTGCCGGTTGAAATCAACACAAACGGGTCCCGGAAAGAAGAAAGGTAGGGAATGATAGCCGATGAGCTGTCGTGCAAGCCCACACCGGCTTTAAGATGACCCCAATGCCTGTCTGCATCAAGCAGCTGTGAAGATGGATATATAGGCGCCAGGCGCTTTGCTAATCCTTCTTTAATTACCCATTCATGGTAATCGTGTTTTTCAAAATTCCAAAGCATCGTATGGCAACCAATACTGGTGATTTCTGAATAAACCTTTTTTGTAACCAGGTAACTGAGAAATTGAGGAAGGTGCAGTGAATAGCCCGGTTTGGTGGTAAGTAACTTTTCATATTTCAGCCTGTAAAGTTGTAAACCGGAATTCAGGCTGTCAAGAACTGGTGATGCGGTTTCACGGGAAACTTTCTTTTCACCTCCGTAATCAGAGAAGAATGTCGTTTTCAGCGAAGGTGATAAAGGTTTCAAATAACTATATAAGGGCAGTATCGGTTTACCCAATTCATTGATATGTACAAAGCTGGCACCGAAGGAAGAAAAGTTAATTGCAGTGATCCTGAATTCTTTCAGCAATAATATCTTTTTTGCTGTGGATGTTGTCCATTCGATCAGTGCATCAAGGTCATCACAGGGATCGCCATCCTCATCCTTGATCTCACTGATGCAGTGAGTTTCTTCATAAATAATTTTGTAATGGCTATCAAAAAGAAAGACCTTTTTATTGGTTTTACCAATATCAAATATTAATGTATGCAATGTATCTTGCGGTTTGCCTTTTGCGTATCTCTTTAAGGATTTAGTTCAACTTTTGTCATTTGATAATAATGATTCTGCAATTCATGCACACTGATAGGATGTGCGAGCTGCCTGCGGTCCTCGCGCCACCATATCTCCAGGTTGGAAAAATCATTTTTAACGGGTATGTGTACACGAAATGAATCTTTCATGTATTTAACGCCATTTCCATTTTCAGTTTTAGAAAAACCAAGATGTTCAAGCATTTCTTCTGAAAGAGGAATGGGATATAAATGGTCGGGCGTAAACCAGAAATCCTGAACAGATGTACCAATACAAACTTCCTTGTCTTCCTTATTCAATTTTTTCACTACGCCACGAGTCATTTCACCTTCATATTCAGCAAGTACCAGATCGCCTGGTTTTAAATCGTTTAACCTGATCATAGGTGCTCTATTTTTTGTGGCTGAATATACAATTTTTTTAATCAGGCTAATGTATTAGGAACGTTTCTTATACGAATAGATGGCCCAACCATTGAGGACAACTGCAAAAAGCAACATGACCAGCATCTGATGGGTGATATCTGCAAAGCCGCTACCCTTCAGTACTACCATTCGGATCACTTCAACAAAATATGCAACGGGATTTAATCTGGTAACAGCCCTTGCCCAATCCGGCATCGCATCAATTGATGTATACAAACCGCCAAGCAGAACAAATACGATCATCAGGAAAAAGGATATCAGCATTGCCTGCTGCTGGTTATTTGAAACGGTAGAGATCAATAAGCCCAGACCAAGCACCGCAAGCAGGTAAAGCCCGGCAAAACAATATATCACAAACATGCTGCCCAGCGGTACTATACCATATGCGAGCCAGGCAATGGTAAGGCCTAGTGACAAAATGATCAGGCCGATAATCCAGAATGGTATCAGTTTGCCCAGAATAAAATGATATTTTCTTACAGGCGTTACATTGATCTGTTCAATGGTGCCGATCTCTTTTTCTTTAACAATGTTCAGCGCAGAAAGACTTGCACCCACCATGGTGAGCAAAATGACTAAAATTCCCGGTACCATAAAAAACTTATAGTTCATCATCGGGTTGAACCAGTTTGCAGTCACCACTTCTATATTAAGCTCGGTATTGAACTTTGGCATTTGAATCCATTTCAATCTTACATCAGCATTGAAATCACGAATAATATTCTGCAGGTAAGCTGATCCAAGTCCTGCTTTTACACCATTCACCGCATTAACAGCTAAAAATAAAGGTGCTTCGTTTTCTTTGACAAGATCCTTTTCAAACTCTGCCGGTATTTCAAGTGCTATATCTATTTTTCCGCTTTCCATTGCTTTCTCTGAGCGGGCATACGAATCGCTGTACTGTTCGGCAAGGAAATATTTTGTAGAGGTGATCTTTGATATAAGCTGCCTTGAATAAGTGGAATGATCATGATCGATAATACTAAGATGAATATTTTTTATTTCATAATCTGCCGCCCAAGGCAATATCAGCAGTTGAATGACAGGCATTACGAAAATGATCCTCAGAATAGACGGATCGCGAAATATCTGCCTGAACTCCTTCTGCAATAAGAATTTCAGTGTTCTCATGCCAGCCTGATTTTAAATTTTTTAATGCTCAGGAACAACAGGAATGTCATGATGCCCATGAGTATTAAAGTTTCTTTCCATACAATTGTAAGGTCTGCACCTTTTATCATCACTGCATTCACAATAGCATAGTACCATTTTGCGGGAACTATATTTGAGATGATGCGGAGCGGCAATGGCATGTTTTCAATAGGGAACATGAATCCGCTTAACATGATTGTCGGAAGAAACATTCCTGTAAGCGATATAAACATTGCAGTTTGCTGGGAATCCGTTGAAGCAGAAATAAGTAATCCGAACGCGAGGCAGGTAAGGGTGAAAAGTATGCTTTCAAACACAAGCAGCAACAAACTTCCGTTTACGGGCACTTCCAGCACAAATACACTCAGCAATAATATAGTGGCAATATTCACCAATGACAGTATCACGTATGGCACAGCCTTCGCTACTATTATTTTTAATGGTCGAAGCGGAGACACGAGTAATATTTCCATCGTACCGAGTTCCTTTTCTTTAACAACAGTAATCGCAGTCATCAATGTGCACACCAGCATCAGCACCATCGCCATAACTCCTGGTACCATGCTGTAAGATCCTTGCAGCTGCGGATTGTAAAGCATGCGGGTAGTGGTTTTAATCGTATAGGGCAATTTTCTGTGGTTCGTTATCCGGCTTTCATAATCCCTTATGATGGCCGTAGCATAGTTGGTGAGTGCATTTGCGGTATTGGGATCCGAGGCGTCAGCAACCAGTTGAATCTGGGCTTTATTGAAATGCTGCAGATCATTATTAAAGTTGTTCGGAAAAACGATAACAAGCTTTATTGATCCTTTTTGGAATGTTTCTTCTATCTCCTGGTATGAATGAAAATTCGCCTGTATGTCAAAATACCTGCTTGAGCTGATTTCGTTTATAAGAGCAGCAGTAGCAATATCCTTCGACTGGTCGAATACTCCAATACGCGCATTTTTCACTTCATTTGTCAGTGCAAATCCGAATACTATAATCTGCACGATGGGCATGCCGAGTAATATTACCATAGTGCGCCTGTCGCGCATTATGTGATAAAATTCTTTTCGTACAAGTGAAATAAATTGCTGCATATCACTTTAGTTATCAGACCGTACCGCTTTTCGTGCAAGCTTAAGAAATACTTCATCCATCGACGTCGCTTGAAAATTCTTTTTGAGCATGGACGGAGTGCCGAGCGCTTCTATTATTCCGTCAACCATAATAGAAATACGGCTGCAATATTCAGCTTCATCCATGTAATGTGTCGTTACAAAAATGGTAATGCCATTAGCTGCCGCTTCATAAATCATGTTCCAGAATTCCCGGCGCGTAACAGGGTCCACTCCCCCCGTCGGTTCATCGAGGAACACTATTCCAGGTTCATGAAAAATAGCGACTGAAAATGCAAGTTTCTGTTTCCATCCAAGGGGTAATGAACCCACTAGTTTGTTCGCTTCACTGGTAAGATGCAACTGCTGCAAAACTGTTTGGGTTTTATCTTTAATGAACTGATCAGTCTTACCATAAATCCCCGCAAAGAATCTTATATTTTCCCTGATAGTCAGATCCTCATACAATGAAAATTTCTGACTCATGTAACCGATATTCTTTTTGATGAGTTCGTTTTGTGTGTACACATCATATCCTGCAACTGTAGCTTTTCCATCTGAAGGCAGTGACAAGCCGCACAACATTCGCATGGCCGTTGTTTTACCTGCGCCGTTAGCACCCAGGAAGCCAAATATTTCTCCGCGTTTCACATTAAATGAAATATGATCAACCGCAACAAACTGGCCGAAGCGCTTGGTTAAATTGTGCACGGATATTACATTATCATCATTCATATTAATTTTTCATAAGGTTCATGAAACAATCTTCGATATTTGGTTGTGCCGGTATGATTTCAGTGTAAGGCTCTACCTCCTCCATGTATCGTTTAAATTCATCTGCGTTATAATTTTTCCTGAGCACAACATGATGGTATTCGCCAAAAGGATATGCATCCTCAACACCCGGCGCACTTTTTAAACGCTTCAGGAGCATCAGCATATTTGCAGACTTAGCGGCCAGCAAAGGTTTATTGAAATCCTGCGTAATTTCCTGCGGTGTATTAAGAGTTAATATTTTTCCGTTTTGAACAAGTGCTATCCTGTCGCACATGCCTGCCTCGTCCATGTAAGGAGTGGAAACCAGAATAGTAATTCCCTGCTGCTTCAGATTTTTCAGCATCTCCCAAAACTCTTTTCGCGACACAGCATCAACACCTGTTGTAGGCTCATCAAGCAATAGCACAGAAGGTTTATGAATCAGCGCACAGCTGAGTGCAAGTTTTTGCTTCATCCCCCCTGAAAGTTTTCCGGCTCTCCTGTCCCTGAACGGTTCAATCTGTGAATAGATGTCTTTTATAAGATCGTAATTCTTATGTATCGTTGTATTGAAAATAGTAGCAAAGAAATTAATGTTCTCTTCTACTGTCAGATCCTGGTAGAGTGAAAATCTGCCAGGCATGTATCCTACTCTTTGCCTGATGGCTTTATAATCTTTCACGGTATCAAATCCATCAACGAGCGCTATACCGCTATCCTGTACCAGTAATGTAGCAATTACCCTGAACAAACTAGTTTTACCAGCACCATCCGGGCCTATAATGCCAAACAGTTCGCCTTTTTCTACTTCAAAAGAAATAGCATCAACAGCAGTTACTTTTTCTTTTTTAGTTGAATAGCTTTTTATAATATGATCTATTATTACAGGTTTCATTTGTTTTGGCTAAGTTGAACTTCGCCATACATGCCAATTTTCAGATAACCATCATTCTTTACTTTAACTTTCATTGCATATACAAGGTTGGCACGTTCTTCTTTTGTCTGGATAGTTTTAGGGGTAAACTCTGCTTTATCGGATATCCAGATAACTGTGCCGTCATACTTCTTATATTCTTTTTTTCCCTGGTCTGTTAATACCGTTACTTTCTGCCTCACCTTAACTGCTGGTAGTATATCTCCCGTTACGTAAGCCCTAAGGTTAACATATGACAGGTCTGCAATCTTATACAAGGCCTTCCCGGCTGCAACTATTTCGCCTGCTTCTGCATATTTAGCCAGAACATTTCCCTTGAGCGGATTTATAATATTTGACCGTTGCAACTGATCCTGCAGTTGCGCCATTCTCTTCTTTAACGGTTCGGATTCACTTAGTATGCCCCTGTTCTGTGTATTTATATTCGACCTGTTCACCACCATCTGCTGCCTGGTAACATCAACCTGTTTATTCAGTACATCAATTTGTGCATTGATGTCGTCCAGTTGTTTACTGGTGGCGGCATCCTGCCTGATAAGGTTTTCGGTACGAGCTTTTTCCCGTTCCATAGTTTTCAATTGCGACTGCTGCACCTGAAGCTGTCCCTCCAGTAATTTCATCTGTGGAATTACATCAGATGTTTTTTGTGACAGAGCGCGGATGCTGGCATCAACCTGTTCCAATTGCAGCAGGATATTTGTCGCGTCAATAGTTCCTACAACGGAATCTTTACCAAGCTGCGATCCCTCTTCTACCTGCAGCGTTAATATCTTTCCTGCAACTTCAGATGACACAATCACTTCATCCGCTTCGAATGTTCCTGTAGCGTCCGAATGCATACTATTTCCACCACAGGCAAATAAGAAGACAACCAACAAATATGTGATATTTTTCATTTTTATTTCTTTTATAACCTCCGGCACATGCCCGCGTGGCTGTTATTTTCCTTTTATTGTATTATAAATTATCTGTGCCTGCAATAACTGGATTTGATGTGCTATCAATACCTGCCGCGACTGGTCTTCTGCATTCACTTCAACCAAATAATCATTTGCGGTCATCACACCATTATCCAATTGTGCTTTCGCAGCATTTGTAACTGATCGCCTTAATTCAATTATATCATTGTCCGCAGCAATCAGCTTGCTAAGCTTAACAATATCATTTTGCTGTGTTATAAGCTGCGCATTTATATTCAATAAAAAAGTTTCTTTTTTAATATCAACGATCTCCTGGTTTACTTTTACCAGCTGCCTGTCGTTCTTTGTTGTATACAATCTATTCAGTGCCCAGCTAAACCTTACTCCTGTAATATAAAATGGCTCAAAGTCATTTTTCAAAAGATTGAGCGCAGGACGGCCATAACCCCCATGGAAGAACAATGATGTACGTGGAAGATTCCTTGAAGCAATCAGCTTGTTTTGCTGACCTAGAAAGTCTGTTTGGACATTAAACAATTTCATTTCCGGTCTGGTAATATCATTAGAGATATCAGTTGCTGCAACTGGCTTTTCGAAAACTGACTGTTCATTTAGCTTTTGACCGGTAAATAATGCCAGTGTTCCAATCAATGCATTACGGTTTGATTCCAACTCAATTAAACGCTGCCCGGTTTTCAACAGTTCAGCTTTAAGAATATTTGCTGATGACCGGAACGCCACACCATACTGAACCTGAGCTTGTAATTTATTCAAGCCTGTCTGAAGATCTTTTTTTACCAGGTCATTCTGCCTGATTAATTCATCAGTATATAATATAGTAAGGAAAATGTCATTCACCTTTTCCTTCAATTTGTATAGTTCCACTTCTACCTGCTGGTCTTCAACTATTGTATTCAGCCTCCCAAGGGTTTTTTGTTGCTTCGTTGCACCACCGTCATAGATCAACTGATCTATATCAGCCGACACTTTATACTGGTCTTTCGCCGGAGAATCAAATTTAACTCCAGGAAGATCTACGTCAATACTGGTGACAGAAGACTGGTAGCTAGCCTGACCATTGATACTTAGTTGGGGCAGGTAATTCTTATTAAGGTTGCTTACATTTATTCCGGCAGTTCTCTTTAACAGATCTTTCTGCCTTATAGCAGGATAATTTTTACGTGCAAGCTCCTGCGCCTGTTCAAGTGTTAATTGCTGACAGAACAGCGAAACAGGTATCAATAAAAGTAATGGTATGCATTGCTTACACCATCGGAATATACCATACATAATCATTTTATTTTTTAATTGAATTAATGATGAAATCGGGTACAGCTTTTTTTCGTTGCTGCATAAGATCGAGATATGTTTTATCATCGAGGTTCATCACGGTCATAAACATAGGCTTACCAATAAATGGCAAAACGCAGAGTGACAGCATATTTATAATCAGATGTCGCGGATCAATAGGACGGATATTTCCGGCCTTCACTTCGGCATCGATCTGAGCAATCAGCTTAGCCGGACGCGGAGGGTTGTTGCGGAACATTCTTTTTACAAAACCGGTTGGCCGCTGATTCATTTCATAAAGTACGAACAGAGGTATATAAGGATTCTGAATCACTTTGTCTATGTAGAGTGAACAAAAAGAATGGATCTTATCAAATAGACGGTCATCTGATTCAAAAACAGACGTTATCTGTTCCCAGAAACCATGAGTTAGCCTTGTGAATATGTTTTCAAAAAGCTGTTCCTTGTTTTTGAAATAATAGTGCAGCAATGCTTTATTGATTCCTGCTTCATTAGCAATGTCCTGCATTCGCGCACCTGACATGCCTTTGCTGATAAATACTTTTTTTGCTGCTGAAAGTATTTTTTCTTCTGTTGAGTCGTCTTTTTTATTTTTAACCATATAGTTTAACCAAATGGTTAATAAAGGTAAAAGACTTATGTTATTTTAAAAAATTGTTTTTAAAATCAATTGTAAATAACAACTGTATGAATTGTATAAATTCTTCCTGCCCTCAATACACACATTACTCCGCCCAACTCATTGTATACCCTGAATTTTCAATATCCAGGGCATCAACAGTTAATTGAAGGGGGTGAAAAGTATCAATCATTACAGCCAGCTCCCTCGTCTCCCTGGCCCCAATGCTCTTTTCAACAGCTCCGGGATGAGGCCCGTGAGGTATGCCACCGGGGTGAAGGGTCATCATACCCCTGGTAACATTTTTCCGGCTCATGAAATCGCCATCCACATAATAGATGAGCTCATCACTATCAATGTTGCTGTGATTGTAAGGTGCAGGAATGCTTTGCGGATGATAATCAAACAATCGGGGAACAAAAGAACAAACGACATAATTATTGCCTTCGAATGTCTGATGAACAGGAGGAGGCTGATGCACGCGGCCTGTTATCGGTTCAAAATCATGTATGCTGAAAATGAATGGATAGCAGCATCCATCCCATCCTATTACATCAAAAGGATGATGACCGTAATGTATGCCATACATCCGCCCTTTCTTTTTTGTCCTGATTAGAAAATCACCTTTTTCATCAATTGTTACAAGTTCTTTTGGAGCGCGGATGTCACGCTCGCAGTAAGGAGAATGTTCGAGCAGCTGCCCGTTTTTACTAAGATACTTCTTTGGATACCTTATCGGACTGAACGATTCAACAATGAGCAGCCTGTTTTTTATGTCTGTGAATTCAATCTGGTAAATAGTACCTCTTGGAATCACTACATAGTCGCCGTAAGCGAACTCGAGATTACCATACATTGTTTTTAATGTTCCGGACCCTTCGTGAATAAAAATCAGCTCATCAGCGTCTGCATTTTTATAAAAATATTCATTCATTCCACGTTCCGGCGCTGCAAGCACAATATGACAATCATTGTTTACCAGCACAGCTTTGCGGCTCGCAAGAAAATCCGCTTTGGGTTCAATGTTGAATCCCTCGAAGCTGCGGTGCTTTAACAGTATGTCGTGCGCAGGCACCGGCGCTACATCATAAGCATCATCCGTTCCGATTATTTCTGTTGGCGGATGGCAATGATACATAAGTGAGTAATCATTGGAAAAACCCTCTGTTGAAAATAATTCTTCTGCATACAATTTTCCATCCGGTTTACGGAATTGAGTATGGCGCTTATGCGGAATGCTGCCAAGTGTGTGGTAGTGAGGCATGGTAGAGGTAAGTTATGGTTTAAAAAAGAGGTCGTCCGATTCCTGTTCTTCCCGCCCAGGGTACAGAAGCAATGATAATGATCAGGGCTATGAAAAAGAACCAGAAAATTTTTTTATGTTTTACGGCATCAGGCAATAATTTTTTTGAAACGCCCCTACCTACAGTAATAAGAGCGGTAGCGACAAGCATGCCTAACGGATGCTCGATCACCCAGAAACGCATTGCTGAGTTTTTCATCACCTCTCCCATTCCAGCGGAATTCTTTACTATCTGGTATCCCCAGTCTCCTATGAACCATATGATGAGTCCCACCAGTAATTGAATATGAGTGGAAATCATGAGCAGTAAGTCGGCTTTTTTGTCGCCACTGGTAAAGGTTTTCCTGGATGTCATTCCCATAAGGTGTCGTACAATAGCAACTATCAGTAAAACCAAAACGACCCAGCGCAGAAAATTGTGAAGATGTACTAATCCTGTATACATGATGAAGTTAAAAGTTGAAGTTAAAGATGGAAAGTTATAACTTTTACCATTTACCTTTACACATGAAGCTTAAGTTGATGGTTCTGCTGGCTGTAATGATAATCGCAACCTCCTGCGGACAGCACGACAAGGATCCTGCAAATAGTCACACATCAGTACTTGAATCGCCCCGGTTGGCAGATCTAACAGACAGCATCAAGCGATTTCCTGGGGACGCTGAATTGAGAATCAGAAGGGCTCTCATCCTTTCGCATATGAACCAGCATGAAACAGCAACAGCAGACTATAAAAAGGCGTGGGAAATAACAGGCGATGAATCACTGGCCCTTGATCTCGCTTCAAATCTCATGGTTTCCGGACATATTAAACAGGCAGTTGATCTTCTTAAAGATGGGATGAAGAAATTCCCGCGCAATACCGAATTCAACAGGCGCCTGGCAGAAGTATATTTACAGGAAGGGAACAGGAAAGCTGCAGCCGTAGAATATGATAAAATGATAGAAACCGATTCAGCAAACTTCGAAGCGTGGTACGACAAAGGAATTTTGCTGGCGAAGTCAAACGACACTGCAAATGCTATCAAAGCACTTGAAAAATCATTTGCCATCATGCCGATTAATTATTCAGGTATGGCGCTTGCAAATATTTATGTAGCCAAAAAAAACCCTCGTATACTCGATATCTGCAACATCATATTGTCGCACGATTCAGCCAACATACAGACTGAACCCGTTTTTATGAAAGGGGTGTACTATGCGGATGAAAAGCATTACGACAGTGCACTACAGCAATTTAACGAATGCATCAGGCGCGACTGGAAAATGACGGATGCTTATATTGAAAAGGGAATCATACTTTATGAAAGAAAACAGTATGAAGATGCGCTGAAAGTATTCAATATGACGGTCACTGTCTCCAACACGGTGGCGGATGGTTATTACTGGCTGGGCAGATGTTATGAGGCAACAGGTAAATTTAAGGATGCAATAGAAAATTACAAACGGGCCGTTGCACTCGACAAAACATTCACAGAAGCCCGGGCCGCACTGCAACGTTTGAACAGCTAAGTTGTATCTTGCGCCACATAAATAAACCAGAACAAAACATGCCCATTATTGCTCCGTCTTTACTGGCAGCCAATTTCCTTGCCCTCGAAAAAGAATGCCAAATGGTTAATGAAAGTGAGGCGCAATGGCTTCACCTCGATGTAATGGACGGAAGATTTGTTCCCAATATCAGTTTCGGTTTGCCGGTAATAGAAATGGTTACAAAAACCAACAAAAAAGTTAGCGATGTTCACCTGATGATCGTTGAACCGGAAAAATATGTGGAAGCTTTCAAAGAAGCGGGAGCGGATATTATTTCAGTACACATTGAAGCCTGTCCGCATCTTCACAGAAACATTGAACAGATTAAATTATTAGGACTGCAGGCAGGCGTTGCTGTGAACCCGCATACTCCTGTTTCGTTACTTACCGATATTATTGCGGATATTGATCTCGTAATTCTGATGAGTGTAAATCCTGGTTTCGGCGGACAAAAATTTATTCCCTACACATTGACCAAGATCCGGGAGCTGCGCCGCATGATCGATGAAAAAGGACTTAATGTAAAAATTGAAATTGACGGCGGCGTTACAGTTGAAAATGCTTCATCCATTCTCGAAGCAGGCGCAGATGTGCTGGTTGTAGGGAATACGGTTTTCAGGTCGAAAGATCCTAAGGAAACTATCCGCAGGCTGATCAACACCCGATATGCATAATTGCAGCCAGATACATATGAGGCAGCGATTAAAAAAATCCATTTTTCTTTTCGCCGCCATATTATTTTCTGCTGTATTATTCTCTCAAAAAAAATCTGCCATACTTTCCGGAAAAGTTGTTGATGAAGATGATAAGCCGTTATCCAAGGTTTCCGTAAGTATCTTAGGAAGACAAAGCGGAACCGTAACAAGCGATTCAGGAACATTTATTTTAACAACTCCAGCCGAAAAAGCATTTGCTGTCGTTTTCAGTTATACAGGATATAAAAATGCTCAGAAGAACTTTCTACTGAATGAAAATGAAAGAGAATCGTTAGTAATAAAGCTTGAACATGCACGCGGTGAGCTTGAATCAGTAACAATTACAGATGAACGGCAGCGTACAGAAGCCGGTCTTATCACCATCAATCCAAAGAATGCCCTCAACATTCCATCACCGGCCGGTGGTATTGAAAGCCTTATCAAAGTATTTGTAGGCACGAATAACGAACTGACCTCACAATATTCTGTAAGAGGTGGAAATTACGATGAGAATCTTATTTATGTAAACGATTTTGAAGTGTTCCGACCGTACCTCGTCAGAAACGGTCAGCAGGAAGGGTTGAGTTTCATTAATCCGGAACTTGTTCGTAACGTAAATTTTTATAACGGTGGATTCCAGGCAAAATATGGTGATAAGATGTCATCAGTACTCGACATTCAATACAAGCGACCGAAAAAATTTGGAGGGTCGGCATATGCGGGTTTGCTTGAGCAGGGATTCCATCTTGAAGGTGTGTCGAAAAATAACAGGTTCACATTCCTTACCGGCGTTCGCAACAGGAGTAACAGGAATTTATTAAGCAGCCAGGAAACTAAAGGAAATTATGTTCCTTTATCATCCGACATCCAGTTGTTGCTTACATATCAGTTTAATAAAAAGTCTTCACTTGAATTACTGGCAAATTTTTCGCATACTAAATTTTCACTGCAGCCTCAGTTCAGTCAGCTAACCTCAAGCGTGTTCTCGCCATTTTTCAGTGCCAACCTTGGCCTTGATATTTTTTTTGAGGGAAAGGAACTGGATAGTTATTCAACAATGATGACCGGCTTTGCATATACCCATCAGCCAACAACAAAATTAAAATTAAAGTGGATGGTGAGTAGGTTCAGTAATGATGAAAAAGAAGGAATCGATATTACCGGCGCTTATTTATTCGGAGAAAGGGAATTTGATAAGTCAAAATCAGACTTCGGTCTCATCATTAATCCTCTGGGCGCCGGCTTATACCAGAACTTTGCCAGGAACAAACTGAATATTAATGTATGGAATGTCTCGCACAAAGGAAGTATCGACAAAGGCAGGCATTTTATTCAGTGGGGCCAATCAGTAGAACGCCAATCCATTAATGACAAGCTGCATGAATGGGAATATCTTGATTCCGCAGGATACAATCTTCCTTACAACCCTTCACGCCTGGTACTAAATCAATTCACGAACTCCCGTGCAGACATTAATATAATAAGGTTGTCCGGATACGTTCAGGACAATTTTCTAATGAATGAAATATCCGGCATTACCATGCAGGCAGGAATACGATATAATTATAACGACCTGAATAATGAAATGCTGGTATCGCCACGAGCTGGCATTTCATGGAAACCTTCGTCGTGGAAACATGATATCATCTTCAGAGGTTCGGCAGGAGCATATCACCAACCACCATTTTACCGGGAACTTAGAAAAGCTGATGGAAGCGTCAATAAAGATCTGAGGGCACAAAGGAGCTACCAGGCTGTAGCAGGATTTGATTACAATTTCAGATCGGGCAACAGACCCTACAGGTTAACTACTGAAGCTTATTATAAAAGTATGCATCGTGTGGTGCCCTATGATGCAGACAATGTAAGGATCCGTTACACAGGCATGAATGAAGCAAAAGCTTATGCAGCTGGTATTGAACTAAGAATGTTTACTGAACTGGTTAAAGATGCAGAAAGCTGGCTTAGCCTGGGATTCATGCGTACGAGAGAAAATTTAGATAACGACACTTATTATAATTACACGCTGGATTCAATCAATACTGTTACTGACAGCTCGTTGCATCAGGGAGGATGGTTCAGAAGGCCGACTGACAGGCTATTCACCTTCGGCATGTTTTTGCAGGATTACCTTGCGACAAATAAAAATTTCAAGGTTTACCTCAATTTTATTTATGGCAGCAACATGCCTTATAATATTCCAGGCAGTATAAAATACCGTAATGCCCTGACTATTGATCCATACATCAGGATCGATCTTGGTTTCAGTGCTTTGCTTCTTGATGCTGATAAAGCAAACCGGAGGAGTCATAATCCTTTCAGGAATTTTGAAAACATTTGGGCAACTTTTGAAGTATTCAACCTGATCGACAGGGATAACATGATCTCTTACATGCTGATCAAGGATTTCTCCAATACAAAGTATGCGCTTCCAAACCGTTTAACTCCCAGGTTACTCAATTTAAAGGTGATTGCACGCTTCTGAAAGTTATCCCAATTTGAAACTTGTCTCCCACTTACAGAATTGTTTTTGCTAAAAGTTGTTATAACTAACTGTTTATCAAGTAGATTAGAATTGGCACCCTCTTGGTTAAATTAAGACCAACACATCAAAACCTGCAGAAACATCTAATTATGAGTACACACAAAAACACATTGAGAACTGAACTGTTTAACAGGATCCTTGCTGATGAATCGGAAACAGCAGGCAGTGGAATAGCTTCCTTACCCTTCAACAAATATACAATGATCACAAAAGTAACAGTGCGCCCGAATCCATTTTACACGGTGCTGACACTTGATGTTTCCTGTGAAAATAATAGGAGCATTATTGTCAGAATGTTTAATGAAGCAGGCAGAATTGTTAAGATGTTCAGCTGGTATCTGGTAAAGGGAACAAATGTTACTTCTATCAATGAGTTGAGCAGCCTTGAAAACGGTTCGTTTTTGCTTGACATCATCGATAATGAAGGCGCTGTTCTTTTTTCCAGCAGAATCAAAAAAGAATAACCGATTTTTTTTATACCAACAACCTTAACAACAAACAAATTAAAAAGGAGCTATTGGCCGGCTCCTTTTTTGCATTTTGAGGAGGACGTCTCGTCTGCCCTCCTCTGGCCCTACCCGACCCGTTTTCCTTAATTTCGTTCCATGGTTAAACTCTCTGTCAACATCAATAAAATCGCAACGCTTAGGAATAGCCGTGGTGGAAATAATCCTGATGTAATAAAAGCAGCAATGGATGTCCAGCGATTTGGCGCGGATGGCGTAACAGTTCATCCCCGTCCCGATGAAAGGCATATCCGTTATGATGATGTTCGTCGCATACGGAAGATCATCACTACAGAATTCAACATAGAAGGCAATTGCAGGGAACAGAAATTTATTGATCTGGTTCTTGAAACACGTCCCCATCAGGTTACACTTGTGCCGGATGATCTGGGACAGATTACTTCAAATCATGGTTGGGATACTGTAGTTCATAAAGATTATTTGACTGAAAGGATCAGATTATTTAAAAATGCGGGAATCCGTACATCGATATTTGTTGACCCAGTGGTTGAAATGGTTGAAGGGGCGGTTGATTCTGGTACAGACAGAATTGAATTGTATACGCAGGCATATGCTGAACAGTATCACGAGAACAGGGAAAAAGCAATTGAACAATATGTTTCAGCAGCCGAAGTTGCTATCCGCAATGATCTTGAACTGAATGCCGGACACGATCTTGACTTGAACAACCTGAAATTTTTTGCCGTAAACATTCCGGGCCTGAAAGAAGTTTCCATAGGACATGCACTTATATCGGATGCACTTTATTATGGGTTTGAAAATGCGATTCAATTATACCAGCGTCAGCTGAAATAATCAAATACCGCTAAACACAAATTTTTAAAAGGAATTACTTCCATTTTCACAAGCTTCCTGATAGATAACACTGTTTATGCCGCTGTAGGAAAATTGAGAGAAGGCAAAAATATGAACTGAACCGGATTATTTAGATCCTAATAATTCATTAAGCCTGCTGTCGAGATCTTCGCCCCGCAGGTTCTTTCCTACTATCTTACCAGAAGGATCAATCAGAAAATTCTGCGGGATCGATTGCACATTGTATTTGGCTGCAGCTTCATTGGACCATCCTTTAAGATCTGATACCTGCGTCCACACAAGATTATCATTTTTGATGGCCTTTAGCCATGGAGCGCGGCTCTGGTCAAGAGATACACCTAAAATGGTAAAATTTTTATCCTTGTACTTATTATAAGCCTTTACCACATTAGGGTTTTCCTCACGGCATGGTCTGCACCAGCTTGCCCAGAAATCAACCAGCACATATTTACCCCGGAAGGAGCTAAGGGAGACTTTTTTTCCTTCAGCGTCTGTCTGCACAAAATCGATCGCGTCAGTTCCTATTGAACCAGTCTTTGTGTTATCGATCTGCTGTTTAACAATTTTACCATAAAAACCCTTTTGCACATCTTTGTCGAGCAGCATATACCTGCGTTCAACTGCTGCAGCATCCTGTTCCATTTCACTTGTAACAAGCACAACAAACGGAGCAACGGGTGAATGTTGATGTTCAGTAACGTAATTATCAACTTCTGACTTGATTTTTACCAGATGACTTTTATACGCACTCATTACGGAATCATTCTTTTGAAGGCTGGGTGTTCTGTTGATGCGCTGGCCCATAGCTGTCAGTTCCTGGAACAGCGGGTTAAATGTTTTCTTGAATTCTTCAAAGTCGTTATGAATTTCAGAACCTTTAACAGTCAGGTCCTGAATTGTTTGAACATCACCACTTACATTCACCAGATCGTTTCCGATAAATAATACAGACTTCTTCTGTACACCATCAAAATTCAGCTGATATAGATTTGGTTCAGCAACTGTACCACGAAGCTCAAATGCACCTCCGGATTTAACAACGCTGCGTGCGAGCGTATCATCAGGTACATTAGCATTAGAAAGACTTACCGCAGTACCTTCCGGTAAGCCATTCAGATTACCATTGATAACAAACTTCTTTTGAGCTGAGAGTGCAAAAGGAACGAATAGAATAACCCCTAAAAATTTTTTCATAACGGACGCTATTGAGCATGACGCTGTTGTAAAACGGTAATCACTTTCTGCAAATTATAACCTTTTGCGTTAAGCAAAAGCAAATAGTGGAAGAGCAGGTCAGCGGCCTCACCAAGAAACAGCGATCCGTCGTTATCCTTGGCTTCAATGATCATCTCAACTGCTTCTTCTCCAACCTTCTGTGCGATTTTATTAATGCCTTTATCAGACATCTTTTTAACATACGAGTTTTCGTCGTTTCCTGATTTTCTCGACTCAATTATAGCCTCCAGGTACGTAAGGAAAGCTGCAGGATCCTTTTCGTTTTTTTCATTCCAGCAAGTGTCGGCGCCTGTGTGGCAAACAGGACCAGTAGGGCTTGCTTTTATCAGGATGGTATCGTTGTCACAGTCAGGTAAAATATCTTTAACCATCAACGTGTTGCCGCTTTCTTCACCCTTCGTCCAGAGTCTGTTTTTTGTTCTGCTGAAGAAGGTCACCTTACCTTCGGCAATTGTTTTATTCAACGCTTCTTCGTTCATGAAACCAAGCATTAAAACTTTGCCCGTAGAATTATCCTGGATGATAGCAGGTGCCAGTGAATCAGAATATTTATCAAAATTTATTTTCAATTCGCTTTTTTTTATCCGTGCGGGTGATTATTTAATGTCGTACAGGTATATGATTTATTCTTAAATACTTTTTCAATTCAGGAATAGCTATTTCTTTGAAATGAAAAATACTGGCTGCAAGCGCCGCATCTGCCTTTCCGTTGACAAAGATATCAGTAAAATGCCCCATGGTTCCTCCACCACCTGAAGCGATCACCGGCACAGGCAGATTATCGGCCAGCAAACGGGTGATATCAATAGCGAACCCTTTTTTTGTTCCGTCGTGATTCATGGAGGTAAGAAGAATTTCACCAGCTCCCAGCGAAACTGCATTTTTCGCCCAATCAAAACAACTGGTATCTGTTTTCAATCTTCCACCATTCAGGTAAACATACCATTCACCATCATCTTCCTGTTTTGTGTCGATGGCAACAACAACACATTGGCTTCCAAATTCCTTCGCAAGTTTTTCAACAAGCGCAGGGTCGCGGAACGCAGCGGTGTTCACAGAAATCTTATCAGCGCCATTATTCAATAAGACGCTTACGTCGTCAACACTGCTTATACCTCCGCCAACAGTAAACGGAATATTTATATTATGTGCGATACGGTTAACCAGTTCACTGAGTGTTTTTCTTTTTTCATTGGTTGCCGTGATATCGAGGAATACCAGTTCATCTGCTCCTTCAGCTGCATAGAATTCACCGAGTTCTACAGGGTCACCTGCATCACGGATATTTTCAAAGTTGATACCCTTCACAGTGCGGCCGTCTCTGATATCCAGGCATGGTATGATTCGTTTTGTCAGCATGCCTGGAAATCTTTTAATTCTTTTAATGATATGCGGTTCTCATAAATGGCTTTTCCTATAATTGCAGCATTGCAACCAATCTGTGCAAGTTCTTCAAGGTCTTTTAAAGAGCTTACGCCGCCACTGGCAATCAGATGCAATGGCGGGAATTCAGTAATGATACTTTTATACAGCTTCACTGCAGGCCCCTGCAGCAGGCCATCTTTGTTTACATCGGTACAAAAAATCTGTTTCAATCCATGCTTCATATACTTTTTGATAAAGTCATAGATCCAGATGTTGGTTGTTTCGAGCCATCCGCTGATCGCGATCTTCTCATCCTTCACATCGGCACCAAGAATAAATGAAGCGGCACCGAACTTATCAATCCAGTCAACAAAAAGTTCTTCATTCTTAACAGCAATGCTTCCGATCGTGGCCCACTTTGCACCGGATTCAAGAACAATGGTAACATCCTTTTCTGTTTTGATTCCGCCTCCGAAATCTATGTTCAATTCAGTTCGGGATGCAATTGCTTCAAGCACTTTCCAGTTCCTTACTTCGCCTGCTTTCGCGCCATCCAGGTCAACTACATGTACACGGGTTAATCCTGCATCTTCAAACTGCTTCGCAATCTCAAGTGGGTTTTCATTATACACTTTCACTGAACTGTAATCTCCCTGTGTTAACCTTACGCATTTACCATTTATAATATCAATTGCGGGTATCAGCTGCATCAATTATTTTTTTTCGTTTTCTAATGCCAAAAAGTTTTTTAAAATCTGTTCACCCGCTGTTGCACTTTTTTCCGGATGAAACTGCACACCATAAAAATTATTATGGTGCAATGCTGCACTGTATGGATGTATGTAATCCGCCGTTGCTATTGTTTGCGCACCTTCAGAAGCATAATAACTGTGGACCGAATAAATATATGATTGCTCATGGACGCCATTGAACAAAGCTGTTTTAAGATGAAAGATATTGTTCCAACCGATCTGCGGAACCTTTTCTTTACTGCTGCCCGGCTTAAATAATTTTACGTGCTCATCAAATATTCCGAGACAAACGGTATCATTCTCTTCACTGTGCACACACATGAGCTGCATTCCAAGACAAATCCCTAACACGGGCTGCGTGAGCTCTTTAATCAGTTGATCAAGTTGCCGCTCTTTCAGGTAATTCATGGCACTGCTTGCTTCTCCAACACCAGGAAATACTACTTTATCAGCATGGCGGATCAGATCATGATCATCAGTAACGAATGCATCTATCCCAATCCGTTCAAAAGCATATAACACCGACCGGATGTTGCCTGCATTGTACTTGATGATAGCAATATTGTGCTTCTTATTTTCCGATAACGTCATCAATGAATTTTTTTGTAACCGAATCGACCGATCCGTTCTGTGCCAGCGCCTTAATGTATGCAGTGCCAATGATCGCCCCATTAGCATAGTCACAAGCGGCATTGAATGTGTCACTGTCTTTTATGCCAAAGCCAATGAGAACCGGATTTGAAAGATGCATCTGCTGCAGTCTTTTAAAATATCCAGTCTGTTGTTCCATACTTTTTTCATTTCCCGTTGTTGATGAAGAAGAAACAGCATAAAGAAACCCGTTGCTGAGCTTGTCGAGCATTCTTACTCTTTCTTCAGAAGTTTCAGGAGTAACGAGAAAAATAAATTTCAATCCATACTTATTGATGATTTCCCCGTATTCTGTTTCATATTCATACATAGGCAAATCAGGAAGGATGAGTCCGTCAATGCCGATCTCCGCCGCCTTAGCGCAAAATTTTTCAAAGCCATGCTGTAACGCCGGATTCATGTATCCCATTAAGATCACAGGTACGTGAATGATTTTTCTGAAATCTTTAAGATCACCGAAAAGCTTATTAATCGTCATGCCGTTTTCAATTGCTTTTGCACTGCTCGCCTGGATAACAGGTCCATCAGCCAGTGGATCACTGTAAGGCATGCCCAGCTCTATCATGTCAGCTCCATTTTCCTGCAGGGCTTTCATCACTTCAAGTGTACTGTCCGCACGAGGGAAACCTGCCGTGCAGTATATATTCAGTATGCGTGATTTTTTGTTGTTAAATAAGGTTGTGATCCGGTTCATCTGTTATTTATTATTGCTCTCCATTCTTTTCATATAGGTGGCCAGGTCTTTATCACCCCGGCCGCTAAGACACACTATTACTTTATCATCTTGTTTGAATTTTATTTGATTCAGTACAGAAAAGGCATGTCCTGTTTCCAGTGCAGGAATGATCCCTTCAAGCTTTGCAATTTCAAATGAAGCCTCCAATGCTTCCTCATCGGTAGCGCTCATAAATATCCCGCGACCAGAAGCAAATAGATTGGCATGCATTGGACCGATACCGGGGTAATCAAGACCCGCTGAAATACTATGCGGCTCTGTTACCTGGCCATCTGCCGTTTGCATAACAAGACTTTTACTTCCATGCAGTATACCTGGCGTTCCCAATTGCGTGGTAGCAGCACTGAAACCACTTGCAATGCCCAGCCCGGCCGCTTCAACGGCTACAATCTTTACATTTTCTTCGTCCAGAAAATGATAGTATGCCCCCGCTGCATTACTTCCTCCTCCAACACAGGCTACAACATAGTCAGGCAGTTCTGACCCTGTGTCTTCTTTCAGCTGCCATTTTATTTCTTCGCTGATCACACTCTGAAATCTGGCTACCATATCGGGATATGGATGAGGTCCCACAACACTACCAATAATATAGTGCGTGTCGTGTGGATTGTTTATCCAGTCACGGATCGCTTCGTTGGT
>DATLDR010000165.1:0-5869 GCA_035525775.1 Flavitalea sp.
GCAAAAAATCTGATCAATCTCAAAATCAAGCGAAGAGAAAATTTCAGGCCTTTTGCTCCATCAATTCTTAAAGAATTTTCGGCCGAGTATTTTACAAAAGATGATTGTGTGCCTTTTATGGAGAAGGTTTTTCCAATAAGACCGGAAAAGCAGTCAACAATACCTGCGGTTACACATGTAGATGGCACTGGTAGGCTGCAGACGGTTGATAGGGATATATCCCCGCGTTATTATGCGCTTATTGATCTGTTCAGGAAAAAAACAGGAGTGCCAGTGCTGCTCAATACTTCTTTTAATGAAAATGAGCCAATAGTCAATACACCACAGGAAGCACTGAATTGTTTTCTCAGAACAAATATGGATATGCTGGTTCTGGAAAATTGTGTAATTGTAAGGAACAGCTTATGAGAATATCCATTATCACGGTATGCTACAACTCGGCGGCAACTATGGAGGATACCCTGAACAGTGTTGCACTGCAGGACTATAATAATATCGAACATATTATAATTGACGGCGCTTCATCGGACGCTACAATAGAAATTGTTAAAAAGTTCTCTCATATTTCCTTTATCGTATCTGAGAAAGATAAAGGCATCTATGATGCCATGAATAAAGGTATCAGCATGGCAACGGGGGATGTGATAGGGATACTGAATTCCGATGATGTATATATTAACAGCAGCGTAATTTCAAAAGTTATTAAACAGTTTGAAGATCAGAATACTGATGCTGTTTACGCCGATCTTCAATATGTTCAACACAGTGACCTTAACAAAGTAACCAGAACGTGGCGTAGCGGTTATTATTCACCGCGCAAATTTTATTTCGGGTGGATGCCTCCACATCCCACATTTTTTGTCAGAAAAAAAGTATACGATAGTATAGGAGATTTTAATTGTTCATTGAAGTCGGCTGCTGATTATGAATTCATGTTGCGCGCACTGTTAAAAAATAACATCAATGCGCGTTACTTGCCTGAAGTATTGGTAAAAATGCGCACGGGCGGTATGAGCAATGCAACATTACGTCACCGGTTACGTGCAAACAGGGAAGACCGCGAGGCGTGGCGCATCAACAACATTACTCCTTATTTTTTTACCATACCTTTCAAGCCTTTACGAAAAGTTTTACAATTCATCTTTAAATGAAAACAGCGCTTATTACCGGGATTACTGGTCAGGATGGCAGTTACCTTGCTGAACTACTGCTTGCAAAAGGATATCATGTACATGGTATCAAGCGCAGAAGTTCTTCATTGAACACCGAACGGATCGACCACCTGTACCAGGATCCACATGAAAAAAATATCCGGTTCAGTCTTCATTATGGTGATCTCACTGATTCAACAAATATGATAAGGGTGATACAGGAAGTGCAACCCGATGAAATTTATAATCTCGCAGCGCAGAGTCATGTTAAAGTAAGCTTTGAAACGCCTGAATATACTGCGAATGCAGACGGTCTTGGCGCATTGCGTATTCTTGAAGCTGTAAGGTTGCTTAATCTTGAAAAGAAAACAAGGATATACCAGGCATCTACATCAGAGATGTTTGGTAAGGTGCAGGGTGGGCCACAAACCGAATCAACATCATTTTATCCAAGATCACCCTACGGCGTTGCAAAGCTTTTTGCGCATTGGACCACTGTTAACTACCGCGAAGCATATGGCATGTACGCCGTTAGCGGCATTCTTTTCAATCATGAGTCTCCCGTTCGCGGAGAAACATTTGTAACAAGAAAAATAACCAGAGGTATTGCTAAGATAATTTTGGGCATGCAGGAAAAAATATTTTTAGGTAATCTCGATGCAAAGCGGGATTGGGGACATGCACGTGATTATGTGGAAGCAATGTGGCTTATGTTGCAGCAGCCTGAACCGGAAGATTATGTAATAGCCACCGGAGTAACCACGTCCGTGCGCGACTTTGTTAAGTTAGCATTCCGTGAAGCTGGAATTGAAATAGATTTCAAGGGAAAGGATGAAAAGGAAACAGGATATGTTACCTGTGTGACAGATAAAGGCTTAATGATTGAGGAAGGAAAGGAAGTCGTGGCGATAGATAAAAAATATTTCCGGCCGACTGAAGTAGATATTTTAGTTGGCGACCCCTTAAAAGCACAACAAAAACTGGGATGGATGCCACAATATGATCTCGCGGCTTTGATAAAGGAAATGGTTAATGCCGACATAGACCTTTTCAGACGAGAAAAAGTATTAAAGGATTCAGGGTTTACAGTAAAGAATCAGTACGAATAAACAGGATGGAGAGAAAAGCTAAGATATATGTAGCCGGTCATAAAGGAATGGCAGGATCGGCAATTATAAGAAAACTAACCTCAGCAGGATATGCAAATATTGTTTTCCGTTCTTCCTCTGAACTGGATCTGCGCAACCAGGAGAAAGTTGAACAGTTTTTTAACGAAACAAAGCCGGACTACGTTTTTCTCGCTGCTGCTAAAGTAGGCGGCATCTACTCGAACAACAAATACAGAGGCGAATTTCTATATGATAACCTGATGATTCAATCAAACGTTATCCATTCATCTTACATGAATAATGTAAAAAAATTGATGTTCCTCGGTTCTTCATGCATCTATCCCAAACTAGCCCCCCAACCACTTAAAGAAGAATATTTATTGTCTGGAAAATTAGAACAAACGAATGAGTTTTATGCCGTTGCAAAGATCGCTGGACTAAAAATGTGCGAGGCATACCGCGACCAGTACGGGTGCAATTTTATTTCCGTAATGCCCACAAACCTGTACGGCCCCAATGATAATTACCATCCGCAGAATTCGCATGTTTTACCGGCACTGATCAGAAAGTTTCATGAAGGTAAAATCAAGGGACTGCCATCAGTGGAGGTGTGGGGAACTGGCAATGCATTGCGCGAATTTTTGCATGTTGATGACTTTGCCGATGCATGCATTTTTCTTATGCAGCATTATAATGAAAATGAGTTTATTAATATTGGTTGCGGCAAAGATATTTCTATTAAAGACCTTGCAGACCTGATAAAAACGGTTACTGACTTTAATGGTGAAATAATATTTGAAAAAGAAAAACCGGATGGCACTCCAAGGAAACTAATGGATACATCAAAATTAGATTCATTGGGCTGGAAACCAAAAATTAACCTGAAAGAAGGAATAGCATCAGTATACATGGATTATGTTCTCCATCTTTAAAAAAAGAGCGCAGCAGCCTCCTGATCTAAGCGGGTTAGTGACCGATATGCATTCGCATTTACTTCCAGGCATTGATGATGGCGCCACGGATGCTGCTAATTCAATTGAACTGATTAATGGATTGCGAGACCTTGGATATGAGAAATTTATTACTACTCCCCATATCCTCTGGGATATATTCAAGAACAACTCTTCTACTATCAATCCTGCATATGTAAGCCTGCAGTCAGCACTTGCAGAAAACAAAATGAATGTTGAAATAAAGTATGCTGCCGAATATTTTCTCGACTATCATGTTGATGATCTGATTGAAGATGAAATTCCGCTTTTTACCATTAAAGATAACATGGTACTTGTTGAATTTTCATTTATCAGTGCTCCTCTCGATTTGAAAGATAAATTGTTTTCATTGCAGATGTTGGGCTATCAGCCGGTTATTGCGCATCCCGAGCGATATACTTATTTCGGAAAAACAAAAGAACTGTATGAACAGTTCAGGGAGGCAGGATATTTATTACAGGTCAACCTGCTTTCACTTACCGGTTACTACGGCAAACTTCCCCAGGAGATCGCGCAAATGATGGTTAAAAATAAATTTATTGATTTTCTGGGTACCGATCTGCACCACGTACGGCA
Organism: Flavitalea sp.; assembly: GCA_035525775.1. GTDB lineage: Bacteria > Bacteroidota > Bacteroidia > Chitinophagales > Chitinophagaceae > Flavitalea. The sequence goes on from DATLDR010000165.1 coordinate 3,829, forward strand.
TCTTAATGCACTTCAATCAGCGTCGGCGCTTACAGACACCATAAAGCTTTTGCAGGATTCCGGAACATTGCTGAATCACACTTTATAGATATGCAGTCACTGGGTGCTGCATTTCAAAAGGTTAACTTTCTTCGTGATATGAGTGCAGATTATAAAATTTTGTCGAGGTCTTATTTTCCGGGTGTTGATTTTTCGAACTTTACTCCGGAAATAAAGGGCCAGACATTAATAGTTGCCCGTGCAGGGGTGAGGAACCGGTTGAATTTAATAGGCAATGAACGAAGTTATATTAGTAGATAAAAATGATGTGGCTATCGGTCGCATGGAAAAGCTTGAAGCACATGAGAAAGCTTTGCTTCATCGTGCTTTCAGTGTTTTCATTTTTAATAACAAAGGGGAAATGCTGCTTCAACAGAGAGCTGATAAAAAGTATCACAGCGCTGGATTATGGACCAACGCATGCTGCAGTCATCCTTCACCAGGCGAGGATACTGCAGCAGCAGCTATCAGAAGATTAAAAGAAGAACTTGGATTTACGACAACGCTCAATAAAGCTTTCACATTCATTTACAGAACAGACTTTGAAAACGGACTTACAGAAAATGAATTCGATCACGTATACACTGGTATTTACGATGGCCCGGTTATTCCTGATATCAGTGAAGTAAAAAGTTATGTTTACATGCCCGTTGATGAAGTAGAAAAATTTGTTGCAAAGGAACCAGCCAGGTATACTTCGTGGTTTTTGATAGCTTTTCCTCAAATGATAAAGTGGCTTTCAAAAAGTAATGGTATCAATCTGCCATGAACTGTCCGGAGTTATGAACGTACTATTTATATTTTAATACTAGTGTGCGTTTTCACATATCATGCATTTATAAAAAAAAATCTTCAAAACTGTTAAGTCCTGAAGATTTTTCTTTTAATAAAATAATGGCGATTGCAATCAGATTCTTCCACCAGTGGATCTGTCTGATCCGGAAGAATTACCTGAACGTGAACTTCTTTGGTCTGATTCTATATCCTCATCAATATCCTCATCAATATCCTCATCAATATCTTCATCCATATCTAATTCAGAATCTGAGTCAGATACGTTTTCCTGGCTGTCGCTGTCAAAAGAAGATGAACGGCCTGAATCAGATCTTCCTGATTGAGAAGAATCCTGGTTTCCTCTGATGCCCTGGTTGCCCATGCTACCCTGACCAGACTGACTTTGGCCGGACTGCTGGTTACCCATGTTGGATCTTTGTGAGTCCTGACCCATTTGATCTTGTCTTTGTGAATCCTGTGAACGATTTTCATCGGATCCGCTTTGACGACCACCCTGATTCATAATGTTGTCTGCCATAATTGGTGTGTTTTAATTAGGTGAGAAATATTAACCGGATACCAGTGAAAATTTTATGCCGACAGATTGGCCAATGATGACATTGGAAGTAATTTTATAATGTAGAATGATTTCAACACCTAAAAAGGATAGCCTATTGCCAGGTTAAAAATCAAATTGTCCTTTCTCCATAACGAACTTCCAAAGTTGATGTCCCTGAAAACCCATCTGTCTTTTTCAGGAAGCCATGGCTTTCTCAATGGAAATGCCACATCCAGGCGGAGCACAAGAATAGTAACGTCAACTCTTACGCCTAATCCGGTACCTATAGCGAGTTCCTTTGTAAAATCCTTAGAGAACTTCGCACCTGGTTTATATTTATTTTCATTATATAACCAAATGTTGCCGGCATCAACGAAAGCTGCGCCATAGACAGGTTTAATGATCTTAAACCTCAACTCGGTATTCACCTCAAGTTTTATATCACCAGACTGATCCGGAATAAATCCTATTGAGGAGTCAATTGCGGGATTAAAAGTACCGGGACCGATTGAACGGCTTCTGAATGCACGAAGACTGTTATTACCGCCGATAAAAAATTGTTTGATGAAAGGAATTTCTTTTGAATTGCCGTAAGGAAATCCTACACCGGTATTTATTCTCGAAGCCCACACGCTTTCATTTCCAAGTTGTCGGTAATAGCGAAAATCA
>DATLDR010000166.1:0-19530 GCA_035525775.1 Flavitalea sp.
GCCTGCTTCATCATTTTTTTAAATCGAGCAAAATAGGAGCTTGCTCCTTCACCCTTACTTTTTTCTCTTAAGTAGTCTTGGAAGTCTGATATTATCACATCATCAATTCTTCCAAAGGATAGCGCATGGATCTTATTCTCACTTAAAAAAGACTTGAAACGATTCAATACCCCCTGCATGTTGCGCACATCCTTCTTTTTGTACTTGTCGATATAGGATTGCATCCACTCGGTCACAAGAGTTTTCTTGCCAGCCTCTGTGACGATATTATATTCCCCGGCCGCTAATTCATGCGCTTGCTTGTTCGCTATTTTTTGAGCAAGCTCTAAATTCTCCTTATTCTTTTGCCGGTCAGCTATGCTACTTCCCTTTGAAAGCTTGAGATGTTTGAGGAATTGATACCGTCTTTTGCCATTTTCATAAATATCGAGCATAAGGGAGGTGGTACCATCCTGGTTTTTTCTCTTGCGAAGTTTTACGCTCATAGACAGTTGTTGTTTTGCTTTTGTTATCCTAAGATAGTATTATAAACGGGAATCCAACCTAAAAAGTAACAGTGGAGTAACAAAAAAAGAGAAAACAACAGGTTATTAACAAATAAGCAAAAGAAAGGAGAGATGCATGAAGTCCAGGCCTGACGTGCCTTTCAGGTTAAAATATGCATAAAAAAAGGCCACCATAATAGTGACCAAAGTGCCCAGAACAGGAATCGAACCTGCACATTGTTGCCAATACCAGATTTTGAGTCTGACGCGTCTACCAATTCCGCCATCTGGGCCACTAAAAAGGACGCAATATTATACAATTATTCGCAACAACTTTTCCTGCGGATGAAAAGTTTCCTGGTAATTTTTAATAACCATCTTAACATACGACAAAAGTAGTGATTCTATTGTTGCGCCTGTTGCCTGTTCAGGTTCGTCTCGAGATCCTGAATTTCGGCATTCGTAAATGAAGATGGAGATAAAATACCCAGTGCAATCTTCCTTAATTTGATGATCTGGCTCTCTGTAAGTACAAGAAGATACTTGTATAAGTCCATGTAGTTGTTCTGCTGTGATTTGTTGATGGAAGCCATATGAAACAATTAAATCCTGAAATAAAACATAAATTCAATTCCCCAATATTAACTTTTAACTCAGTTTTCCACCTTACTTCACCACACAATCCTTCTGGCTAATCGTAACATAACATATACTACAAAAAATGGGCCCCGGGTAGAAACCCAGGGCCGTGTTTAAATCCAATATCCTATGAAAAACCTGAACTATCATTTCAACCTGCATGCCAATTCAGAAAGCCACGCCCGGCCTGCATTTCAGCGGATTGCTATTTTTAAAAGAGTACCATAATGGGAATTATTCTCTATCTACCGGAAAAACACGCCTTAATATTTTTTTTCCTGTCTTTCAATAATATTTAAACTCCTGCCGTTTACGGTATAAAGAAATAAGTGAAGATGGTGAACGTAACTTTTACTAAACTTATCAAACTCGACAACCGCCAGTGGGAAGTTAACTTCAGAAAACTCCCGAGTGCACCGGATAAGTTTCATGCAGATACAGCAACTCTTCAGGGAGAACGTATTCAGTTCAGCATTTACCGGGAAGGTTCATCAGGCTGGAAGATAAGCGGTAAGGATCTCCCCGTAATGTTTACGGATTCATGTGATAAACTTGGAACGGCAATCGAAAAAGGCCTGGAAGAATATTACCCGGAATTCAGGGAATTTTTAAATGAGGCCGCACGCCGCAATGCTCCGAAGCAATAGCATTAATTTTTCTCTGAAGCCATGGCAGCAAGCAGATAGATAAGTGAGGCAGTACCGTCCATTGTAGGTTCATTCGTACTGTAATCACCTACATCGTCATGATATACCGCCAAACCGCTTTGGAAAAGTGCATACTCATCTTCATCAACAAGCTTTAATCCTATCAACCCATTGAATATGGACGTATACACAGGGCCATCAACCAATCCGCCGTCAATAGGCAGGTGTGCAAGATGTGTAAATGAAGAATGGGGATCTACCGGTGTATCACCATTCGCAGGCAGACCATATACCATGCTGGTGCCCCATGGATTGCATCCGAATATCCAGTCGAAGCATGCCCGCTCAAGCTGCAGGTAAGTTTTGTCGTGCGACAGCTGCCTGTACCAGTAACATTGTATCGCAAAATTCACGGTTAAGTTGTTGCTGCACCATATAAATGGAATCGAGCGGTAAAATGCATTGTTCTTTGCTTTTTTCCACACCTTTTCAATGCCTAGTTTATAAAAAGCAATAACAGTATCACGCCTTTTATCTTTGAGAGATTTTGCAAGCTCATAATGACCCACATTTATAAAGGGATACCACTGGTAATGTTTTGCAGTGTCGGCACCCAGCCATGGAGTGACCGGTTCACCTTCCGCAAGAGCATATGATGAATTCAGGAGAGTGTCCTGCTTTTGATTTGGTCTGGCATTATAGTAAGCAGCCAGCCCCAGTTCCATATCGTCTTTCCAGTTATCCTCCGCATATATGTATGGGGAGAGCACTGATGCGGTTTGAGCAGCACCCGGCATCTTTATACCGATCTCAAGCGCTGTGCCGCTATTATTGAATAATCTATCCGCATAATTTTTGTCAATCTTATCGAACATTACACTTCCCAAGGCAAATGCAGCAGCGAATTTACCTGCAGTTGAGGCGGCACCGGTTGTATTGTTCATGAACTTACCACGCATCTGCGGCTTTCCATTACAGAAATAAACCGGACGCTCGTATCCTTTTCCGTATGCAGAATCCAGTTTTGGCAAACGCATTCCTGAATGATCCCTGTCATCACCCAGCTGGTTGAATATCCAGTCGGGTTTTGGATGCATTTTTAACAGCCAGTCGAGTCCCCACCTGGCTTCATCCATCACGTCTGGAAGATTGTTTTTTCCTTCAAGGCCCGAAGCGTTTTTGGTATCATCAAATATTTTGGGGAAATCACGGTATGCAGCAAGCAGATGATAAGTTGCGTTGGCTGAAGTGGTAGAATATTGAAGATAGTCTGTTGCGTCATGCCACCCTCCTACCACATCAATGTGCGTGCTATCAGGAACCGGTGCAAACAGCGTATAGCCATCGTAGGTATGACATGAATCTTTCAGAAATGGATTAAATCCACTGCGTTGCTGACGCATGTAACGCAGACAAAAATCTGCCCCTCTATCGTACACGTTCCTACCTATTTCAAAAGCCGGCGATTCCGCGTTTCCTGCCCTTAAAATGTATTTTCCTTTTTTTACGAATGATGAAAAATCAAGCCGGTAGGTGTCATTAAATGGCCCATAAGCCCCGAAAGAACGGCCAGGCGTACCCGAAAACACCACTTTTTTTGAAGAAAAATCAACTAATTGAAATTTGTTGATTCTTATCAATGTATTCAATCCAAGCACAGCTACTTTACTTCCCTTCTGCGGATAACCTAACTGGTTGACCCTTATCCAGCTGTCAACTGATTGCGCATTTAAATTGAATAAGAAAAAGAGTAGAATACACGTGAGCACGGAGCTTTGAAGAATTCGATTATTTGACATTTATCAGGTAATTATTTTGTTTTCAATCAAATAATAAAGGGAAACACTTAGCACCGGTAAAAAATAAAATAAGTGCCGGTTATAATATATACGCACCTCAATGTTATTACGTTTAAGATACAAGAAATCCTAATTAGTTCAATATCCTGTCATGAAAAGACTTATCACTCTTTTTCTGCTGTTTTATACAGCATCTACAATGTCACAAGTTAAGATCGGCGATAATCCAGCAACCATCAATTCTAACTCTTTACTGGAGCTTGAAAGTACCAATAAAGGTTTTCTGCCTCCACGTATTTCATTAAACGATAAAAGTTCGATAGCTCCGCTCACAGGTACAGTAACAGCCGGAATGCTTGTGTACAGCACGAGCGGCACACTTCCGGATGGCTATTATTACTGGAATGGTACAGCATGGCGGCTGGTAGCAACTGTAGGATTAAACACCGTTACAAAGTCTGCAGACGCCACTCTGCTGAAAACAGAAACAATGGTACTTGCCAGTAACGACATAACGTTAACGCTCCCTGCGATCACAGCGTCAGACAACGGTTGGGAGCTGACAGTGAAGAATATTGGATCGCATACAGATCTTGTTACTGTAATTGGAAACGGAGGTGCAACGATTGATGAAAAAGCTAATACCAAACTCACACGCTACCAGGGTCACACTTTTGTAGCAAACGGTAGTAAATGGGAAATAAAAGAGAAACAAATAAGCGTTGAAAACCTTCTTGATGTAAACAGCAACAGCAGCTGGACCACACTCAAAGAAGCTGTAGAATTTCTCAACGTGCATATGAATGGTCCCACAGTAGTACGGCTTGGCGAAGAAACTTACAATGTAACATCTACACTGGATATCAATCTTCCTTATGCGCTTACTTTTCAGGGTCTTTCATTCGGCACATCAACAATCGCTGCTGCATCAGGGTTATCAGGAAAACCAATGTTCCGCTGCACATCAGATTGCTTTTTTAAAATGCTCCAGTTCGACGCAACAACGCTGGGCAGTTATGGTACAGCAAGTGGTGAAGACGCTATAAGATTCATTGGGTCCGGCACTTACAATGAAGTAAAAGACTGTACGTTCGACAGATTTTATAACACGATACTTGATTCAACAAATGCTGAAATCTGGGTTTTCGAAACTGATATATCCAACGCAAGAAACAATGGTATACTTGTTCATGGTAACACACCAGGTGTTGTTTTAAAAGTTGCAGAAACGGATTTTATCGGATGTAACTACGGTATTAACCTCAGCAAAGGAAGTGGCGCAACGATTCAGCTGGCAACAGGTGGTTATTACAATGGCGCAGCAGGAGACACTGCAATTTTTTATCAGCCTTCAACCTTCACGTCATTTTCCAATATTTCCATAACCGGAAATTCATGGAACAATACAGGCAAATTTATTGAAGGTTTTGATTTCACCAGAACGGATGGCCGCGATGCAAACGCAATTATTGAAAGTAATGCGGGTATCGGAGATAAACATCCGAATTGTACAATGGGCGTGGTAAATAATGCAACTGCAACCACACTTACTGTGAGTACAAGCTGGTATAAACTTTCATGGGTGAATACCTCATCGGCTACCTGCAAGTGGACAGTAGCAGATAATAAGATTACTTATCAACCTAATAACAGAAGAAATGCTTACATCATTATATCCGGGAACATCCAGGTTTCCTCTGCATCCGCAACCATCAATCTGGGTCTTGTAAAAAATAACGCGACCGGTTCAGGTACAGCAGCATCTGTAACGCGTTACGGAGAAACCACGCTGAGACCAGGAACAGCTAACCAGCCGTTCCAGTTTTCAATGGTGGTGAGCCTTACAGATGTTGGTCCGGGCGATTACTTTGAACTTTGGGGAAACATTAGTGCAAACGCGAATACTTTAACTGTACAGGATGTACAGTGGCTTGTGAACACTCAATAAAAGCAGATCATGCAAAAAATTTTAATATCGTTCATATTGCTGCTTTCATCTGGTGTTGTACTTTCCCAGGCTGGTTTTGTGAACAATGGCAATCTGCAGATCCATACAGGTGCAGATATGACCGCATTTATAGACTTTACCAATGCATCCACAGCTGGTTTAGTGAACAACGGAACATTTTACCTGAAGGCGAATGTTACAAATAACCGCACTGCTATGAACCCTGGAACCGGCGCAACCATTTTTAACGGTACAACTGCGCAATCTGTGAATGGTTCAGAACCCTACAGAGTGTATAATGTAACAACAAATAATAACAACGGCATCACACTCAATAATGATCTTAGCATTAATGCCGCGCACACTTTTACACTCGGCATTATTACCAGTTCATCAACACCCAATTATCTTATCTATGAAAACGGATCTTCTTATTCCGGCAGTGCAGATAATGCGCATGTAAACGGATGGGTGAGAAAAACAGGCGCCACAAATTTTATTTTTCCGGTAGGGAATGCAACATTAATTCGTCCAATCGCTGTTAATAATCTATCTGCCGCTTCAACATTCAACGCACAATATGCAGGTGTAACCACCAATACCGGCAATGTATTGCCTAACCTGGTGACCGTTGATCCTTATGAATACTGGTTTGTGAATAAGGTGAGCGGAGGAACAGCGCAGGTGGATATGAACTGGAACAACAGTAAAGTGACCTTTCCTAATTACATGCTGGCCAGTATACGCGTAGCAAATTATACAGGAGGTATGTGGACGAACACCGGAGGTACGGCAACAGGTAACGTAACCACCACTGGTACCATCACATCTCCATCAGTAAGTACGTTTGGTGCTTTTACTTTTGGAAGTCTCAACTTCTCTCTGCCATTAAATTTTATCAGCATCACAGCAAACAGAAAGTATAATTATTCGTTAGTACAATGGAAAACAGTTGAAGAATACAACGTAGATCATTTTGAAGTACAAAGAAAAGACAGCCGGAATCCTGTATTCTTTGTGATCGCCACTGTTCCTGCAAATAATAATATGAGCAATGCTTACGAAATAGAGGATGATCTTCCGCTCGACGGCACTGCATTTTACCGTGTACGGAGTGTAGACAGGGATGGTCAGTATGGCTATTCAAAAATAGCATCTGTAAGCGACAGGGGCAATGGCGCGATGGCGGTGATCAATAATCCTGCACGGAACACAATATTTATTTCTGTGAACAACATACCTAAAGGAAACTATATATGCCAGTTGATCGATGGATCAGGAAAGATCGTGCAGGCAAAACAAATATTCCTTGATGGTCAGTCTGTGATTGATATTCCGGTATCAATAAAAGCTTCAAAAGGTTTTTACCTCGTTAAAGTGCGCAATAACCTGTTTGAATTTTCCGATAAAGTAATTATACAATAAACCTTGTTCAATACGGATAATATGTCCGACGCCTATTCGAAAACAGTTAACATTTATCTGACGGTAGATCCTCTTTCCATTCAAAGTTTTTTCAATGAAAACGATCCTGCGCCGCTATATAAAAGACAGCTAAGCCACAAGCTTGAGCATTATATAGCCATGACTGTTGTTTCAGTGAAAAGATATTCTCCTGTTTTTTATAAGCTGCAGTGCAAAAATGAAATAGACAAGCAGTACACAGAACCGCTGATGTATGCTATCCGGCGTCATTTTGCCGCAAAGCTGTCGATCCGTGAAAAAGAATTCAAACGTTTTAAGAAAAGAACATGGCTGTTGCTGATTGTGAGCATTCTTGTGGTAATCATCTGCCAGGGGTTTCTGATGGTTTTATTCGATGAGAACCATAACCTGCAATTCGGGATCAGCAATATTCTAGATGTGTTCAGCTGGGTTTTATTATGGCAGCCGATAGATAAACTACTTTTTCAGTGGAACCCTCATTTGAAAGATATATCTCTTTTAAAGAAACTGGCAACTGCGGAGGTGATCATCATATGAAAAAATGCGTTGCCATATATTATATTGTTTGCGGTTGCATGAATGCACCTGCCCAATCATCAGCAACCGTAGAGCAGTATTATTTTACCCGTAGTGCGCGTACTGAAGCACTGATGACACCGATAGCGAATTTCACTTCCTCCAATAACTGGTATGGTGAAGCACGCTATAATTTTGATGAACTGAATACTTTTTCATTATACGCCGGAAAAAAATTTTCCGGAGCGGGAAATGTTTCATGGCAAGCTACACCTCTAGTGGGCGGACTGATGGGACAGATGACAGGTGGGTCTGTAGGTGTGAATATTGACATTGATTACAGAAAGTTATTTGTTGCTACGCAATCGCAATACAGTTTTTCATTAGAAAACAATAGGGATAAGTATTTTTTCAACTGGTCTGAGGTTGGATATAATGCTACATCATGGTTGTATGCAGGCCTGGCAGTTCAGCAAACAAATATTTTTAAAACAATCGGAAAACTGGAGCCCGGGTATATGGTTGGATTTTCTATCAGAAACTGGACAATACCCTTGTATGCATTCAATACAACAGGCGATGAAAGATATTTTGTGCTGGGATTGAACTGGAAATGGCAGGGAAAGAATAAAAAATATAATAATGAACAGCTATTAACAGCTGAACCTAATAATTATCCAAATGATTAACATGATCAATATTTTAAAAATACATTGCGCAGCGCTGTTCGCAAGTGTGTTGCTGAATGTATGGTTCCAGGTGGCCCTGATCAGCTGCCTTGCTATTGCCTTATTTATTCTTTACAAAAGAAAAATTAATGAACTGACTGACAGGATTCGCGATCTTGACAGGCGGCTTGTTGAAAGGGCTGTGCTTTTGCAATATGCGAAAGAAGGTGAGAAAAAAGCTAAGGAAGACATGATTGCAAAAGAAGGTGAATATAATACTGTACTCACGCAATTAAGCCGCAACATGCGTACACCGATGAATGGTGTTATTGGTATGACCACAATGATGGAGTCTACCCCGCTTACTTTAGAACAGCAGGATTATTTGAAATCTATAAAAAGCTGCAGTGAAGACCTTATTAACGCACTTGATAATACACTCAGGGATTCGTGCCTTACACATGGAGAGGACGAAAAAACAGAACCAGTAAAAAAATCAACGGTGCAGTTATCAGGAAAAATGTCTCCTGATTTTGCCCAACAGTTTCCCCTTAAAATTCTTATTGCAGAAGATGATGAAATGAACCAGCAAATGGCTATGATGTTACTGAGAAGATTAGGATATGAAGCAGACTGCGCAGTCAATGGCAAGGAAGTACTTGAGATAGTTAGTGAAAAAAAATATGATGTAATTCTTATGGATGTGGAAATGCCTGAAATGGATGGACTCGAGACTACACGCATGATAAGACTGTGTCTGAATGAACAGCCTGTTATTATAGCAATGACCGCAAACGCAATGGATGGTGACCGTGATGCATGCCTTAAAGCAGGAATGGAAGATTACCTGAGTAAACCTGTAAATGTTGATGAGCTAATGCGAACACTGGAAACCTGGGCCAGCGCTATCCTGGTTAAGAAAAAATAGCACAAGAAGGGGCAAAAATTTAATTTTTGCATCTAATTCAAATGATTTACTTTTAGTGCACCGGCAGGAAGCAGCATCCGTGTTTGTTTAGAATAATTCCTCAATTTTTTTCGGTTTAATACAACAGCCAAGCTGGTGAAATGACCTACATCATTATTTCATTAATTTTAAACTATTCCAGATGCAAAATGTTAAAACAGACATCACTTCAATTTCGATCGAGCTGAATGAGTTGAAATCTCAATTCGATCGTTCCATGAGAGAAGGCGATACTTTTGCCAATCTGAAAAAAGTATACATGAAAATAAAAGAGCTTACCTGCTACATGCAAGCCCTTGAATGGGATGAGCAAAAGTTTTATCATGCCTGATAAATCTCATCGGTTAACATACCTAAGCGTTCACCATTCGGTCAACGCTTTTTTAATGCAATTTACCAGAACATTGCAAGTACAGCCAGAAGGATAAACAGGCAAAAAAGTACCGTCTGCTTTCTGCTATGCTCTATTGCCAGCTTATTTTCACTGGCCACGGATGCGGTTTTAGTTTTCATTTCACGCGATTAATACTTATCATCATTATTCAATAAAAAAACCGGGCCAGAAGGCCCGGTAAATTCAACTAACCCTAACAAATATTTTTAGTGGCTCAGCTGTGGCCCCACGTTACGGTTGGCCGTACTTAATGTCATTTTAGAAAATGCCGTTTGAACAGTAGCATTATTAAGGTCGTTGTAACAACCCGCCAATGCAAATGCTGTAATGCTGAGAAGTAATAAAAACAACACTGTTGTAAGAAATGAGTTGCTTAAGTGCTCTGAATGAACTCTGCGTACATTTTGGGAACTGGCTTTTTTCATACTTAAGTTTTTTAGTGGTACAGATGCGAATAACCGCCGATTCACAGGAAATAGGATTCATCTGTAATTCAAAAGAAAACTGGATAATAAGTAGGAAAAATTGGATTAAAATAAAGCTTCTGAGGATGATCAGCGATGCATAGTAAAGATGGAAAAACTTAATAAATTATGCAATAGGACTTATACGTAGTACCCCCACTATAATTAATTGACTATTGTTGTAAAGCGATATTTTCCATAACTTCCTAACGTTTTTAACCGGATTAAACGAAACTAAAAATGAGAAAAGTTTTCAAGGTACTGGGCATATTGCTTGGAATAATTGTCATTTTTATAGCAGCTGCCGCTATTTACATCAAAAAAGCGCTCCCGGATGTAGGCCCCGCTCCTCTACTTAAAATTCAATCGACCCCTGAAAAAATAGAAAGAGGTGAATACCTGGCAAATCATGTAATGATCTGTATGGATTGCCACAGCACCAGACAATGGAATTATTTCGGAGGACCGATGAAGCCTGATAGTCTGGGATCAGGAGGAGAACTTTTTGATCAGACCATGGGTTTCCCAGGTTCAATCCATGCGGCTAATATTACACCGGCTGGCATAGGGGACTGGACTGACGGAGAAGTGTTTCGCGCGATCACTACTGGTGTAAGAAGAAACGGCAAACCAATTTTTCCGGTGATGCCTTATCACAATTATGGCAAAGTAGATCCGGAAGATATTGAAGCCATCATTACCTACTTACGAACATTACCGGCGATTGAACATCAAGTTGAAGAAAGCAAGTATGATTTTCCTATGAATTTCATAATTAATACTATTCCTGTAAAATCTTCACCAGGAAAGCGCCCGTCTCCATCAGACAGAATTGCTTACGGCAAGTACATGGTGACTTCTGCCGGGTGCGGTGAATGTCATACCCCATTTGATAAAGGAAAATTTGACACAACAAAATTTCTTGCAGGCGGAAGAACATTTTCATTACCAGCTGGAGATGTTACATCTGCAAATCTTACTCCTGACAAGGAAACCGGAATAGGTAATCTTTCAAAAGAAGCATTTATGGGGAGATTCATTGCTTTCAGGGATTCTGCCTATTCTCACAGGCAAATCAACTTTATGACTGATTTCGCTACAATAATGCCTTGGCCCGTGTATGCAGGTATGAAGGATGATGATCTTTCTGCAATATATGATTACCTGGCATCGCTGAAACCTGTCAAGCACAGCATAGTGAAATTCAAACCAAAGAAATAATTTCATCATAGTTCTTTAATAACAATATTCCTGAACCGGATTTCAGCACCAGGCTTCCATGAGTCAGACATATCGAAAGCTTTTGTGGCAGATGAATATGTTGCTGACCAGTGTGTCTGAAAACCGATCATGCCTTCTGTTGCGCCTGCTGTAAAATCATTTGCCGGCTGTGTAACGTCCCACATCATTTCTCCGTTCATCCACAGCGTTATATGTGGTATGTTACCGGTCATCCTTATGCGAAAATAATTCCAGTCTAGCGGCTTCCACACCCTGGCCTTATTGACTGCCTCTGCAGGCTGACTGATTTTCATCATCTCACCAAAAAGGTTACCAGTTCCTCCTGGTTCTGCAAGTTCAACCTGGTAAGCTTTACCACTTTCAGTAGAGCGGAGAAAGATTCCGCTGTTGCAGAATGAATCAATTTTCACTTCGACTGTCAATTCAAAGTCATGGTACTTTTTATCTGACAGCAATACCCCACCCTGTCCATACGGTTGCTGGGCAAGTGTTATCATACCGTCTTTGAATTTTACTGACGGAGTTGTTCCCTGGTGTGTACTTCTGCTGATATGCCATCCCTTAATATTTTCTTTTTCTGGGGTGGAAGCAATAAATGTTTTACTGCTTTCGGCATTTTCTTCCATTACTATCCTCAAACCTACATCCCATCCGTTAGCGGGCCCTGCTGCATGCGTCATATAAGTTGCATTCTTCACATCACCAGCAAAGGATGCTCCTTTTAATACATGCTGCGATCCTGAAGAAGGGGGATTTATATCAGCAAATATTTTTTTATTATACAAATCGCCTGTCCACTCCCATACATTGCCCAGCATGTCATATAATCCCCAGGCGTTAGGTTTTTTTATTCCTGGTTTATTTGTTGAAGGGGTACCGATCTGCGCCTGCTCACGGATTTCGTCCCATGATATATCGTCCTGCGTCCCTGCCCTGGCCGCATATTCCCATTCAAATTCAGTTGGCAACCTGTAATGATGTACACTATCAATTCCATTAAGAGTACTGATAAAAGCCTGTGCATCGTTCCAGGTAATGTTATCCGCAGGCAGATGATCTCCTTTAAAATAAGATGGATTTGTATTCATTATCTTCTTCCACTGTTCCTGCGTTATTTCATATTTACCAATATAAAAAGGTTTTGAGATAGAAACGATAAAGCCGGGCAAACCATCTTTTTTAGCAAGCTTTTCGGCACACCTGTAATCTTTTGCTGTATAGCTGTTTTTCTTTCCACCGGGTTTAGGATAAGTAGGATTAAATTTTCCACAGAGAAATGAACCCGGCTTAATGAGGACGAATTCTATTCCGGTTTTATTTTTGATAGTTCCCTGAGCGGAAGTAGATAATATGGGGAACAATAAGGAAATGAATATGAAATATTTCATTTAAAAAATTTTTGAACGTGCGGCTCCAGAACGGTTGAAGTAATCAGTTAGTTTTTCTTATCCCAATTGGTTCGTTCAGCTCTTCCGAGCTTAAATATTTCAAGCATCTGCAGCGTCATGCCCTCCTGAATCTTTGGTGTATTTGCCCGGATGTTTTTTACTTCGGCTGTTGTAACCACAGATGACCTGTTGCCAAGATCATTACTGTTACGGATGTAGCTAAGCGCAGATGCTATCCATTCATCTGATTGCGCCCACATTGAAGGCATTTTATCAGTATATGTTTTGCCATCAACAGGACCTGTTAGTCCGTTCAGTAATAATTGCGTCAGCGCTATCTTATCACCTTTTACTCTTGGTGAGCCTGTAAGCGGCGGAGCGGGCATATTTTTTCCGGGAATATCTATTCCTTTTCCATCCGATCCGTGGCAGGTTGCACAAAGCTGCTTGAATATAACCGCTCCATCGGAGATCAGCTTACGTTCGGCAGTACCCAGATTGCTCGTTCTCTTCAATTCTTCTTCCCGGTTCTTCTGAGCTTCTTTATAAGTTGAATAAGAAAATTGCATCATGCTATTATCCCGATTTGAATTGAGAAGGTCCTTTACAATTATTTGCGCACCCGCATCTTCAGAAGACCGCAAAGAAAGTGACAGCTGAACTTTTACATCTGCGCTTGAATCATTCTTCAATTCGCTCATCTTTTGTATAGCTTCTTTGTCTTTTATTTTTATAAACATTTCACTGATCCAGACTGCTGTTTTTCTAACCTGCGGATGCTTATCTGCAAATGCAGTAAACAGAATCTGCTTATCGATCCTGCCCATGCCCTCAAGTGTCCATAACGCATGAATCCTTGCCAGATGATCGGGCGATGTTGCGGCAATTCTTCTTAGCTCTGGTATGACGGACTGGTCATTTCTTACGATCAGTAACTGCTGGGCCATATCGCGCCACCAGCCGTTTGGATGGCTCAGATATGTAACCAGTTTTGAACCAGGTTCGTCAAGCATATGCGGCTTTGTTCTGTCTGGTTTAAAATCGTCATGAACTACCCTGTAGATCCGGCCCATGCCACGGTTTTTATATAGTTCTTTCTGGGCGATCATTTTTCCAAGATATGAATCAGGTGTTGTCCACTCACTTTCCTGAATGATGCCGTGGTACATATCAACGATATAAAAACAACCATCAGGTCCGGTATAAGTATTGATAGGCCTGAAATTCATGTCAGCCGATGCAAGCCAATCCTGCTCCTTGTAGGCATCTTCAATCGAGATCCTCCCATTCGTGTTATGAACTTTTCCTCTTTTAATGATGCGCCCTACAGGTTCTCCTATGAAATAATCACCCTGCATATCTGCAGGCATTCTGTGGCCACGGAAAACGGATTGACCGCAACCAGAAGTGAATTCTTTGAGCGTATTATCGTGAGGACGTAAAGCCTGCCGTCCTCCCTGTGCATCTATATTGCCTATAATGGGCCATGGCCTTGTGAATTCCGCGGTATACTGGTCGTTGAAGTTAAGCGCGCCATATGCGGGACCCTGCTGAATTTGGACTGCAGGTAATCCCGGACCCGCTTCTGAATAAAATAATCTGCCGTAATTATCTGTAGTTATACCCCATTGGCCGATCATGTTATCTACCATAGTGTCTGCGATGAGGACACTATCTTCATATTTATACCTGAGGTTGTCCCGGCTCGGATATATCCAATTATCCAGGTTCCATAAAAGTCCCCCGTTCTGATGCTCAAGGTTTCTCACATCAGGATCATCATTCTTAAATACAACTCTTTTTGTATCCGCTTTTCCATCGCGGTTTGTATCCTTATAGCTCCAGATGTGACGCTGATTGGTTACCGTAACAAAAAGCTCATCACCAACAGGTAATACAATACGGGGCAAAATAAGGCTGTCGATGAAAATGGTGTATTTGTCCATCTTTCCATCATTATCCGTATCCTCCAGGAGCTTTATTCTGCTCAGCGGCTCATATTCACCAGTTGCGGCTGCATCTTTCATGTAAGTATTCATTTCCGCTACATAAAGCCGGCCATTACCATCCCAAGCCATACTTACCGGTTCCTGTATCATTGGTTCGCTGGCAACAAGCTCAACTCTGAAGCCGGGAGGAAGCTGGATGAGCCTGATGCTTTCTGCCGGGGATAAAGGTTTAACTGACGGATTTGTATCGAGCACGATCCTTTTGAAGTTTTCCGGGAATATTTTGTCATGCTGTGAACATGCGCAGGAAAGAAGAACAATAATGCTAACGGCAAGAGATGACCGGATTCCACATGAAAATATCATAAAGTAAAATAAATGATTTTTCAGTGTAAGGCATTCAGATATTTAGTTTGTTATTGCGTAAATTTCAAGTTTTAATTTATTATAACAATATGGCGGAAAGAAGACAACGAATTGCAGTTGACATGGACGATGTTATCGCGGATACTATTGACAAATTCGCAGAAATTTACAGACATGAACATAAAATTGAACTCACACCAGAAATATTGCATGGTAAAGAGATCCGTGAAGTTCTGCCAGCTGAATTAAAGCATACCATATCTGAATATATTAACGCACCAGGTTTTTTCAGACATATTTCAGTAATGCCGCGCAGCCAGGAAATTGTGAAGGAACTTTCTGGCAGATATGAAGTGTATATTGTTTCTGCGGCTATGGAATTCAAGAATTCCCTTATAGATAAGTATGAGTGGCTGGCAGAGCATTTCCCATTCATTCCGTGGACGCATATCATATTTTGTGGTCATAAGATTGTGAATGTTGATGTGATCATTGATGACAGGATCAGGAACTTTGCAGCTTTCAGTGGAAGAAAATTACTGTATTCTTCACCTCATAATATGCTGGTAGAAGGATTTGAAAGAGTAAGTACCTGGGATGAGGTGGCGGATAAGTTACTTTAACGGGAAGGGAGAAGATAAAAGCCCCGGGTAGAAACCCAGGGCGATGTTTTAAATCCAATATCCTATGAAAAACCTGAACTATCTTTTCAACAGTGGTGCCAATTTTAAAAGTCGCTACCAGAGCGGGTTTCAGCAATATGCAATAATCAGGTTTGTTTCATTCCGGGAATAACCGTCCAAAAAAAGAAATAAGAAATAGGAAAGGCCTGTAGAAACAGGCCTTTGTACGGGGTATGAAATACTGATGATCAAAGTTCACTGTACATGAGAACAGTAAACTTGCGTGTAATAAACGAACACTGCGTAAAGATGAAGACAATCAGAACAAAACAAGCCCGTAGAAATATTTTCAGAAAATAAATCTCTAGCCTAATCAACGTTCGAACAAATCAACTTTTTGATTCATAAATTCCTACTATTTTTAGAAAAATTTTACCTCATGCTTACCTCTTTAGACAACGACGATGTGCGTATCCTGCAACTATTGCAGCATGATGCACGGCAAACCAACAAGGAAATCGCTGATAAGATCGGCAAATCAGTTAGCCCGGTTTATGAGCGCATCAGGAAATTGCAGGATGAAGGTATCATCCAGCAGTATGTTGCAGTTCTCGACAAAAGAAAAATCGGCAAATCACTTACAGCTTACACGCATGTGCAACTGAAAGAGCACGCCGACCACATGATGAAAACTTTCGAGAAGGAAGTAATTAAATTTCCGGAAGTGATGGAATGCTATCACATGACTGGACAATATGATTACCTGCTTAAAGTTGCACTTGGCGACATGGATGAATATTATGGATTCATCATTAACAAGATCGCGAAGCTTGCAAACGTTGGTACTGTTCAAAGCTTCTTTGTTCTCTATGAAGCAAAAAAAGAAACAGCTTACCGCATTCTACTGCCGGATGACCATGCGGGAAGAAAGAAAGTATCACACAAAAAAGCTCTGTCGAGGAATTAGTTATTCAACTCATTTTTTGCTGAATGTTCAATTTATTTTCTACCTTTCCTCCTTTCATAGGATAAGGTTTAATGAGCAAAGCTCATTTACAATCCCCGGTTTCTACCGGGGATTTATTTATACTACTTCTTAATGGAATAATACTATACTTAAGTATATTTCAAAGTTTGATGAAAAGCTTTCTCCTGTACAGGAAGTAACACAGGTACCATTCGATAGCAAAAACAACCAGGCAACTTAATGCACTTCCGGCAGCTACCGGAACTCCCGCAAATGACAGTAATCCGCTTACAAGGGTATCCATATAACCATTCAGCCAGTGGTCGCCAATAAATATGAAGAACAGGTAAATGAATATGGAGTTCATACCCACAATAGTGAAGAATGCTAACCTGTTGTTTCGATTTAGTCCGTCGATAAGATAATATGAAAAGGCTAAAACAATCAGGGTAATACCTCCTGTAACCAGCACAAATGAACTGGTAGATATCCATTTCAATATCGGTGTGATTTCAGCAACATCCATTCCCACACCAGTTAATATGGCGGCAACTCCTCCCGCCACCAGCCATGTCAATTTTTCTTTTACTGTTTTATTCGTCATCAGCAGCTGGCCAACCATCATTCCCCAGATGGTATGTGCAGAACTTGCGATAAAATTAATGGTGTTTGTTTTGTGCTGAACATCAACCTTAATGCCTATGCTTTGATTGATGTAGCTTCCGAAATTGTGAAATTCAACAAAGGGCTGATCAAATCCGGGGATCAGTATAGTTCGGTACAATATTTCCGGGATCACAAGACATAAAATGCTTACAGCAAACTGTACTAATGTACTTTTATTGATGACCAGAAAAGTAATAAGCGTAGTAAAGGCCAGTTGTGTAAGAACATTGCTCATCTGAAAATTCAGGTGTCCATCGCGTACCGAATAGATGAGTATTCCCCAGAATATCAGCCATCCGCTTCTACGCAGTGTTTTCCTGAATGAATCTCCCCAGCTGTAACCAAGTTCCTGCTGCCGCCTGAATGAATAAGCCAGGGCTGTTCCTGCAAGCAGCATAAAGCCGGGAAGTATTACATCCCAGAAACGCAATCCATGCCAGTCTGAATGCTCAAACTCGTAAGCGAAGAACTGCGTTACCCTATTGGGAAAAGCTATGACCAGCTTTTTAAAAAAACCGGTTTCACCAAGCATCAGCGAAACCATGATAAATCCGCGCAGAAAGTCGAGCGATAATAATCGGTGAGACGTAACTTTTGTTTCTGGTACTGTTCTGCCTGGTGGTAATATGTCGCTTAGCGTTTTAATATGTTAACCGGATTATTGTTATAAATCTTTTTCAATGTAGCGTCTGTAAGCTCGAGGCCGTACAAAGGCCAGTGATAATTGAACTGGTCGAATTCGTAAAAATGTTCATCGCCTGATTCAAGGATCCTGAAGGTGATAAGATACATTGATTTTGTTGGCGTCATGTCGGTACCATATACCAGCCTGTTGGCATACTTTTCAAAAAACGCATGTGA
Organism: Flavitalea sp.; assembly: GCA_035525775.1. Taxonomy (GTDB): domain Bacteria; phylum Bacteroidota; class Bacteroidia; order Chitinophagales; family Chitinophagaceae; genus Flavitalea. The sequence continues at coordinate 18,036 of DATLDR010000166.1, forward strand.
ATATTTCGGGATAGGTGAAAACTCACCATAACGTGCCGAAATGTCTGCATATAAGTTAGGGTATTTATCGAAGAGCTTTCCTAACTGTGACAGATCGGAGTTAGTATTTGCAAGATGTGAAGCAATAAAAGTGGTTTTTGGATTATCGCGAACTGCATTTTCAAGTGTTTTCACGAGCTGGTCATGATCAAGGATACCTTGCTTTGTCATGTCCACTGTCCACTTGGATGCATTAATAAGACCATCGTTCGTTGAATCAGGAGGAAGATACATCCACGCGTCTTCAGCTACATGAATATTGATGGGAATGTTCAGCTCACCGCATCTTTTTATCAGTGGTTTCATGCGTGGATCATCAATATGCATTCCATAACCTGGTGTAGGGTTAGAATATAATTCACCAAGGCCCTTATCACCCAGCTCACCTACTCCCCGCGCACCCATTTTATAGCACCGTTCAAGTTCTGCAACGGCTTTTTTATCCCATCCGGGCTGGTCTGCACCAGTGTAATCAAAGCCACAGAAAATAATAAAGCGGTCTTTATGCTGAGAGTACTTGTCAACTACAGAATCAAAAGCTTTACCCGTACTGTATGAGAGGATCATCGACTTGGCAATATTCGCCTGATCCATGGTTTTCACCCATTCATCAACACCTGCTTTATCCTTTGCATAGTCGTGCGTGTGCATGTCGTATACAGGATATTTTGCCTTTTTTATATCAGCCGTTGGTGTTTTATAGATGGAAACAGGGCGGTAATCTTTCAGCTTAAGGTCATTTACATTTTGTTGTGAGAATCCACATAAGCTGAGCAACAGAGCTGCGGATAAGAATTGATGTTTCAAATTAGTCAGTTTGATTTGGTACTCAGCTAATGTAACTAATGGTTTTTTTAATAATTCGAACAAACGTTTGCGTTATAACTTGCCGTTAACAAACTTTCAATGTCAGATACCGTCAAATATGATGAACAAATGCACCTACAGAAGATGAAAAAAATATACATTTTTACCGCCCTGATCGCTGTACTGTTTGCTGCCTGTACTAAAAGGGATTATGTTCCTGCCCAGGTAAATCCATCTGACTGGATGCGGAATCACGATGAAGGGATTGTAAACTATGTTGATTACAATACCGGTAATTATATTATTGAAACCTATGAAGGCTATACGGTAATTGAATCGGATGGCAACTACATACCACAGGAATATGACCATGAATATGCCTATTTCAGCAGCCGTGGCGTGCAAACCATCTACAACTACTCAGGCGATTATTTCAAGCAGGGAAGGATAGTAGAGTCATGGCTGAGCCTGCGGGATGCCTTTGATGTGCTCGACCAGCTGAGCTACAACCGTTATTAATGTAATATCATACCCAGAAAACAACGGCCGGAAATACCGGTCGTTTTTTTATGTTCGGATCAAGTGTAGATCATTTTTTCATAAATTGGATACATGTATAATATCAATATCAACAGAAGAAAATTTCTGC
>DATLDR010000168.1:0-51633 GCA_035525775.1 Flavitalea sp.
AGCAGCGATTCAGCATCGATCAAAAAAAATATACAAGAACTACGTAAAATGGGGCGCCGCGACAAATACCTGAATTATCGTGACATTATTTATTACACGGCCGCACAAATAGAACTGGAACGAAAAAATATTCCGGGTGCCAAAGAAATGCTCATCAGGTCTACTAAAGCTTCCTCTGCAAATCTGAATCCAGCACAACGTACACGGTCGTTTCTATTGCTGGGTGATATTTTTTACAATGAAAAAGATTACTACAGCGCAAAGAACTATTATGACTCTGTAAACAACAATGATCCTGGTGTTTCTGATCCCGTTGCGCTGGAAAATAAGAAGTTTGTGCTGGCAATGATCGTTTCACAACAGGATATCATCCACCGGCAGGATAGCCTGCAAAAAATTGCTGCAATGCCGGAAGCACAACGCCTTGCGCTACTGAAAAAGATGGTGCGGTCAATGCGAAAGAAACAGGGACTGAAAGGCGATGAAGAGCAGCCGGAACAAAGCGGAAATGCCGCAGTCGGTATGAATAAAAATGATAAGCCTCCTCCGGATCTATTCAACTCAACCAATGAAAAGGGAGATTGGTATTTTGATAATCCGTCATTAAAATCAAAAGGTTTTACTTCCTTCAGGCAGAAATGGGGCAATCGTCCTAATGTTGACAACTGGAGAAGGCAATCACGGCTTATTGAACAGGGAGTGTCTACCGGTCCGCGTGATCCGCGTGCTATGGCAGGCGCAATTGAAAGCTTGGATACCGCCACAATCGCTGATGAGATAAGTTTTGATGGATTGATGAAAGATCTACCGCTTACTCCTGAAAAAATTAAGTTATCAACCGACTCTGTTGAAAACGCATTGATTGACCTGGGAGCTATCTATGTAAACAAGATGGAAGAATATCCCCTTGCAATTGATACACTTGAAAGTTTCCTCAATAAATTCTCCTACAGCAACAGAAAGCCGGAAGCGCTTTATTACCTGTACTACGCATATCAGAAAACAGGTAACACGGCAAAGGCGGCTGCAGCAAGATCTGATCTGGATGCGAAATATGCTGATACCAAATACCAGCAATTGATCTACAATGCTGTTACTGGTGCTGACAAGAAAAAGAAAAATATAGTGACGGCTGAATACGAAAAGATCTACAATCATTTCATCGAAGGAAATTTTGTACAGGCACTCGAAGAGAAACGTATCACAGACAGCATTTATGGAAACAGCTATTGGACACCGCAATTGCTTTACATAGAATCGGTGTATTATCTGCATGAGCGTAAAGATGATGAGGCAAAAAAAACGCTGAACAGCATTATTGAACTTTATCCTGCTGAACCAATAGCAGAAAAAGCAAAACTGATCATTGATGTGCTGGGTCGCAGAAAGGAAATAGAAGACTATCTGACGCAGCTGAAGATAACCCGGTTAGAAGATTCTGTTGTTGCTTCCAACGCCCGGCCGGTTCAGCGGGAACGTGTTGGAACGCCACTGGTGCAGGATACCAGCAGGCTGCTTCCGAAAAAATTAAGCAATCTCGATTCGAATACTACAGGCAGAAAACCGGAAATAAAAGTGCAGAATCCAACTGTAAAAAACGATCCTGTAAAACCGGATATTCCGTCCGTTTTTACTTTCAATGCAGAGGCAAAACACGCGGTAGTGATCATTATGAACAAGGTTGACCCTGTATATGTTACAGAATCCCGCAATGCTTTTAACCGGTATAACCAACAGAATTTCGCAGGAAAGCCAATAGAAATTTTTAATCAGCAACTGAATGATACTATAAAACTAGTGGTCATGTCAGGTTTCGACAATGCTGCTGTGGCGCTCGGCTATCTGCAAAATATTCAGGCTGTGGCAGCAAAGCAGATCGTTCCATGGCTGCCAGCAGGTAAATATTCATTCATGATTATCAGTACCGACAATTTAGAAGTTTTAAAGAATAACCAGGACCTGAATGGGTATAAGAGGTTTCATGAGAGATATTTGAAAAAATAATTGGCTTCCTAAGCCCGTCAAAGTTTGCGAGAAGCATCTGCTTAAAGCGCCAATTTTGCTGAAACCTTAACCAATATAAGCCCGATTTTTGCAATATTGCTGATCTAACTTTCTATCTATGACCCGAGCAGTCCAAATTTTCTGGGGAATTTTTTTATGGTGCTTTCTGGCTATTGTTCTGATACTTGTCCTGATCAACATCGGCGCATTCGGTAAGATGCCTTCACTCGCCCAGCTCGAAAATCCATCCATCACCCTAGCTACAGAAGTGTACGGAGATGATGGTACCAGCATGGGTAAATTTTTCAGGGAAAAAGGAAACCGCAGCTACGTTCAGTATAACGACATTTCAAAACATGTAGTGAACGCACTCGTGGCTACAGAAGATGAACGCTTTTACGACCATTCTGGTATTGATGGTAAAGCCGTAATCCGCGCTATCGTACTCATGGGCCGCCAGGGAGGCGGATCAACCATCACGCAGCAACTCGCCCTCAATATGTTTTCTGAAAGAGCTACCAATCCATTTTCACGAATACTTCAGAAAGCTAAGGAATGGATCATAGCTGTAAAACTTGAAAGAAATTTTACAAAGCAGGAAATACTTGCATTATACCTGAACACTGTATCATTCAGCGACAATGTATATGGCATACGTAATGCGGCAAGAACCTTTTTCTCAAAAGAACCCGACAGGCTGAATGTTGAAGAATCGGCCGTACTGATTGGTATGCTAAAGGCTAACGGCACATACAACCCGCGTACAAACTACAAATCATCATTCGACCGCCGTAATACAGTAATAGATCAGCTGGTACGAAACGGTTACCTGCCAACACAAACCGCGACAGACATCAAAAAAAATCCGATTCGCCTCAATTATAAAAAGCTCGACCAGAACAATGGTATAGCGCCTTATTTTCTTGAAATTGTTCGCGACGACCTGAAGAAATGGGCTAGTGAAAATGAAAAGGCCGACGGCGACAAGTACGATATTTATGAAGATGGATTGAGGGTGTACACTACCATTAATCCTCGCATGCAGTTATACGCGGAAGAAGCTGTAGCCAGAAATATTCCCAACCTTCAAAAAGTACTGAGTGCACAGAAAGCAATCAGGAGCGATGCAGTATGGAAGGGTCATGACAATATCATTGAAGCTGCAATGAAGAACAGCGACCGCTGGAAAAACCTAAAGGAAGACGGCCTTAATGATGATCAGATTAGAAAAACATTTACCCGTAAAGTACCTATGAAAATATTTGCGTGGAATGCTAACCGTGAGAAAGATTCTGTGATGACACCACTGGACTCAATAAAGTACCACCGTGAAATGCTGCAGACTGCTTTCATGGTAATGGATCCGCTCACCGGCCATGTAAAAGCATGGGTAGGTGGAATCGATTTCAAAAATTATAAATACGATCACGTTAACATAAAGACCAAGCGCCAGGTTGGCTCTTCCATAAAACCGTTTTTATATGCGCTTGCCGTTGAAGAATTTGGTTTTACTCCGGAAACGCAGTGCGAAGCAGTTGCGCAGTATTTCCCCGGTTCAGGGTGGGTACCAGCAAATAAGAAAACTGACCGGGTGGGTACAAGAAGTCTTGCAACCGGTTTAACCTGGTCAATTAACGAAGTAGCAGCGTATCTTATCAAGCAAACTACACCTGAACGCTTCGCGGAATTTATAAAACAGATAAATATCCCGACGAAAGTGGAGCCGTACCCTTCTATTAGTCTTGGTTCCTGTGATCTTTCATTATTTGAAATGATGTGGGGATATACGATGTTCCCCGGGGGTGGATTCAGTACAAAACCGTTATATATAACACGCATTGAAGATAAAAATGGAAATGTTGTGGCGCGGTTCGACACGCAGCGAAAAGAAGTTATTAGCCAGAATACTGCTTATACAATGGCGCGCATGCTTCAGGGTCCGGTAGATGTTGGAACAGCGGCGGGCCTTCGCTCACGTTTAGGGGTAGCCGAAATGGGAGGAAAAACAGGAACAACAAATGACAACTCAGACGCATGGTTTATGGGCTTCACGCCACAACTGTCAGGTGGTGTATGGATAGGCTGTGACAACAGATTCATACGACTTGAAGGAGGATTAGGATATGGTGGACAGGCAGCACGGCCTATATGGGAATACTTTTTCAGAAAAGCATTTGAAGATAAAACCCTTGGTCTCGACAGGCAGGCAAAATTCGTGCAGCCAGAGAACATGAGAAACGAAATGTTATACGACTACATGAACATTCAGGATGAGGCGCCTCCCGGGGCGGAAGGTACAGATGAAGGAAACGGTGCTGCGGATGAATACCTCGGCACACCTTCTGAAGAAAATGATGTACCTGTAGAATCAAAGCTCTCTCTTGAAGAACAAAAAGTTTTAAAAGAAGCCGGTGCTAAACGTATTGATACGCCAAAGGCTGTAATGCCAAAACAGGAAAAGAAAAAAAAGGGATTTTTTAAAAGACTGTTCGGTAAAAAGGATAAAGATTGAGGACGGCAAAGGGCAAGCTCAAAAGCAGAGATGAGGTTTTAAGATAAATTTTACGATTGCCGATTGCCGTCTGCCCTTTTGCGCTCATTCTGCCCATCAAGGCCTCCGCCCGATATTTCCTACGAGTCCGATGCTATGTACAAAATGATAGCTGGTAGTTTCGGTAACAGCTATCCTGTATTGTGAATTGATTTGCAGGTACGCCTCCCCAAAAAAATTTATCTGTATTCCTGCTCCGGCAGGAATAAAAGTACCCCAGTAACCCTGGTATTTACTAACACCAACGCCTACCTGAATATATGGAACGAACCAGTATTTGTCTGAAAACATTTTACCTCTGATACTCGCGTCTGATTCGAGCAACAGATAATCGCTGCCTGATGCGGGTTTGTTCTCAAAAGGATAAGACAAAAAAGAACCGGCAAGCGTAGATAAAAAATCAAACTTTTCTGATAATCCTTTACCATAGCTTATCGCCAGCCCCTGCGACATATTTTTCAGGTTTCCGAAATGGTGATCTTTAAGAACAGCAGAAAGTGAGGAACTACGTATGAGTTGTGCTGTAACAAAATCATTGAAAATAAAATGAATGCCTAGCGTGGCAGGCTGCTTATATGATTTTTCCTGGCTCAATACAGGTAAACAAAATAATACTGATGAGAAAGAAACGAATATAAATTTCTTCATAACGACGTTTGGTGCGGCTGATTTAGGGTAATTGAATATCCGAAAATTTATCAATCCTTCAAAACTTCAACCTTCACCCGGGCAATACCTCTGCCGATATAACCCAACTTTATTGCAGCGGCTCTGCTGAGATCAACAAGTCTCAGATTGCGGTGATGCAGCCTGTCATTTACTTTTACGACGACCGAACGCTTATTTCGGAGATTAGTAACTTTAATTAACGTGCCAAGTGGAAGCCTGTTATGAGCGGCAGTGAATTTATCCTGGTCATACAGTTCACCGCTTGCGGTAATGCGGCCCTGGAATTTGGAATGATAATAACTAGCTACACCTGTGTCAATCAGTGAAACCGTTGATTTTCTATTCATACGACGGATGCTGTCTGCAGCAGATTGTGCATGCACAAGTGTAATAACCTGCATAAGCAGGAAGTACGCAAGCAGTAACCGTTTCAATCGATTAGTTTATGTTTTTAGAAAAATACTTTTCTGTCAGTATTTTATCCTCTCCATAAATATCATCATAAAACTTAACCTTTCCGTATGAACCTTCAGTTGTAAAATACCTGATGAATAGCGGAACCTTTTTAAACCCTGACACCACGTGTTTTTCCTGCCGCACTATCCAGCCTGCAAGCGTGTCGATATTATACTTTATGGTATCGTTCCTCACGAGAAAATGCGCAAGATCGCGCCAGTCCTGAACTCTTACACAACCATGACTAAGCGCTCTCGAAGATTTCTGAAACATCCACCGTGCATTTGTATCATGCAGATACACTGCATACTTGTTCCTGAAATTAAATTTCAATACACCAAGTGAATTATCATCACCTTCCCTTTGTTTTATCTGGTAAGGAAACTTTTTCTTACTCAGCTTGCTCCAATCTATTTTTTCCGGATCAAGAACACTATCGTACTTATCCACAACAATTAAATTTTGCTTTTCCAGGTAAGTGACGTCTTTCTGAATAGCAGGGAGCATTTCTTTGAAAACAATGCTGTACGGTACGGTCCACTGAGGATAGGTAATGAAATTTGAAATTTCAGAGTACAATTCAGGTGTTCTTGTTTTCGTGTCACCTACAATAACTTTTGATTCCATTACAACACTATCACTGTCTATGACTTTAAGGTTAAAGCTCGGAATGTTCACCCATACATGCGTGGTGGGCATCGTGTCTGGCATCAGCTTGTACTTATCAAGACTAAGTGCTATGCGCTTGAATCTTTCCCAGTTAGTATCATTAAGACTCCTGACAGTGTTTTCGTTTATCTTTCCTGTTACTTTAAGTTTCCTGGCTGCCTGGTATTTACCTAATATTTTTCTAAATGCCATCGTATCGATGGTTGCAGGTATTGAATCGAACATCTTCTCATCATACAATCGTTTCTTCACCTGATCAAAGAAAGTTACTGAATCTGTATATGGATAGCGCAGATAAGGAAACTCACGGAATTCAGTTGTGTCAACGAATGCTTTTGCTGACTCCTTCAGTTCAGTATATCCCCGAAGTTTTGGCTCAAGATCATGCAGTACTGCTGAAACGGTTTTTGTCTGCAATGCTTTATCTAATGTACTCAGATAAATACTGTCAAAGTTTAACAGTGTATCTTTTCTCGACGTACTGTCAAAGGGAAGCCTTCCGCGTTTAATATCTGCTGCAACCTGTAAAAAGGCGTCTGTCAGCAATACATCCGCACGTGACCATAGCGCAGCATCTTTACGTGACAAACTATCAGATTCAAGCTGGTGTTGTATTCCCTTCAACTCTTTCAGATGATAATCCGCAGGAAACAAACCATAATGCATAGAATTTTTAATGAAGTCGGTTAGTGAGTCACCAGCAGGTAACCACCTTCCTTCACTGGACCATATCGCACTGAAATTTTTTTTCTGATATATATTTTGTAGAAGAGGAATTTTTGTAACAGCACTGCTGTCATTTATTCTTCCATTGTTTTCAGCAGCATAATTTATGAGTATAGCAAGGTTATTTGAAACACGGTCTGGAAATAACTCTTCTTTGCGGACTATATCTTTTTCCCTTGGTTTGTTTTCGTCTTCGTTTTTGCAGGAAAAAATAAAAATGCAGATGAGGGCAACAGATAATAACCAGACAACTGATTTCAGTGATATAGGCGCGCCGAAATTGGATTTCATTCCTTCAATAATAATGAAATGAATTGATTTTCCTTACTTTTTAATGTTTAATATCCTTGGGATGCGCCCTTCCAGCAGTAAGAGGTCGGCAAGCACACACGCTGTTACTGCTTCCAGCACCACAGGAACCCGTAATGCAATACATAGATCATGCCTGCCTTTAACAGAAAAAACTTCCACATTTTTGGTTTCCAGATTAAGCGTTTGCTGCTCTTTAGGAGTAGAAGAGGTCGGTTTTATAGCAATTCGGAATAGAAGCTCATTACCATTGGTTATTCCACCGACAATGCCACCCGCATGATTCGTTCGTGTTTTTCCAGCGGCATTTTCGATAGCATCATTATGTTCTGCTCCAAACATGCGTGCGGCCGCAAAGCCGGTACCGAATTCCAAGCCTCTTACAGCAGGAATTGCGAATACAGCATGACCGAGCAAAGATTCAGCAGAATCAAAGAAGGGTTCGCCTAAACCAACAGGAAGTCCTGTCACTTTGCATTCCACGATGCCTCCTACAGAATCTTTGGCATCAATGGCCCGTTGCAATCCTCTCTCAGGGTCTTTTTCCCCTCCGATCTCGGTGATGGTTGAACGAACTGAAATAGCACTGTCATAAGCAGATAATAACTTTTTAGCGATCACACCGGCTGCAACAAGGCATACAGTAAGTCTACCGCTGAAGTGCCCCCCTCCCCTGTAATCTTCAAAGCCGCCAAACTTTTGCCTCGCTACCATGTCTGCATGACCTGGCCTGGGTACCGCGCGCTGTTTTGCATAGTCAGCGGAGCGCGTATTATTATTTTCAAATAAAATGGATAATGGTGCGCCAGTAGTGGTGTTGTTGAAAAGGCCGCTCTTAAAAAAAGGAATGTCATCCTCCTTTCGTGGAGTTGTGCCTTTTTGCGAACCACCTTTTCTTCTTTCAATATCCTCAACAAAGTCTTCAGCACTTACCGGTAAGCCTGCCGGACATCCATCTATATTGATGCCTACACTTTCTCCATGTGATTCACCGAAGATGGTTAAACGAAAAATGCGGCCGAAAGAATTCATGCGATTAAGTTAAAAGTGAGAAGTCAAAAATCAAAAGTGAAAGAACAATAAGTTGAAAGTAAATGTAAAAAGTTATCATAAACAGTAAACGCATAAACTTTATACTTTTCACTTCTCACTTTTCACTTTTAACGTTTCACTTAATTGGTAGAAATCCGGAAACGATTTCTCTATTGCTTGTGCCTCTTCTATTATTGTTTCACCTTCTGCTCTCAGCGCAGCAACCGCACAAGCCATTGCAATGCGATGATCATGATGAGAGTGTACTGTGGCACCTTTTACCTGAACACCACCATGCACCTGCATGATGTCGCCATTCAATTCTATAATGATGCCCATCTTGCCAAACTCTTCCTGTAATGTTATACCACGATTACTTTCCTTATGAGCAAGCCTGCTTACGCCCTTGATATATGATATACCATTACAATAAGCTGCCAGTGCAACAAGTGGTGGAAAAAGATCCGGACAATCAGTTGCATCAAAGGTGAATGCATTTAAGGCAGCAGGTGCAACACTAATTACATTGCCGGCTTTATTTAATAGTGCACCTGAATCAGTAAGTGCCTTCATAATTTTCTTATCTGCCTGTGTTGATGAATTGCTTAGTCCTTCTACTGAAATTTTTCCGGCGATTGCGCCGGCTACAAGAAGAAACGCTCCACCACTCCAATCACCCTCAACAGTGTAAGTTCCGGCTGTGAATTTTGATGATTTTGCAAATGTGAATTGTTCATAATTCTTATGCTGAATATTTACACCGAATTTATTCATTACATCCAGCGTGAGGTCGATATAAGGTTTGCTCTTTAGATCATTAACCCTGATTGTCACACCCTCTGCACCGGCTGCAGCATATGCCATTAATAATCCTGTAAGGAATTGCGAACTCAGTGATCCATCTATACTAATGTCAGAAGGCTTCAATGGTCCTTTTATATTGATGGGGAGATGTCCTTTATCAGATGATATTTCAATGCTGAGCTTAGGAAAGATCTCATCAAAAAAGTGCATTGGTCTTTTTAACAGGCTCCCGGTACCGTTGATCGTTAACTTTGTGTTGCTCAAGGCTGCCAGCGGCGTGAACATTCTGATGCCCAATCCGCTTTCACCACAATTAATGGAAGAAGATACCGGTGCAACTCCATTACTTTTTATAACGATCTCATGAGTAGTTTTACTTATTATATATGCGCCAAGTTTTTGAATTACATCGAGTGCTGCAAGATCATCATTGGAAGAGCCAGGATTAAGGATCGTTGTCGTTCCTTTAGATAATAAAGCGGCTGCACATGCTCGTTGCATAGAGCTTTTCGATGCAGGAGCCTGCACTTTACCACTTACCGGCGAAGGATGAATTGTTACAATCATTTTAATTATTATTCAACAGTACTTCAAGCTTATCAAGCGGAATACTTTTGATAACTGCTTTACCAATATCATTCAGCAAAACATAATTCATTGAAGCATTCACTTTTTTCTTATCCATCTTAAGTACTTCAAAAACATTTTTTTTATCTGTTTCCATTTCTACCGGCAAGCCATAATTTTCAAGCAGCTGTATTACTCGCTGCGTTTGCCTGAAACCTGTTAATTTCTCAGATATTTTGCAAGCCATTATCATGCCGATGGACACTGCATGTCCATGTGGAAGCTGGTATTTTGTTTCAATCGCATGCCCCCAGGTATGCCCGAAATTCAACAGCTTTCTTTCACCATGTTCAAATTCATCTGCCACCACTACGTCCGATTTTATCACAGCGTTCTTTTGCACCAGTTTGCTGAGCGCATCCTTATTGTTCTTATAAAAGCGGATAGAATTACCCTCAAGCTCTTTGAATAAACGTGCATCTTTTATACATGCATGTTTAATGATCTCTGCAAAACCATTTACCCATTCTGACTGTGGCAAACTTTTAAGGAACGTACTGTCATATATTAAAAACTCCGGCTGCCTGATGGTGCCTGCAAGATTTTTATATGGACCTACATCAATTCCATTCTTTCCGCCAATTGAAGCATCTACCATTGCGAGTATGGAAGCAGGGATGAATCCGAATTTGATTCCCCTCATGTAAATCGCTGCGGCGTAGCCGGTAATGTCAGTGACTACACCACCACCCACACCAATGAGAAATGTTTTTCTGTCTGATCCAAAATCGATAAGCTGGTGAATGATTGAATCTACGGTCGGCTGAATTTTATTTTCTTCTCCCGGCTGCAGCACTATGGTTTTCCAACCTTTAAGTTTTCGCCGGTGAGCATTGAAAATATTTTCATCAGTAACGATAACAGCTTTCGCGGGATCAACCAGCTGTTCCAGTAAACTGAAATCAGCGTTGAAGTAGTACGTGGTCTTCTTCTCCGAGAATGTATATGTTTTACGCTGCATTAAATGCTAACTGTTCATTATCCTGTTCTGGTGGTTGATACTTTCCATGTGCACCGCATCAAAATATTTAGTGATGAATTCACGGGTAAGACCAAGTGCATCACCTTTCTGATAGGCTCTTTCCAGTATTTCGTTCCACCTGTTTGTTTGAAGGATGGTTATATCGTTATTCTTTTTGAACTCACCGATCTTGTCGGCGATCTTCATGCGCTGTCCCAGCAGTTGCAGCAATTCATCATCAAGGTGATTGATCTGCTGTCTTAATTTTTCAAGCGCCTGGTGATATGCTTCTGAATTGATGTCTTCTTTTCTCCACACGATCGTATCAAGCATTTCTGCAAGACGCTCAGGGGTTACCTGTTGCTTCGCATCGCTCCACGCATTATCCGGATCAATGTGGCTCTCGATCATCAGTCCATCGAAGTCAAGATCTATTGCTTTCTGCGCAACATCTATCAAAATATCCCTTCTTCCACAGATGTGTGAAGGATCATTGATGATCATCATTTGCGGATTTCTGCGCTTCATTTCAATAGCAAGGTGCCACATAGGTGCATTGCGGTATTCTGTATTGCCGTATGAAGAAAACCCACGGTGTATAAGGCCTATATTGTTAATACCTGCTTTGGCAACTCTTTCTACTGCCCCTGTCCACAATTCCAGATCCGGATTGATAGGATTTTTAATCAGCACTGGAACATTTGCACCGCGCAGCGCATCTGCAACTTCCTGAACACTAAAGGGATTTACTGTAGTTCTTGCGCCTATCCACAAAATGTCGATGTCGAAGTGGAGGGCATCTTCAACCTGTTTACCAGTAGCTACTTCTACTGCGATGGGAAGGCCAGTAATTTTTTTTGCCTGTTGCAGCCAGGGTAATCCTTTTGTACCGATCCCTTCAAAACTTCCAGGGCGGGTACGGGGTTTCCATATGCCCGCGCGCAGTGCATCAACTTTTCCTGTTTTTGCTAACCGTTGCGCGGTTTGAATAACCTGCTCTTCTGTTTCTGCGCTGCAGGGTCCCGATATGATCAGCGGGCGCTTCGACCATACTTTCTCGATTGATGACGCAGTTTTAAGTATCTGTTCCATTTTATAAGTTAAAGGTTATAAGTTATAGGTTAAAAGTTGGGTTGCTTTCGATTTTCAGCTTAAACTTTTAGTTTTTGGTTTTAAGCTTTCACTTGTAAGTTTTAGTTTTAAGTAAATGTTATAAATTAAAAGTTCGGTTACTTTCCCGTTTTAAATCTTTCACTTGTAAGCTTCACTACTTTTTACTTTTAACTTTTAAGATTTCACTTAATTACCGGCTATTCGCTTCATTCATCCTGATTCTCCTGCCCTTATAATTCTTGCCGTCGATCGCTTTGATCATTTGCTTTGCAGCACCCTTTTCCACTTCTATCCAGCTGTTCATTTCCTTCATATCAATTTTGCCCAGCACCTCTTTACTCAGGTCACTCATGTCCAGTATAAATTGTAAGAAGCTTGCTTTGTAAAATCCGTCTTTTGTTCCGAGGTTAACAAACAATTTTGTTGAGTCACCATTCGAAGCATATTCACGTTTTGCTTCTCCTCTACCTTCTCCCCTATCCCTTCTCCCGTCTCCTCTCGCATCTCCCCTTTCCCTTCTGGCCTCTCCTCCAACTTTTTCCCTGTCCCATGGTTGCCTTGTTCTTTCCCTCACATTCAGGTCTTCAGCATTCTCATAATATTTAAGGAATCTGTCGAACTCCATTGCTGCTACACGTTTCAGTACATCTTCCTTGCTCATTTCTGCGAATTTCTCTTCGAGCATGGGCACATATGCTTCATAGCCACCGTGGCTGATATCGGTTTCAATTAATTTATCCATGAACTTAAAGAATTGTTTACGGCACACATCTGTTCCACTAGGAATTTCCAGCTTGTGAAATGGCGCCTGCACCATTCTTTCAATCTGCTTAAGCTTACCTATCTCACGGCTATGGATAATTGACATACATATTCCGGTCAATCCAGCCCTTCCTGTTCTTCCGCTTCTGTGTGTGTACACTTCCACATCATCAGGCAGTTCATAATTTATTACATGCGTAATGGCCTGCACATCTATACCACGTGCGGCAACATCTGTTGCTATAAGAAGCTGTAATGTTTTTTCCCTGAAATCTCCCATCACCTTATCGCGCTGCTGCTGAGTAAGGTCACCATGCAGCGCATCAATATCATAACCCTCTCGTGTAAGTTTTTCAGCTATGGATTGCGCATCGACTTTTGTGCGCGTAAATATTATACCATATATACCCGGGTTAAAATCTATCAGTCTTTTCAACGCTTCGTACCTATGCTGTGCAGTGGTGATGAAATACTGATGGTCGATATTCTTATTACCTGTATTTACTTTTCCTACAGTTATTTCAACAGGACTCTTCATGTACTTCTTGCTCACTCTTCTTATCTCCGGTGGCATGGTTGCACTGAACAGCCATGTAGCTTCACGCTGCGGCGTATTCTGCAAAATGAATTCAATGTCATCCTGGAAGCCCATGTTCAGCATCTCATCCGCTTCATCCAGCACTACGTATTGAATTTGACCAAGGTCAATTGCTTTTCTTTCAATAAGGTCTATCAGTCGGCCGGGTGTAGCAACAACAATGTGAACACCTCTCTTTAATTCACGGATCTGTGCGCCGATCGGTGTGCCGCCGTAAACAGCGAGCACGTGTATTTTAGGAAGAAACTTTTTAAACAGGTCTACCTCATTTACGATCTGCATGCATAGCTCACGGGTAGGACAAACAATCAGAGCCTGAGGGTGTCTTTTATCTTCATCTATCAGGTGCAGTAAAGGCAAGCCAAAAGCAGCCGTTTTGCCGGTTCCTGTCTGGGCCAGGCCTACTAGGTCCTTTGTGCCGCTGATTAATACAGGAATCGCTTGTTCCTGAATGGGTGTAGGTTGTGAAAAGCCCAGTGCATCAGTAGCCTGCACAAGTTTTGCATCTAATCCTAACCCTTCAAATGTCGTCATAAATTCAAAAATTTTTGCAAAGGTACCTCATTTCAATATCTTCCTTATTTTATTAGCATTATCAATCAGCTCTGTGAGGTACGCCTCATTTTCTTTTTCCAGGCAGCTCTTGAACTTTCTGAGCTGCGAAATATGTTCATTCAGCACATCCAGAATATTTTCCCGGTTTTGCATGAAGATCTGCACCCACATCGCCGGGTTGCTTTTTGCAAGCCTTACCGTGCTTTCAAAACCTGCACTGGCCATATCGAATATCGCATTCTCTTCTTTTTCTTTTTCCAGCACCGTGTTGGCAAGAGCAAAGGAAGTGATGTGGGAAATATGGCTCACATAGGCAGCATGTACATCGTGTGATGCCGGATCCATATAAATGATCCGCATTCCAAGCTTGCGATAGATATCCTCTACGAGTTTCACAGCATCATCATCAGACCCTTCTTTGCCCGAAATCACCGTTACTTTACCTATGAACGCATTTTTCACTGCCGCTTCCGGTCCGCTGTATTCAGTTCCCCACATAGGGTGAGTGCCTACAAACCTGGCCCTCTTCGGATGATTTTTTATTGCATTCAGGATAAGTTCTTTGGTGGAGCTAACATCCATTACGACCTGAGTAGTGACACGATCCATGATTGCCGGCAATAATTCTTCTGTTGAATGCACAGGTATCGCCACAATGATCAGATCCGATTGCTTCACCGCAGTTTCCATATCAGCGGCTTGGTCTATGATGCCGAGATCAAGCGCCTTCTTTATATGTTGTTCGCTCGCATCAACGCCAATTACTTTTTTTGCAATGTTTAGATCCTTCAATGCAAGCGCCATTGAGCCACCAATTAATCCCGTTCCTATTACTGCGATCGTCATGCTTTTATTTTTTGTACCCGGCCTGTAGCCAGTTTAAGTTTTTCTTCTGTACAGCATAAACTTACCCTTACATATCGTTCACCAGCTTTTCCAAATATTCCACCAGGTGTAATGAAAACATTTGTTCCGTACAATATTTCATCACTCAGCTCATAGCAATCTTTGTAAGATGATGGAATGGATGCCCAGACAAATAACCCAGCCTGTTCCGGCGCAATCTTGCAATTGATTACTTCAAGCAAATCAGTTACAAGCTTTTTCCTGGCTGAATATGTTTTATTTAGCTGATTGTGCCATTCATTATCCAGCTGCAATGCTTTTGCTGCGGCGAGTTGTAACGGCAAAAACATACCACTGTCCATATTCGATTTAAAGCGAAGCACATCATCAATTTTTTCTTTAGCACCGCATAGAACACCCACTCGCCATCCTGCCATGTTGTGCGACTTACTAAGCGAGTTTAATTCAACAGCAACTTCTTTAGCGCCATCAACACTTAAAATGCTCATCGGTTTATCATTCAGAATAAAGCTGTAGGGGTTATCGTGAACGATGAGTATGTTATGTTTTTTTCCAAGCGCAATGATGTTCTCAAATAATTGCAGATCAGGCAACTGACCGGTAGGCATGTGGGGATAGTTGACGAACATGAGTTTCACTTTCCCGGATAGTTTATTTTGTATCGCTGTAAAGTCCGGTTGCCAGTTATTCTCCTGTTTCAACTCATAAGTTATACAATCACCACCGGCTAATTTCACTGCACTGCTGTAAGTTGGGTAACCGGGATCAGGAACAAGAGCGAGGTCGCCATGATTGAGGTAGGTCATACAAATGTGCATTATTCCTTCTTTAGATCCGATGAGTGGAAGTATTTCGGTTTCCGGATCCAGTGAAACGTTGTACCATTTGCTGTACCATGATGCAAATGCGTTTCGCAATTCGGGTACGCCTTTATATCCCTGGTAGCCATGAACATTTGGTTTTGCAGACTCTTCATGCAATACTTTGATCACATCAGGGGGAGGTGGGAGGTCTGGGCTACCGATGCCGAGGTTAATGATATTTCTGCCTTCGGCGTTAAGCTTTGCAATTTCCCTCAGTTTTTGGGAGAAGTAGTATTCGCCGATGCCGTTGAGTCTTGATGACGTATTCATTGGTTGTTTTTTCTTTTCACGAAAAGGCGCTAAGTTTCGCAAAGGCGCAAAAATGATTCTCGTTTCTTGTTTAGTTTTCCACGCAAAGGCGCTAAGTTCGCAAAGGCGCAAAATTCATCTAGCATATAGTTTCACTATTTGTTTTTGTTATCCTGACGAAGGAACTGCATGAATGAAGTTTCTCCGCAGATCCTTCGCTACGCTCAGGATGACAACAATCTAACCATTCACATCTGCCCTCTGGCCTTTGCTCTCTGCCCCCTGCCCTTTGCCCACGCTAATACGTTTCCCCTTTCCTGTACACTCCATAAATCTTGAGTTCTTCTGTAACTGGTTTTATCTCTTCAATCACTTTCTCAAATTGCGATACACTTTCAAACTCCATATCCGCATGAAAAGAATACTGCCAGTTACTCCCAGGAATGGGAAAACTCTGAAGCTTGCTCAAATTAATTCCCATGTCAGCGATCTTTGTAAGCACCCTCGCAAGACTCCCCTTCGAATGATCAGTATGTAAATTCACTGACGCTTTATTTGCATCATCAATCATTATTTTTTCTTTCACAGGCTGAAGCACCAAAAACCTTGTATAATTATTTTTCATGGTGTGAATGTTCGCAGCAAGAACATCCAGTTCAAACAAATCTGCGGCAAGTTTACTAGCAATGGCTGCGACATGTTTGCTTTTATGCTGCCGGATAAGTTTTGCACTCAGTGCGGTATCTTCTGTTTCCACAAGCTTCCAGTTGAATTTATCCAGGAACTCTAAGCACTGCTGTATAGCCATATGATGTGAATGTACTTCACGAATATCATCAAGCTTAACACCGGGATTTACCAGCAAATGCTGCTTTATCTGCAGATAAATTTCGCCGACAATAGTAAGATTGCTCTTCTGCAAAAGATTATAATTAGGAAGAATGCTGCCTGCAATAGAATTTTCAATTGCCATCACTCCACCATTGCTTTCCTTAGTATTTCCAGCAATCTTAACTACATCCCTGAACGTTGCACATGGAATCACTTCGACATGCTTGCCGAAAAAATGTCGTGCTGCAGCCTGGTGGAAGCTGCCTTCCACTCCCTGTATGGAGACTTTCGCAGGCCGCTGTGTTTTATCGGCCGGTTTCATTTCATTTTTCATGTATGCAGTTCTGGTGATAAAGCAAGAATCCCGGCTTTTGGCCGGGATTCTTTATGTTAATCGTTTTTTTTAGTGTTAACAAAAGCTTTCCCGGCCACTTTTAAAGTAGAAATAAAAATAAAAAAAAGGGAATGCCTTCGCGATGTTCATGAGGGATCAAAAATAAATCAGAACGATTAGAATATCAAAAAATATTTTATTCAAGCCGTTTTACTATGGCATCGTTGATCAGTTTAAACAGGTGAAAGGGCTTGTATATTCTCCAGTTGTAAATGTCCATCAGCTCAATATAACGGTTTAGTTTTGCGCGGATGAAGTCGTATTGTGTTTGTTCCGGCATATTCAGACAAACGATCCAGCCGTTCTCATCGGTAACCTCATCGAACCACTCCACGTAATATTCCTTATCACTACTGTGAAAGTTCAGCACATTTTCACCAATCAGTATAAACTTATAAATGCCTTCGGCCATGAATTTATCAGCCACTTCACGCTTCAGGTTCATGATGTCGTTTTCTATGGCATCATTCCATTCGCCTATTAATTCTATTATAATGTATTTCTCTTCATAATCGGCGATCAGTACTTTCAAATAAAGGGTACGTGAATCAAAATCATCCCACTGCGGATGAATGTAAAAATTGTAGATGGTTTGTGAAAATTCGAACTCTGAATACACTCTTCCATAAAAAGGTGACCGCTCATCTTCTTCACTCACGTACAAATGCCGCCAATTATAGAAAGGTTCGATATCATGCATGCACTACCAGTTAATAAAAAAGGCTGTAAGCAAGTTACAGCCTTCCTAAAAGGTATTCCAAATATTTTTTCTATTAATCCAGTATGATTTTCTTGGTATACACCTCCCTGTTAACATGGTTTAACACCTTCACCATGTATATTCCTTTCGATAAATTATTGTTCACCCTCACCTCGCTCACCTGAGCGCCTGCGTAAACACTTACAACTTTATCTGAAACTATTCTTCCTGACACATCCACCAGCTGAACATTGTATTCACCTGCAACTTTATTATCGAAACTTACCCTGAACATTTTTGATGTTACTGGATTAGGATAAACTGAAATCTTTTCTTTCAAAAAAACATCATCGCTCTTCGCAAGATTCGTTTCGAACAACAAATTATTATTTGCAAGATCTGATGTATTGAATACCTGGTTGCCTGCTGCAATTTCTTTTGCATCCCAAACAGATGGGTCAACCTTGTAATAAGATATGAATGAATTCGCGCTGCTGATGATAATATTCCCTTCACCATCTACAACTGCACCATTTGTTGTGAATCCTTCAGGAAGTCCTGTAATTTTTTGCAGGTAAGTAGCTGTTCTTGTCTGCACATCTATTTTAAAAACATGATTATGCGCAGAGATCACGTACAGGTATCCGCTCACGTCTGCAAGCATATCCCCACCCCAGCTGGTGCCTGCATCATCAATTTTCATGTCACCATTTCCAGGTGCATCATGCAATCCGCCAAGATCATTTATCTGAGCATTTTCTCCTGTTGTGAAACGTACAAGGTGTGATCCTGAATTATTCAGCGCATACCCATTACCGTCAGATGAAATCACCATGCGCGTAACCTGGTTTTCTTCCGCTTCCACATCAGGAGCATTGCTCAGTTTGTCATCTTTAAATAGGTAAACCGAAGGTGTGCTTGTGCTAAGGTCAATATATCTTAACTGGTTGATAAAAAGCGGTGCGTAATATAAGCGGTTGCTCTTTTTATCAAATGCGCATGCGGCGGAATATCCTGCAAAAGGACGAAGATCATTCATCGCAGATGTTGAATCCTTCTTAGCAATGGTGATCTGTTTCAGTGAACGGGCGTCGTATAGAGTGTAATCAGCTTTTGAATTCTGGTAAATATTTTTTGTAACCTGCCCGCTCGTAAGGTCAATCAGTTTTACTTCAGTCCATACTGAAGAACCGATGCTTTCACTGGTAATTGCATATGCATTATTCGCTGGTTCCTGGGCGGAAACAAGCGTCGACATCACGACAAATAGCATTACTGCTGCAGTAATCCTCAATTTCATAAGCAGGGGGTTTAGGACGATTTGGAATATATTAAACTATAGGGGTATAAAACGTATTAAGATATTTCAAAAGTATATTGAAATATGGTTTTCATTTACCGGTAAGTGGAATCTACTGCTTTTTTTACGCTCCCATACTTTAACAGCAATTGCTTTGCTTCTTCATAGTCACTGGTACCGGTTTTCATCATCACCATCTGCGTTCCGCGATCTATTAACTTCGCATTCGTTAATTGCATGTTTACCATCCGGTTACCTTCAACACGACCAATTAAAATCATTACAGAAGTGGAAATCATATTCAACACAAGCTTCTGTGCTGTTCCACTTTTCATTCGAGTGCTTCCGGTAACAAATTCCGGGCCGACAATCAATTCTATTCCGAAATCTGAATAATTTAATACAGGGCTTCCCGGATTGGAAACAATTCCCGCTGTTGTAATATTATTTTCTTTGCATTTTTTCAATGCTCCAAGTACATAAGGGGTTTTTCCGCTGGATGCAATACCTACAACTACATCTTTTTCACTCACGTGATGAGTGTGCAGGTCTTTCCATCCCTGTTCCATATCGTCTTCAGCTGCTTCCACAGCATATTGTATTGCCTTTTCTCCTCCTGCTATGATACCGATCACAACGCCATATTCCATTCCGTAGGTCGGCGGAATTTCACTTGCATCAAGTATCCCAAGTCTGCCGCTGGTGCCCGCGCCTACATAAAATAATCGTCCGCCTGCGAGTATTTTATCTGCAGTCACTGCTACTAAGCCTTCAATGACAGGAATCACTTTTTCAACTGCCAATGCAACTTTCTTATCCTCATTGTTGATGGCGGTTAAAATTTCATTGACACTCATTTTTTCGAGGTCGTTATACGCGGAACCTTGTTCGGTTATATTAATGAAATCCATTGTTGGTTTTTTTATAGTGAAGCGTGAGTCGGCAGTCTTACCTCTGCACTCCGGTGTCTGCCCTCTGCTGAGTATGATATTCCCTCAACCCCTCCATCGGGCTTTTCAATATCCTCCCCGCCTTCAAGCCATACCATTCGCATAAAGCCAGCACCACATCTTTAAAATAATATGCTATACTTCCCGTGAAATGAACAGGATACCTTTTACTGTCAGGGTATCTGCTTATATGATTATAGAAGAAATCGTTTATACCGTCTTCAATAATATTTTCTATCATGTAATGGCCACGGTTCTCTGAAAGAAACATCGTGTAAGCCGCCAGATACCTGTTAGGCAATGGATGTTGGTAAACGTGCTCCAGTATTTCAGCAGCATTCGTTGCATACCTTTTATCAAATTTCTCCTTCAGGTCTTTTTCAAATATTTCATACAGGTAATACTGAATCACTTTTTTGCCGAGGTAGGCTCCTGATCCTTCATCACCCAAAACATATCCGAGTCCGGGGCTGTTTCTAACGATCCTCTTTCCATTATAATAGCACGAATTACTTCCTGTACCCAATATACAGGCAATGCCCGGCTCATGCTGGCACAAGGCCCTTGAAGCTCCCAGCAAATCATGGTCAACAGTCACCTTTGCAGCTGGAAACACTTTCCGCAACACTGCCTTTATCATTTTCGCATTCTTCGGATTTTTATTACCGGTTCCATAAAAATGAATTATCTCGGGCAGCTGGTTTTTCAATTTTGTGAGCAGCTCTTTCCTGATCACATTTTCCATTTGCTCTGCATTCAGAAAATATGGGCTCATACCCTGAGTAAAATACGAGCTGCTTTTTCGTGAACCTGCCAATCTCCATTCACATTTTGTTGAACCACTGTCTGCTATAAGTATCGCCATGACTGCTAAGGTAAAATTCGCATTTGGAAATTTATTAAGAACTTCGCCGGTCAATAAAGCTATAAGTAGTCCCTACGATGAGAAAATCACAGGCCTGGTTACCACTGGTGTTTGCCTTACTGCTGATCCTTGGAATGATAACCGGATATAAATTGAGAGAAAGAATGCCGGTTACACAGGGGTTTTTTCAAAACAACCAGCGCGCCGCATTGCAGGAGACCCTGGATCTGATCCGCCATAATTATGTTGATCCGGTATCTTCAGACAGCCTCGCAGACGATGCCATAGAAGCTATGCTCACTCACCTCGATCCTCATTCCGTTTTCATTCCGGCGCGGTATTTACAGGAAGTAAATGAAGACCTCCAGGGAAACTTTGAAGGCATTGGTGTAGAGTTCCAGATCATCAACGATACCGTGCATGTGGTCAACGTATTTCCGGGTGGACCCAGCGCTAAAGCCGGCATAATAGCAGGTGATAAGTTTCTTAAAGTAGGCGACAGTGCGGTTGCAGGTAACGGTATCACATCACAAAAGATTAAAAATCTGCTGAGAGGACCTGGTTCCTCAACCATTTCGATCACTATACTTAATGGCGCTGCAAAAAAAGTAGTGAACGTGGTGAGGGGTACTATTCCGTTATATTCAGTGGATGCATCATACATGATCAACGATACCACAGGCTTTATTCATCTCAATAAATTCTCCGGAACCAGTTATGAAGAATGTATGGCCGCTTTCGAAAAATTGAAAGCTAAGGGAATGAAGAAACTGATCTTCGATCTGCGTAATAATGGAGGTGGTATTCTCAGCGAAGCCATTGACATTGCAGATGAATTTCTGAGTGAAGATAAAATGATCGTGTACACACAGGGCTTGCACCAGGAAAAAGTTGAATACCACTGCCATCGTCCCGGTTTATTTGAAGATGGGAAGCTGGTATTATTAGTGGATGAAGGATCAGCTTCTGCCAGCGAAGTGATCGCAGGCGCTATACAGGATTGGGACCGGGGTACGATCATTGGAAGAAGAACATTTGGTAAAGGATTGGTACAGGAACAATTTAATTTAAGTGGTGGTGCAGCATTACGTCTTACCGTCGCCCGGTACTATACACCTGCAGGAAGAAGTATTCAAAAATCGTATGCAAACGGACGCAGTGCTTACAACGAAGAAGTGCTTGAAAGATATCATAGTGGTGAGGTGAGCAAAGCTGATACAGTTAAGATATCCAGTGGTTTAGCATTTAAAACTAAAGGTGGCCGCATTGTATATGCAGGTGGTGGCATCACTCCGGATATTTTTATACCGATTGACACCACCGGATTTGTAACCGATGTTGCTCAGCTGTTCCAGAACCAGAACTTTGGAAAATTTATATATCAGTATTATATAAAGAACAAAACAGCGTTTGACAAGTATACAACTTCAGCCGAATTTGCTTCACGCTACCATCCGGGTGAAGAGGTGATCAATGCACTAACGGAATATGTTGCTGACAACAGGATTGAACTGGCTGTGTTACCTGAAAAAGATCGTACTGAAATGGCTAAAAGAGTAAAAACCTGGATGGCCAGACAAATCTGGGGCATGCCAGGTTATTATGAAGTGAGTAATGTTAATGACCTTACAGTTCAGAAGGCACTCCACGAATAATAGTTCCGTTTCTTTCTTTCAATTCCCTCATTTCCATCCTATATGAAATAATCAGCCCTGTGCCACCACCTATTGCTATGAGTGCAAAGTACAATGCTTCATTGTCGCCGTGCCTTGAGAAATACTCATCGAACAGGTAAGCCAGGAAAAGTCCAACACCAGCTCCAACGAGGAGCAGTCCCCATTTCAGGTTTCTGAAAGGTTCCGGACCACGGGTGGCACCCTGTTTGGGGTTCATGCCTTTATCGATCATGGCGAGGTTTTCTTTCTTGTTCATATACACAATGCCGAAGATGAGAGCAAAAAAGCCAAGAGGTACAAGAATGGGGATTAATAATTCGCCGTTCATAACTTGATTTTTATTTTTTTATAAATGTTTCTAAATAATGAGACAACATATGTTTCAGCGAGGTTACAGCTTTTTTATAAAATCTTTTTAGAAGCAGGGAGAAGGAAGAAAGTAGAATAATGCGTGTTTGTGATTCTTAGCGTCTTCTCGTGCAATGTTTACCACTCAGGTTTCGCGCAAAGGCGCTAAGGTCTGCGTAAAGAAGACTAAGGCCTCTCTCTTCTTCCTTCTCCTGTAAGAATCTGCATAATTACGTACTTTGTACTGTAACCTTCCCGCCTTTGTAATAGTCTTATAGTAAGTAATGGATGCCCGAACGACTGATAATGAAATAATTACCAGGGTATTGGGTGGCAACCACCAGTTGTACGCTGAACTGGTGACCCGCTACCAGAACTTTGTATTCACGCTGGCGCTCCGTTATGCTCTTAATCGTGAAGACGCTGAAGAGATCGCACAGGATGTATTTGTAAAGGCGTATAAGGCGTTGAAGGATTTCAGGGGCCAGTCGAAATTTAGTACCTGGCTGTATTCAATTGTCAACTCAACAAGTATTACTTTTTTGAGAAAGAAGAAGCTGGATATACGTTCTTTGGATCATGTGCATGTGTTTGAGCAGGCTGAAAATAAGGATGGGGGCATGAATGCGAACCAGGTGGAGGTGAAGTCGAAGGTGGAGATGGTAACAAAAGCTATCCAGTTGCTGAGTGCTGATGATGCGCGCCTGATCACATTGTTTTATAAAGCGGAACAGTCGTTGGAAGAGATAGCACGTATTTTGGATATGGAGACAAATACGGTGAAGGTTAAATTGCACCGTGCGCGAACGCGGCTGAAAGAAAAAATGGAAAAGCATTTTATACAGGAGCTGAGGGATTTGAGCTATTGACGAGAATTGATCATCGGGAAACGGGATAATATAAATTCCTGATTCTCATTTCCCGTTTCATCAGTCACATAATGTGATTAATTAAAATAACATGAACATACCTCATAACATAGAAGAAAAACTCTGGAACTTTATCGACGGATCGATGGAGAAGAAAGAAAAAGACTTCATTGAACAGCTCCTGCAAACCAATCAGGAATGGAAGGTAAAATATGCGGAGTTGATGGAAGTACATCAATTGATGCAGAATAATATAGATCTGGAACATCCATCATTAAGGTTTACTCAGAATGTAATGGAGGAGATCTCCAGATTATACATTACTCCTGCTACAAGAAATTATATTAATAAGAATGTTATCTGGGGTATAGGCACTTTTTTTCTTACTACAATCATAGGATTGGTCATTTACACAATAAGCCAGGTAGACTGGACTCAGCCCGACACAGGCATACTTCCTGAAATGCAGATAAGTAATGTAAACTGGGGCCACATGTTCAATAGTACTTATATGAATGTGTTCATTATGGTAAACATTATTCTCGGGCTAATGTTACTTGATATGTATCTGACTAAAAAGAAGAATGAGCGGATGGAGAAGAATGCGTGATTGCTTTCAGCCGAACTCCTTGCATCCGTTATTACTTTTTTTCCAGCGTGGGATATGGAATTCCCCGCTGCTTCATGTAAGTTTTGTATTTAGAAGGATTATAATAAAACGGTTTCATCTTTGACCGAAACTTTTCCATTGTTTCCGTACTGTCGTATATTTTGCCTGGTCGCATTTGAGTTGCTTATAGTGTACGCCATGAGTGGGAATTTTACTTTGCATTCAAGTAATGCCAACTACTTTATATGGTCCGAAGCCCCTACCCTGATAAAAGCTTCAGCTTCCTTCACCCCAATCTCACGACCACGGAATAGCTGCATGATGTGATGATGTTCGTTATAAATCGCTTCAGGATACTGACTCTTGTGCTTATACAGCGCTTCCTTCTTTTGACGCTCGACGGTGGTAATGTCAATATAATGAGTCGGCATAAACTGGAACGTTTGCGAACCGCTGTCTACTTCAAATAAATAAAGTTCGAATGACCTGTTCATTCTCACCCAGCATTGAATGCTTAACAAAGATGCTGCCTGGTGATCAGGATGTGTATCAAGTGGCCAGTGAGTATATAGAACATCCGGCTTCAAAGAGGTGAGTAACTCCTGAAGCTTTTTAATTTCGGTTTGGTTGAAATCTGTATCCCCATCTATCTGGCCAGCAAAGTAAGTGTCTGCACCGATGATAGCCGCAGCTGCACTGGCTTCTTTTGTTCTTATAGCTGCAGCTTCATTATGCGATTTTCCTTTGATACCCGCTTCTCCTTTTGTGAGATATACAATGCTCACCTTGCTTCCAGCCTGCGCATGTAACAGAAGTGTACCTCCGCATCCACTTTCCGGATCGTCTGGGTGGCCACCAACACAGACAATGTTTTTGCCAGATGGAATTTTGTTCGGTTTATTCGATCTGCCGGAATTATTTAAAGGATACATCGCGCTTATTGCGGTCATGTTTTTGAGGAAGTTGCGGCGGGATGGCATATGCTATTGTATTGGTTGTGAAAAATAAAGATTTGCTTACACTTTTTAATCCGAATCCTGCAACCACACCTGCGGCTGGGCGCAGGATTACAAATCATTTAAACCTCTTCTTCAGCTCCATCAGCTTCGACTGGAAATCATTCAATGTTTCCTCTTTTCTTGCAGCAGGTTTTTGAGCTATCTGCTTTTCAGATGGTTTGTGAACACCCTGTTTAGCTGCAGAAGTGGCAGGTATGGCATCTTTTATTGACAAAGAAATCCTTTTGCGGGTTATATCTACTTCTGTAACAGTCACCATTAAGCGCTGTTGCAACTTGACCGCCTGGTTTGGATCAGCAATATAAGTTTTACTCATCTGTGATATATGCAGTAGCCCATCCTGCTTCACACCAATATCCACAAACGCACCAAAATTCGTAATGTTAGTCACAATTCCAGGAACCTTCATACCGGGCTTTACATCTTCAATGGTTTTGATAGAGTCGTCGAACCTGAATTCTTCAGCAACAGCACGCGGATCGCGGCCCGGCTTCTCAAGTTCTTTTAAAATATCATTGATGGTAAATTCACCGGCAATTTCTGAAATATATTTTCTTGCATCAACATTCTTTCGCAATGATCCGTGTTTTATAAGATCATGAACAGAACAATCAAGATCTTTTGCCATCGCCTGCACTATATGATAACTTTCAGGGTGCACAGCACTGTTATCAAGCGGATTCTCAGATCCAGGTATTCTCATAAAACCTGCCGACTGCTCAAAGCTCTTAGGTCCCATCAACCCAACTTTTTTTATTTCATCACGTGATTTATACGGACCATTTTTCAATCTGTAATCAACAATATTTTTTGCAAGTGTAGAACTCAATCCGGATATGTACCCAAGTAAATGACGGCTTGCAGTATTTATATCGACTCCGACGTGATTTACGCAACTTTCAACAACTTTATCGAGTTGCTCCTTCAGCCTTGCCTGGTTAACATCATGCTGATACTGTCCTACGCCAATTGATTTCGCGTCGATCTTCACCAATTCACTCAAAGGGTCCAGCAGCCTGCGTCCAATACTTATTGCACCACGCACAGTTACATCCTGATCAGGAAATTCTTCACGTGCCACTTCAGAAGCGGAATAAATAGATGCACCACTTTCATTCACCATAAATACACTTACCGGCCTGCCGAAGTCAATACCACGCACCAGCTGCTCAGTCTCTCTGCCTGCAGTGCCGTTACCAATACCAATGGCTTCTATCTCAAATCTGTCAACAAGTTTTTTTAATTCAGCAACAGATGCTGCAACTTCCATCTGTGGCTGGTGTGGAAATATAGTAGAGTAATTTTTGAAATTTCCCTGTGCATCGAGGCAAACAACTTTGCAGCCGGTTCTGAATCCCGGATCAAGCGCCATTATTTTTTTAGACCCTAAAGGGGAAGCAAGCAACAGCTGCCGCAGGTTTTCTGCAAATACGCGAATCGCTTCTTCATCGGCAGCGTTCTTCGCCTGCAGCCTGAATTCATTTTCAATAGACGACTTCAACAATCTATCGTATGAATCATCTATCGCAGATGAGACCTGGGCACCGCATGAATTATTTTTCCTGACAAAAACTTTTTTCAGATCACTTTTAGCCTGCTCTTCAGCGATCATGATATCCATTGAAAGAAATCCTTCTTTCTCCCCTCTTCTTATCGCGAGCATCCGGTGAGAAGGACACGCCTTCAGTGCTTCACTGAATTCAAAATAATCACGGTACTTCTGTGCCTCTTCAGCTTCCTTCTTTGATTTCAACACCTTTGAGCTTACAATTGCACCTGCAGCAAATAATTGCCGCACAGCATTACGTGCCTGCTCATTTTCCGATATCCATTCTGCAACGATGTCGCGGGCTCCCTGCAAAGCCTCTTCTTTAGTTGCCACCTGTTCAGTAACAAACTTTGTAGCTTCACCATTCACATCAATATCATTCTGTGCAAATATTATAGCAGCGAGTGGCTCGAGCCCTTTATCAATTGCGGCACTGGCCTTTGTTTTTCTTCTAGGCTTGAAAGGAAGGTAAATATCTTCGATCTCTGTTGCCTCGAAACTATTTTCTATCCGGCTTTTTAATTCAGCTGTTAATTTTCCTGCCGCTTCAATATTTTTGATGATAGTTTCCTTTCTCTTCTGCAGCTCTTCAAAATATTTTATTTTCTCTACTATATCATTGATCTGCACTTCATCAAGGTTACCAGTGGCTTCTTTGCGGTATCGAGCCATGAACGGCACTGTAGCACCTTCTTCATGGAGCTGGTGCACATTATCCACCTGCTTCGCGCTGACTTTTAGCAGCTCCGCAATCTGCATTAAGTATCTTTTTTCCATGAAGCGCGAATGTACAACTTCAACCCTTTGTTTTTACTAAATTGCACTGATGGATATTAAGAACAGCATACTGGAAACAATAGGCAATACACCTTTGATAAAATTGCATAAAGTAACCAGTGAACTTCCATGCACTGTTGCAGCTAAAGTGGAATATTTTAATCCCGGACATTCTGCAAAAGACCGAATGGCAGTAAAAATGGTAGAAGTAGCAGAAAAGGAAGGAAAATTGAAACGTGGAGGAACCATCATAGAATGTACCTCAGGCAACACCGGCATGGGACTTGCCCTCGCAGCTTGCGTAAAAGGTTACAAATGTATTTTCACCACCACCGATAAACAATCAAAAGAAAAACTGGATATACTACGTGCGATGGGTGCCGATGTGATTGTATGTCCTACAGATGTTCAGCCTGATGATCCGCGTTCCTATTATTCTGTCGCCAGAAAACTGGCAGCTGAAATTCCAAATTCCTTTCACGCTAACCAGTATGATAACCTTGCTAACCGGCTTGCACATTATGAAACAACAGGACCTGAAATATGGAAACAGACCGATGGTAAAGTTACTCACCTGGTTGTTGCTACAGGTACCGGTGGAACAATTACAGGAACCGCGCAATACCTGAAAGAAAAAAACTCATCGGTAAAAGCATGGGCGATGGATCCATACGGATCATTGCTTACAAAATATTTTAAAACAGGTGAGGTAGATATGCATGAAGTGCACCCGTATATAACAGAAGGAATAGGAGAAGATTTTGTGCCGGCAAATTATGATATGCAATACATCGATGCATTCGAGCAGGTCACTGAT
This sequence comes from Flavitalea sp., assembly GCA_035525775.1. Classification (GTDB taxonomy): domain Bacteria; phylum Bacteroidota; class Bacteroidia; order Chitinophagales; family Chitinophagaceae; genus Flavitalea. The sequence continues at coordinate 28,521 of DATLDR010000168.1, forward strand.
AAAGATGCAGCATTGATGACGGGAAGAATTGCAAAAGAAGAAGGATTGTTCTGCGGTTACAGTGCCGGAACAGCTATTCAGGGATTGTTGCAAAAGAAAGATGAGTTAAAAAAAGAAGATCTCGTAGTGGTAATTCTGCATGATCATGGCAGCAGATATGTTGCAAAAGTTTACAACGACCAATGGCTTGTGGATAAAGGGTTCGCGGATGATAAATAAGCCGCCCCCCGAACGTAGTTTTCGTGCTTTTACTATTGTGTCTCACGTATGTTGTTCGCATAGTATAGTTATTCTACGATTTCATCAGTAAATACCGAATAAAAATAATAGAGCAATTATGCTCTTGTTAACATTCGAATGTGAATGTACATTTGTGTCAGAAGTTGATTGATATTATATCAATCTTAGTCCAATATCCGTCCAAAATCCTTTTACGTCCAATATCCAAGGAATTTCCAAAAGTCCAATATCAGTCAACTTCTTTTTTTCCTTTTCGCACGACAACCTTCATATCCTAAGAAAATAATAAATCCTTTAATTCAGTCCTTTTAATCCATATTCTGTGTAACAACAGTCAGTCCGTTTTTAAATCCAACGTCCAAAGAACCTTTAATCCGTATCCTGAAAACCCCTTTATTAACTCCAGTACCCTCCTGCCGAATGAATTGTTTGGCAGGAGGCAAAAAAAATCATGTAAGTGTTTAACGCAAAGGCACAATGAGAAGAATTCATTTTACTTGACGTAATTTGAATGATGAATCTCAACGACAAGCCTTCCCGCAAAAAGGATATTTACCCCGTCAATGATGACTTCAGAAATTATTTAAAAATTCACGGTAGAGAAGTAAAACTTCCGGTTTCCTACCGCGATCTTCTCCGTATCACTTACAGCGTTCCCCTCCTCGACAAATCCGGGAAAGACACTTTGTGGGAAAAAGTAACGTACGACATGAAGGAATGGGAGTTTATCCGTGATGGACTTGTAAAAATATATGCCATACTAAAAACTGAAGGAGACCTTTCTTTCAGCAAGCACCTCGACGTAGCCAGAATAGATTACTGCACTTTCGGAAATTCGCACCCATTCCGTATACGTATTGTAAATAAGTTCAACGACAACTATGATTATTATTATGTGAAACAGGCCGACGCGTCGCGGATTTACGGTTTGGAACTTGAACACATACTCTCACCCAACAGGATCACTTATTTAACCAACAAAGCGACTTTGGTAGAGGAGCATATTCCAGGCATTCCGGGCGATCTGTTCATAAAAAAACACCTGCACGAACCTTTAACCAACCAGATAAGATTCGCCAAAGAGTTCGTGAAGTTCAATGAACGCTGCTTTGTACGATTACTAGGTGACATGCGTTCATATAACTTTGTGGTCGACATTACACCTGATGTAGAAGATTTTCAGTACAGAATAAGAGCAATTGATTTTGACCAACAATCTTATGAAGGAAGAAAAAATCTTTACCTGCCACAATTCTTCAAAGAAAATATAGAGCTGGTTGAAATGACAAAAAAGATACTTAATAAAGATTCCATTGAACAGTACCAGGCAGAAGAACGTACCATGATCGCATTCAGGATGGCATCATCACGAAGAAGGACGATGGACCTGCTTAATATTATGTCAAGCGACATGATCTCAAAACCTGAAAAAACAGAACAATTGAAAATGGAGCTGGGTGATTACTTTAAAACCGGATTGTTTCAAAAAAATCATTCAATGGGACAGGTAGTGAAAACACACCTCAAGCAAAATCTTTCAAAGCATTTCAAGCTTATCCAGAAGTCGCTCGGCAAATTGGAAGACTAAGGTTGTCAGACCATTTCGAAAAACGTACCTTTGCGGCTCCTCAAAAGAGGGTACTATTATTTCAGTAAATATTCAAAAGCAACATGAAAAAATACAAAGCCGGCGTTCTCTTTGGAGACGAACTTGAAGCACTTTATAAAGATGCGAAGGAAAATCAATTTGCACTTCCGGCAGTTAATTGCACAGGAACAGATACAATAAATGCGGTACTGGAAACTGCTGCAAAAGTTAATTCACCGGTAATCATACAGTTTTCAAATGGTGGCGCACAATTCATTGCTGGCAAGGGAATGCCGAATGATCACCTGCAGGCAAATATTTCAGGTGGTGTTTCAGGAGCATTGCATATACATAATATAGCTAAGTATTATGGTGTTCCTGTGATTGTACACACAGACCATGCAGCAAAAAAATGGCTGCCATGGATCACTGGCCTGATCGAAGCAGGCGAACAGTATTATAAAGAAAATAAACGTCCTTTGTTCAGCTCTCACATGCTTGATCTTTCTGAAGAAACAATTGAAGAGAACATAGAAACATCTGTACAGTTCTTCAAACGTATGCAACCATTAGGAATGGCAATTGAAATTGAACTCGGAGTTACAGGTGGAGAAGAAGATGGCGTTGATAATAGTGGCCTTGAAAACGATAAATTATATACTCAGCCACAACATGTTGCTTATGCGTATAAAGAATTAAGCAAGGTGGGTAAATTATTTAGTGTTGCAGCCGCTTTTGGTAATGTTCATGGGGTTTACAGTCCCGGTAATGTTGAGCTGCGTCCTGAAATTTTAAGGAACAGTCAGACATATATAGAAACGGAATTGAAGACTGCTGCCAAGCCTGTATATTTTGTATTTCATGGAGGAAGCGGATCACCGCAGAACCAGATACGCGAGGCAATTGGTTATGGTGCAATCAAGATGAATATCGACACCGATCTTCAATGGGCATTTTGGGAAGGCGTGCTCGGTTTTTACAAGAAAAATGAAGATTTTCTTCAGGCACAATTAGGCAATCCGGGCGGAGCTGATAAACCTAACAAAAAATATTACGACCCGAGAGTATGGCTTCGGAAAAGCCAGGAATCATTTATCAAACGCCTTGAAACAGCTTTTGAGGATTTGAATTGTATTGGAAGGAACGAGTAGAGGCAAAGGGCAGAGGGTATGCATTTTCTGATTAATTTCTTGTTTTCTTTTGTTGAATTTTGTTCCACTTCTGAGTTGCTTTCCAATTCTCGTTTGCGTATTTGCCTTTTACCGCCTCCCCCTGCCCAATCTGGCACAAATTTTTTACTTCTTCCATCATGGCGAATAAGTCATCCAAATCCCCGAGCGGAGAAGACAGGGAACAGCCTAATGAGCATATTCGTGAACAAGAGATTGAAAAACAGGATATAACGGCTAACTCCGGTATCCCCGGGTCAGGACCCAAAGCAAGCCAGGAAAACCTTGAAAACAGAGGATATCAGGAAGATCAGCCAGGTAACCCAATTCGAAGTTCCGGTTCAATGAGAAGAGAACAGGAAAGTCCCCCAACAGGGGAACCTGACCCGCATGAAAGCTGAATTTCTTCACACTTAAATTTAAAACTATGTCTAAAAAGAATAACATAAACGAAAAAGGCACTGACCGTGATGTACGTCCGCAACAAGGTCAGCAAAGCAATGAAAACTGGGATGAAAATAATGATAATGCTTTCCAGAACCCAAATTCAGCAAAGGGAAATGCTGTTAAGACAGACCAGGAAACTAATACGACAGGAGCAGGATCAGGACAGAGAAATAAACAGGACAACGTAGGACCTCTTCAATCCGACCTTGAACAACTACCCAGTGAAAAAAGAAGGGACCGTGGTGGAAACCTTACAGGTCCGGGGTTAGGGTAAATGATCCTTGTCCAAGTTAAATCTCGAAAGTGAAAAGTTGAAAGTAGCCTATCAATACCTTTAACTTTTCACTTTTCATTTTTTACTTTTCACTTTTCACTTTTCACTTTTCACTTAATAAATACATCCTCTATTACGTTGCCGACACTCCCACTGGGCATCTGGATCCTTAACATAGCCGCTATAGTTGGTGCAACATCTGTCATATGGGTTTCGCGGTTTGTTTTTCCAGATTTAATATTCCAGCCATACCACAACAATGGGATATGAGCATCATACGGATTCCATGCACCATGTGTGGTGCCAGTTGTTCCTCCGCTCATGTAACCCGGTTTAAAAAAATATTGAATGTCGCCGCTTCTCAGCCGGTTATACCCATTGATTACCTGTTCACGAATATGTTCAGGTAATGAAACTTTGTTGATATCATCGCACATAAAAGCATCAGCAATGTCTGGCTGATCGAGCAGATAATTTACAACAGTGTTATATAGTGTAGTTCTGTGAAGCTTTAGCGAGTCCATCAGCTGATGATCGAGATATAGTTGGAAATTATCAGATGCAGCAAGAAACTTAAAATTGCCGTATTGTTTTCTTAAAACAGAATCAACTCCCTTTTCAAGGGAGGCTGGTTGTACATAGCCGCCGGGAACTTTAAAGTTTTTCGAAAATCCTGCTGCATGAGCAGCGCCATGGTCGGCGGAGAGAAAAACGAGATATTGGTTTTTACCAACATTTTTATCGAGGTAATCTAAAAGTTCACCAAGGTCTTTATCGAGCCTGAGAAAACCGTCTTCTGCTTCAACTGAATTAGGACCGAATGTATGTCCAATATAATCGGGTGAAGAAAAACTTACGGTGAGAAAATCAGTGATGCTGTCTTTACCAAGCTGCTCAGCAGCTACAGCGGCAATGGCCATTTGCCTGGTGAGTGTATTTCCAAAAGGAGTGGCTGTAAGAGTTCCATAACTTGTAGAGCCAATGAATTTATCCAGGTTGTATGGAAAACCTTTTTGTTCATCACCGAATGGTTTTCCTTCCCATACCTGTTCATCTGATGTACTCTGTACATATGTTGCGATTGGATATAATGTGTTCCATCCGTTTTTAAAATACTGGTCAGGATATTTTTTATCATTGAATTCGTTTACCCATTGGGGTAAGTTCTTCATGTAATAGGTTGAGGACATAAATTTACCATTTGAAGGGTCATACCAGTATGCTGCGTTGGCTGAATGACCCGCCGGTAAAATCGCACCGCGGTCTTTAAATGAGATGCCGATTACCTTGCTCCTGAAATTTGTAGCCAGCTTCAACTCATCGGTGATGGTTGTTACCAGCATATTCCGCGGGCTCATTTTTCCTGCAGCAGAGGAAGTTCCCACTCCTGCAACTGAATTATCGGATGTACAATAAACAATCTGTTCTGTTTTCGGATCGTACCATTCGTTGCCAGCGATACCATGTATGGCAGGTACCGATCCTGTAAACAGGCATGTATGTCCGCATGCTGTAACTGTCGGGATGTAATTGATGAAAGTATTTTCACAGCTGAAACCGTGGTTGATCATTCTTTTGAAACCACCATTAGCGGCATACCGGTTGTAGTATCGGTACAGGTAATCCCAACGCATCTGGTCTACTACGATTCCAACAACAAGCTTTGGTCTATTAACAGGATTTTTGTTGGTATTGCCGGATTGTGAAAATGCAGTTTGCGCCACCAATAACAACAAGAATATTAATCGCATCTAAAGTTATTTTTTCAGTATTAGTAAAGGATTAAAAGTAAACATTTATGTAATTCATCATTGAAAAGCAGCAGCTGTTTACCATATTTTAATGGTAACTTCGCGGCACTTTAAAGAGAAATTTTATGGCAGATATCTTCGAACGGCTTTTAAAAAATTATGGACCGATCGGTCAGCACCGCGAACGTGCACATGGTTATTTCGCCTTTCCCAAACTTGAAGGTGATATATCGAACCGTATGATATTCCGGGGTAAGGAAATGATCGTGTGGAGCCTCAATAATTACCTGGGACTGGCCAATCATCCGGAAGTAAGGAAAGCTGATGCCGACGCTGCCAAAGAGTTTGGACTTGCACTGCCAATGGGTGCACGAATGATGAGCGGCAATAGTAATTTTCATGAGCAGCTCGAAGCAGAGCTGGCTGCATTTGAAGGAAAAGAAGATGCGATACTCGTAAACTTCGGTTACCAGGGAATGGTGAGCCTGATTGATGTAATATGCGGCAGGCATGATGTGATTGTATACGATGCTGAAAGCCACGCGTGCATTATAGATGGATTGAGATTGCACCCGGGCCACAGGTATGTATACAAGCATAACGATGTTGAAGATTTTGAAAAACAACTTCAACGTGCAACCGCAATGATCGATAAACAGCAATCTGGCGGCATACTCGTGATCACTGAAGGAGTTTTCGGCATGGCCGGCGACCAGGGAAAGCTGAAAGAGATAGCTGCTCTGAAAGATAAATATCAGTTCAGGTTGCTGGTTGATGACGCCCATGGATTCGGGACACTTGGAAAAACAGGTGCTGGTGCTGGTGAAGAGCAGGGCGTTCAGGATAAAATAGATCTGTATTTTTCAACCTTTGCAAAATCCATGGCGTCAATCGGTGCCTTCATCGCTGGTGATAAGAAAATCATCGATTATGTACGCTACAATATTCGGAGTCAGATTTTCGCGAAAAGCTTACCAATGCCACTGGTAATAGGAAATTTAAAAAGACTTGATCTATTGCGCACACAACCGCAACTAAAAAATAAACTGTGGGAAACAGCAAAAAAATTGCAGGATGGTTTAAAGCAAAGAGGGTTCGACATCGGTAAAACGGATTCTGTTGTTACACCGGTTTATATGAAAGGAGGTGTTGAAGAAGCAACAGCCATGGTGATGGACATTCGTGAAAACTACCACATCTTCTGTTCTATAGTCGTTTATCCCGTTATTCCCAAAGGACACATCATTTACCGCTTGATACCTACTGCAGCGCATAATGATGAAGATATTCAGAAGACTCTCGAAGCATTTTCCGCTACGAAAAAGAAACTGGATGCAGGTGTCTATAAAGTAGATGCTATACCTCATATGGCTAACGCATAAAAATGCCTCCGGGGAGGAGGCACATTCTAATCGAATACTGTTAACCATTAAACCATATCCTATGAAAGATTCAAAGATAGTTGCGGAAATCATACATTGAGTTTTTCTTAATGTGTTTTTCAGCGTATTTTATAATAATTTGACTACTGTCAATTCAGCCCAAAGGCAAACTTCATTCAAAACTCTGTCATGCAAAATAAGGTTGTGGTGGCTATTACGGGTGCGAGCGGATCTATATATGCAAAGCTTTTGATTGAAAAGTTGATCATGCTCAAATCACAATGGCTGGACCTTTCAGTTGTAATGACTGAAAATGCCAAAACTGTCTGGGAAACAGAACTGACAAGCCGATCGTTTGAAAGTTACCCTGTTTCAAATTTCTCTACTCAGGACTTTATGGCGCCTTTCGCCTCCGGATCCGGCCAATACAATATCATGATTATTGTGCCGTGCTCCATGGGCACATTAGGAAGAATTGCATCTGGTGTTTCAACTGATCTGATCACCCGGGCCGCAGATGTGATGTTAAAAGAAAGGAGAAAGCTTATTTGTGTGGTAAGGGATACACCTTATAATCTTATTCACATTAAAAATATGGAAACGGTTACCCTGGCGGGTGGCATAATTTGCCCTGCAACACCTTCATTTTACAGCAAACCCTCAACGATTGATGAAATAGCCGCTACTGTTGTAGACAGGGTGCTTGATCTTGCTGGTTTTGAAAGTAAATCGTTTAGATGGGGGAAGTGAGGGAAAGAGCTGCGATTTAACATAAAAACCTCTTCAGCCTGCAAACCTTTTATAACCGATTGCGGTCTAAGGATTGCAATATATTTGCGGCTCCAAAAGGTTTTGATAATTAATTCATACGAAATGAAAAACATCAGTTTATTGTTGGCTTTGGCAATTTCAGTTTTATCCGGGTTCGCGCAGGGCAATGATCCTGCAGCTAAAAAAGTGCTGGACGGCGTGAGTAACAAGTTCAAGACTTATAAGGCAGTTAAGTCGAATTTCACCCTCCAGATTGAAGATACTCATGGAAAGGTACAAGGTACTAAAAAGGGTACTGTATTCATGAAAGACAAAAAATACAGGGTAAACATCACCGGACAGGAAATTTATAGTGATGGAAAGAATGTATGGACATACGACAAAGGCGCCAATGAAGTGACCATTACAGAGCTTGATGCAACCGGGTCAGGCATTACCCCACAAAAACTGTTTACTTCATTCTATGACAAGGATTTCCTTTACAAGCTCAACGGTGAAAAGAAAATCGGTGCCAAGGTTTTACAGGAAATCGAAATGACGCCGGTTGACAAGACTAAGGCTTTTCATAAGGTCTACCTGTTGGTAGATAAGAAAACACAGACAATTTATTCTACACGCGTATTAGAGAAGAACGGAAATAAGTATTCATATACAGTAAATTCACTCAATGGAAAGGCAGCTATAGCTGATGATGTGTTTACTTTTAATAAATCGAAATATCCCGGAGTAGAGGAAGTGGATTTGAGGCAGTGAGGGAAGGGCAGAGGGCTGCCGTCTTAGTCAGCCCTCTGCCGTCTCAAGTTCCCAGCGTTATCAGATGCTGATCTAATTCTGATTCGGTTTTAATCAACACATCCCTGGCCTTACTTCCCTGATTACCCCCTACGACCCCGGCAGCCTCCAGCTGATCCATCAACCTTCCCGCACGGTTATATCCAAGTTTCATTCTACGCTGTATAAGTGATGTGGATCCAACCTGGTTCTGAACAATTAACCTGGCAGCTTCTTCGAATAAAGGATCCCGGTCGAGCAGACTGAAATCTTTTCCATCCATTTCCTTCTCATCAATATATTCAGGAAGATAAAAAGCCTGCGGATATCCTCTTTGATCGCCAATGAATTCGCAGATGCTGTCTACCTCAGGTGTGTCAACGAAAGCGCACTGCAACCTTGTGACTTCACCATTATAAGAAACGAGCATGTCGCCTTTACCGATCAATTGTTCTGCTCCTCCTGTATCAAGGATGGTACGGGAATCTATTTTAGAAGACACTTTAAAAGCAATCCTCGCAGGGAAATTCGCTTTGATGGTACCGGTAATAATGTTTACTGAAGGTCGCTGTGTAGCAATAATCAGGTGTATGCCTACAGCACGTGCAAGTTGTGCAAGCCTGGCGATAGGCATTTCGATTTCCTTACCTGCAGTCATGATCAGGTCAGCAAATTCATCTATCACCAACACTATAAAAGGAAGGAACTGATGGCCTTTCTGCGGGTTCAATCTTCTCTTGATAAATTTTTCATTATACTCCCTGATGTTCCTGGCTCCTGCTTCCTTAAGCAGATCATAGCGGTTATCCATTTCAATACAAAGAGCGTTCAGGGTATTGATCACTTTTTTTGTATCGGTAATTATGGCTTCTTCTTCTCCGGGCAGCTTGGCCAGGAAATGTTTTTCAATTGTTCTGTATAAGCTTAATTCTACTTTCTTCGGATCAACAAGCACAAGCTTCAGCTGAGACGGATGCTTTTTATACAAAAGTGAAACGAGTATGGCATTCACACCTACAGACTTTCCCTGTCCTGTTGCACCAGCCATCAGCAGGTGTGGCATGGTGGTGAGGTCTACGATAAAATTTTCGTTGTCTATCTTTTTGCCGATGGCTATAGGAAGGCTGTAATTATTATGCTGGAATTTATCAGAAGCAAGCAGCGTGCGCATGCTCACCACTGTTTTCTTCACGTTAGGAACTTCTATACCGATAGTTCCTTTACCGGGAATCGGAGCAATGATACGGATACCCAATGCGGCAAGGCTCAATGCAATATCATCTTCGAGATTTTTAATCCTGGAAATACGTACACCGGCAGCCGGAACAATTTCATATAATGTAACGGTTGGTCCTACAGTGGCACTAATCTTCTGTATCAGGATATCATAATTCTTAAGGGTATTGATGATCTGGTTTTTATTTGCTTCCAGTTCATTAGGATCCTGTATTATTTTTTCACTGCCGTGCACTTCAAGCAGATCGAGATGCGGATATTTATAATCACGAAGGTCAAGCGTGGGTTCGTATGGTTCCATGTTCACCGGAAGTTCTTCTTCAGTGTCTTCGTTTTCTGAATCTGATCTGGGTTTTACATAGTTTATGACAAGCTCGGGATCAGGAATATTTTTCTTAGGTTTCCTGACTTCAGTTGCAGGGTCAACAATATTCAATCCGGCAGTAGTGATAGGATCGAGTGCGGGAGAAATTACCATTTCATCCTGATCTTTCATAATGATAGACATGTCGAGTGGCGATTCCTCCACTTCTTTTGGAGGTACAAGGATGGCACCGTTTTTCTTTAGTCTGTTTTTCTTTGGCTCTTCCACCGGTTCTTCAATCATCGGCTGATCCTGTGAAATAATTTCTTTCATTTCAGCGCGCTTCCGCGCCGGCATTTTCATTACCGGATTAAAGCGCCATATAAAGTAAGCCAGGCCTGCAACAATCAGCAAAGCCGCTGTGCCAAATTTTCCCAAAAAACCTTCCAGCCAGTTTGAAATATCATTCCCGATGCCACCCCCTAATCTTAATTCTGCATTGCTGGCAAAAAATGCGAAGAACACACAGAAATAAATGATGCCGGCGATCACATAACGAAGATGTCTTGTAAAAGAAAATACTTTTTTCCCCGTTATAAGGTTTATACCTCCAACAAAAAACAAAACGCAGAAAAGGTATGATGCCAGGCCAAAACCATTATAGAAAAACTGGTGCGCAACCCAGGCGCCAAACATCCCGAGAATATTAGCGATCTCAGCTTTTTTATCAGGGAAAAATAAGGATCCGTTGATTACAGCACTTTGATCTTCGTGCCACGTAAAAAGATAGGAGGTAAAACAGGTAAAGAGAAAAAGGCATGTAAGCAGCAGAAGTACTCCGATGATCTTATGAGTACGTTCATCTTTAATAAGTTCTTTTACGCTGACCTTTTCTTCTTTTTCGGCTTTCAGCGAAGTTGTATCGGATCTCTGGCTTTTGGTTGATTTTAAGCGGTTCGCCATGGCGACAAAGATAAGGCGATTGCCAGAGCTATCCATCCGGCAATTAAAAACAATCCTCCGAATGGTGTAATGATTCCAAGCTTATTTAATCCAACTGTTTCTGTTGCTTTAAATATAGTCAGCAGGTAAAGCGATCCTGAAAATAATACGATGCCAGCTATGAATGATATGCCTGCGAATTTTATCCATCCTCTCCGCCCCCTCTCATACAACATACCTGTTGCGAGTAACGCAAATGCATGATAAAAATGATAACGGATTCCTGTTTCAAAGGTTGTAATTGTTTCCGGCGGTACAATCTGTTTAAGACCGTGGGCACCGAATGCGCCGAGTATTACTGCTATTGCGGCAAATATGCATGCGGTAATAAGAAATGGCTTATGCATGCAAAACGGTTTGAATGAAATCGTTCATTGAAATACTGTCTTCATTGTCTATGATCACATCGGCCTGCTCGTAATACATACGGCGCTCATTTAATTTGCGGATAATATATGAACGCATGTCGTTGTCCTTTATATTTTTGATCAGTGGTCTTGCAGATTTTTCGCTCATCAGCCTCTTCAATAATATTTCGACATGAGTGTTCAGCCACACTACTACTCCATACTTTTTCATTTTTTCGATGTTGTTGAAAAAACAGGGTGTGCCACCACCGCATGATAAAACCATTGTTGCATTTTCATCTATCAGCGCTTCCAGTACTTCTCTTTCCTTTATCCTGAATGCTTCTTCCCCTGAATCGTGAAAGATCTGTGCAACTGATTTATTTTCCCTGGAGCCGATCACTTCATCAAGATCGTGAAAAGGAACTTTTATCTGCTTCGCAAGTTGCCTGCCCCAATGCGATTTGCCTGATCCCATGAAACCTATAAGAAAAATTCTCATTTACTTAAATGCATTTATTCCTGTAATGTCCATGCCTGTTATGAGCAGATGCACATCATGAGTGCCTTCATAAGTAATAACACTCTCAATATTCATCATGTGCCTCATGACAGGGTACTCGCCGGTTATGCCCATAGCACCAAGCACCTGGCGTGCTTCACGTGCAATATCGGCTGCTATATCGCAACCATTTCTTTTAGCCATCGATACCTGTTGCGGGGTGGCTTTGTTTTCATTCATCAGAACTCCCAATCTCCAGTTAAGCAATTGTGCTTTTGTGATCTCCGTGATCATCTCAGCAAGCTTTTTCTGCTGCAGCTGAAAACCGCCGATCGGCCTGTCGAATTGTTCCCTTTCTTTGCTGTATCGTAAAGCAGTGTCGTAGCAATCCATTGCAGCGCCAACTGTTCCCCACGCAATTCCATAGCGGGCCTTCGTCAGACAGCTTAGTGGTGCTTTAAGCCCTTTTGCCCGGGGTAAAATATTTTCTTTAGGAAGTTTTACATTATCAAATACAAGCTCACCTGTAGCGCTTGCACGGAGACTCCATTTATTATGCGTTAATGGTGCAGTGAATCCTTCCATTCCCTTTTCAACTATCAATCCCCGTACTTCACCCTGTTCATCTTTTGCCCAAACAACCGCTACCTGTGAAAAGGGTGCATTGCTGATCCACATCTTGGCACCGTTTAATACTACATGATCTCCATGATCTTTAAAGTTGCTGATCATGCTTCCTGGATCGGAACCATGATTTGGTTCGGTAAGGCCAAAACATCCGAGCCATTCACCTGAAGCTAGTTTTGGAAGGAATTTCATACGCTGTTCTTCGCTTCCATATTCATAAATAGGAAACATTACCAGCGAACCCTGAACAGAAGCAGTTGACCTAACGCCGCTATCGCCGCGTTCCAGTTCCTGCATCATTAAACCGTATGAAATATAATCGAGGCCACCTCCACCATATTGAGGAGGAATGGTAGCACCATAACATCCGAGTTCTCCTAATTGTCTGACGATCTGTGTGGGAAATTCAGCGCGCTGAGCATAGTCTTCGATGATCGGTGAGATCTCTTTCTTCACATAAGCACGCACGGTGTCTCTTACCAGCTTCTGTTCTTCAGTAAATAATTCGTCGGTTAAATAATAGTCAGGCGCAGTAAATAAATCACTTCGTACAGCCATGTGTACAAATGTAAGGATTACTTATAACGCAACATTCCGTTTATAGAAACTGATGATATTCCATGCTGTGCCATCGCTTTTTACTGTCATGGCACCTCTTGCAGGTATAAGACTTTCATCGCTTGCAGAAATGCCTGTTACCTGGCAGGTATATTTCGCCATCATGTTTTTTATAACGATCACCCTTCCAGGCCAGGTTGCTGCGGGGGGAAGTGTGCACGATGAATTACCGTACGGATTATTTACGTAGTGCGTTTCAATGCCTTCTGAAATGTTATACGTTGCACCTGTTTGACTGAATGTTCTGAACTCGGCTCCTATTTTAGAAACTTTATACTGGTCGTTCACCCAAATACATCTGTATATACCACCGGAAGGAAAGGCTGAAGGTGATATTACTGTAGCATTGTTGTCAGATCTTGTAAATGTGATTGGATATGCAGGAGTTAAATATTCTACTATAAAATTCTCACCATATTTTACCAGGTCACCAGCGTCTATCTTGAAAGTTTTTGCTTCAGTCGCCTCTATTCTGATCACACCAAGATTTGGTGGCAGCACAACAGGATTGGTTGCGGTTGAAGACGTAATATGTATGAAAGTATTTTTAAATGGTACGGATCGTATAACACCATTGATACGATACATCATTGCCTGTACGGTAGGATATTGTCCTGTCTGGCTGATGAGGTCATGCGTGAGATTAACAAGAAAACTTGTGGGTGTATACTTGTTCGTAGTAATTAGAAATTTACCAGGCGTGATTGAAGTCTGCGCTGAATTACCAGCTACAACAATGTTTGGAATAGGGCCGGTCCAAAAAGGTGTAGCTTCAATAACAGTGTTTGAACCGATACGTCCGGGTACGAACATCTGCTCTTCCAAATGTGACAGCCCTACAAACTTATTGCCTGAGCAGGTTACCGGATCCAGGTCAATACCCTGGCGAACTCCCTGTTGTTCAAAACTTCCACCGATAAACGTGTTATGTTCAGCGTTACCGGCTTTTATACCTACTTCAAGACCTTCAAAGCCTATATCATGGAACATATGTCCGCTCATAGGACTTGTTGAATTACTTGAACTTTCTTTGATGAAAACAATTCCATACCATCCGCCTTTACCATACGTGACTCCGGGAATTCCCCTGCCAAGCTGACCACCATACCAGAAGCTTTCATTATTCCAGTTACCAGAACCATCAGTTGAGCCTTTGGTAGATATGCGGATCTGCACATAATTATTGTGAATGGCATTGAAATGAATTTTGTTGTATTGAGAGCCATCAGGTGAACCACCACTCTTGTCGCCGGATTGCTCAATGCCGTATTTAAAGTTCTTTATTTCATTTACCTGAACCAGGCAATTGTAAGCATTATAAAGATAGATCCCTGTACCTGTATATGCAGCAAAAGTTGCTTCAGTAGTAGCACCGGTGTTTCCACCTATGATTGAACCATAACATTTGAATTCCTGGTTAAGACCTGATATAATAAAACCAAAACCTGTTCCAAAATAAATGTCACCGTAAATCAGAAAGTTTACCTTTTTTACAGACACATCCGGCATAGTAATACTACTGTTCACATAATACTGGCCTGCCGGTATCAGCAATACTTCATCTTTTTTAGCAGCAGCTATTGCGGCTTTGAATGCTGCACTGTTTTCTGTGCCGGCTGTGCCGTTCCAGTCGCCTTTCATGCCGAACCATCGTGCATCGAGGGGACCTGAATACATTCTTTTATAACGCTTTGTTCCATTTACAATAACAGTACCGCCGTTGTCTAGACTGGTCACGTCTTTAGAATCGTAATAAAAGACTCCTTCCCTACCCAGGTCATTCATAAAATAAGTAGATGTTGTTGAAAGGGCGGTGGACGTGCGCAGAAGTGATAAGCTAATGGTTGCCTGTGAAAAGGCAGATGCCGACAGTATTACGCATACTGCGGAAAGCGTAAAAAATTTCATACTCTTCAGGTTTAGGGACAAGTGTGTTGAATAATGAAACAAACACCCTTGATCGGATTAAAAAATCACTAGGCGTTCCGAGTAAGAAATATTTTCATTTCTTCATGGTACTGTTGGGCTGAAAGTCGTGCCGTTACAGCATAATCTTCACCCGGAGAGGCGAAAATAATAGCCCTGCTGGCATTTACAAGTAGGCCGCAATCCCTGTTGATTCCACTTAAAGTGATCTCTGAAAGACTGCCGCCCTGCGCCCCTACTCCAGGTACAAGGAAGAAATGGTCAGGATATGCATCCCTTATAGCTCTTACCATTTCGTGCTTAGTTGCCCCTATAACGAACATCAGGTTGCCAGGATTGCCCCATGATGCCGTTTTTTGCAATACTTCTTCAAATAAATAAGTGTTTTCTGACCGGATCATTTCAAAATCAGATGCACCGGCGTTAGAAGTAAGCCCGAGTACGATTGCCCATTTGTCCTTGTAGGCGAGGAATGGCCTGATGCTGTCCTCACCCATGTAAGGCGCTACTGTAACTGCATCAAAGCTGAGGGTTTCAAAAAAAGCTTTTGCATATTGCGCGGAGGTGTTACCGATGTCGCCCCTTTTTGCATCGGCGATCGTGAAATGTGATTTTGGAATGTACCTGACCGTTTTTTCAAGCGATTCCCATCCTTTTACTCCCCGTGACTCATAGAAAGCCGTATTGATTTTATAGGCTACGCAATGATCGAGTGTTGCGTCAATGATCTTCTTATTAAATTCAAACTGAGGATCATCAGATTTTTTGAGATGCACCGGCAGCTTGTCAATATCACTATCAAGTCCAACACAGAGATATGTTTGTCTGGAATAAATGTGATCAATTAATTCTTCCCTGTTCATGCGGTTAGTTTTTTCAACACCTGCGAAAATTTATAAACTTCAGTGAAAGTATTATACAAAGGAACCGGCGCCACACGTATCACATCAGGTTCACGCCAGTCGGCGAAGATACCGTTCTGCATCAGCTGTTCAAACACGTTCGACGCATTATGCTTAATCACCAATGAAAGCTGGCATCCACGCGAGGAAGGCGTAAGTATTTTCATGAGGTGTTTGCCTGAATCATCATTTATTTCATTGATAAGAAAAATGAGATAATCCGAAAGCATCTTTCCTTTCTTCAAAAGGTTATCCATGCCTGCTTCCATGAAAATATCCAGCGAAGCTTTATGCATTGCCATAAGGATTATTGGTGGTGTGCTTACCTGCCATCCTTCTGCTGTTTTAATTGGCCTGAAACCTTTCATCATCTTGAATCGTGTGTTATCTTCATAACCCCACCATCCTGCCAGGCGTGGCACAGTAGCATCAGCATGGTAACGCTCATGTATATACGCTCCTGCTATACCACCAGGACCTGAATTAAGATATTTATAGCTGCACCAGCACGCAAAATCAACTTCATGATTATGCAGATCAAGCTTTACATTTCCAATGGCATGTGCGAGGTCAAAGCCTGCGATGGCACCAGCCTCATGTGCCATTGCCGTTATGGAAGAAATATCAAACAGTTGTCCCGTATAATAATTCACTCCTCCCCAAAGAACAAGTGAAAGTTGTGAGGCATGCTTTTCTATTGCAACACGGATATCATCGTTGGTGATAATTGTTTCTCCCGTTTTCGGATGAACTTCAATAATGGCCTCCGCGGGATCAAAGCCGTGAGACTTTACCTGTGATTCGAGCATGTACTGGTCGCTGGGAAATGCATTTGCCTCGCAGATGATCTTGAATCTTTTATTATCCGGCCGGTAGAAAGATGCCAGCAGTAAATGAAGATTAACAGTTAGATGATTCATCACCACTATTTCGTGCGTCAATGCACCCACGATGTATGATAACGGAGTTGTAAGCTTATCGTGATATTTTATCCATGGATCATCGCCGGTAAAAAAACCTTCCACACCGAATTGTGACCATTGTGTAAGTACTTCACTGATGGATGATGATAATGATGCAGGTTGTAATCCTAACGAGTTGCCAAGGAAATAAATCTGTTCCTTTCCGTTTTTTTGTGGAATAAGAAATTTTTTCCTGAAATGAGCGAGCGGATCATTTTTATCTTGCTGTATGGGATCAAACATATTTGCAACGATTTGTCATAGACGTCTGCCCTGTGCCGTTTGCCGTTCTACAGCTCCACAATTTCCGCTCTCTTCTCCGAACTGATATCCGCATTGCGCATTGCAATACTTCGTGCAGCGGCCCCTGCAAAAGACATGAATGATTCGCGTGAAGCTACATCATCGCTTATCATAGCCGGTACGCCGATATCTCCGCCTTCACGGATCCTCTGTACAAGTGGAATCTGCCCCAGGTAAGGAATATCATATTCTTCGGCCAGCCTTTTTCCACCTTCCCTCCCGAATATGTAATGCCTGTTAAGCGGCTCATCATGTAAACCTGGTGTAACAAAATAACTCATGTTCTCTACAAGCCCTATGATGGGCACCTTAATCTGCGACTGACCAAACATCGCGATAGCTTTTTTGGCATCAGCCAATGCTACATCCTGAGGGGTTGTAACCACTACAATTCCGGTAACCGGTACGGTCTGAACAAGTGTAAGATGTATATCACCTGTTCCCGGAGGCATGTCTATGATAAGGTAATCAAGTTCGCCCCAATGAACATCGGTAACGAACTGCCTGATGGCACTGCTGGCCATAGGACCGCGCCATACAACAGCATTTTTATCGTCAACAAGCAACCCGATGCTCATCAATTTTATACCATAGCGTTCAATAGGTTCAATCATCGCTTTATCACCCTTACCGGGGATCATCATAGGTCTTTCTCCCCGCACACCAAACATGATTGGAACACTGGGACCGTATATGTCTGCGTCCATCAGTCCTACACTTGCGCCATCATTTGCGAATGCAAGCGCAAGGTTTGCGGCGACAGTACTTTTTCCAACACCACCCTTACCACTTACTACGGCAATAATGTTTTTGACTTTTGGAAGAACAGAATGCGGATCGTGCCTGTTTGTAGTAGTGTTGGCAGAAAACACAACGAGCACTTCTGCATCTTTATTCACCAGCAGTTTAATAGCGTTGATGCAGGCATTTTTAATATGATCTTTCAAAGGACATGCAGGCGTTGTGAGCACAACAGTAAATGAAACCGTGTTTCCTTCAATACGAATGTCTTGTATCATATTAAGGGTAACCAGATCTTTCCCCAGGTCAGGTTCCTGTACATTACCTAGCGCCTCAAGTACTAGTTCCTTCGTCATAAGTTAAAAGTTAAAAGTGAAAGTGAAAAGTTGTCAGTAACAAGTGTGACATCTTTAAATAAGATGCATCGCTATTGTTGACTTTTAACTTTTGACCCTTCACTTAATCGGCAAAATTATAACTTGAAACCGTATCAGCACTTGTTAAAATTTAATTGTGTTTCAGAGCATTAACCAAAAAACCGTAGGTTTGAAAAAGATGAAAAGAGTTATACCCGGACTGGTCATAGTGATGTTCCTAATGCCCTATGCTTCAACGGCCCAGTTTGAAAAATTGAAAGATTCTGTAGTACAGTTTTATGGTGTGGTAATGACTGCAGACAGTCTTGAAGGTATACCTGCGGTAAGTATCATGATCAAGGGTCAGAACCGCGGTACATTTTCTAACGATCAGGGTGTTTTTTCGATCGTGGTGATGAAAGGAGATGCGGTTGAATTTACTTCCATCGGGTACAAACCCAAGCTGGTAACAATTCCAAGGGATATTCAGGGCAATCAGTATAGTATGATCCAGCTGATGATCACCGACACGCAATATTTACCTGCCACTATTATAAGACCACGGCCAACAAAAGAGCAGTTTGAACGCGACTTCATGAATACCAATGTTCCGGCAGACCAGTACGAAATAGCCAGGCAGAATACGGAAGAATCAAAACGAAGAATATTGGAAAGATCATTACCCCGCGATGGCCGGGAAGCAGCGAATTACAACCTGCGGAATGTTGCAGCAAGGCAGTATTATGCCGGACAGGCTCCTCCACAGAATATATTTAATCCATTTGCATGGAACGAATTTATCAAGGCCTGGAAACGCGGTGATTTCAAGAGAAAAAAATAACACCCTACATTTGGCGATGAACAAAACCGGATAAAATGCCTGAAAAGATCGCCGTGATCGGGGCAGGAACGATGGGTAATGGAATTGCCCACGTGTTTGCCCAGGCCGGATATAACGTGCACCTTACAGATGTTAATGCAGCGCAGCTTGAACAGGCGCTGAATACCATTTCAAAAAATTTCGACAGACAGATCGCCAAACAGCTTGCAACCGAAGAAGTAAAAACTAAAGCGCTCGCAAATATTACAACTTTCAACAGCATAGCGCATGGCGTAAAAGATGTGCAATTGGTAATTGAAGCCGCCACAGAAAATACAGCACTCAAGCTTAGTATTTTCAAAGAACTTGATGAACATGCCAGTGAAGATTGCATTCTGGCAACCAACACATCTTCTATATCTATTACTAAGATTGCTTCCGTTACCCGGCGACCTGCAAATGTTATAGGCATGCACTTTATGAATCCAGTGCCTGTAATGAAGCTTGTAGAAATCATCAATGGCTATTCAACAGATAAAAAAGTTACGTCAGCAATTGTTGAACTGTCGAAGCAGCTTGGAAAAACTCCCTGCGTAGTGAATGATTATCCGGGGTTCATTGCTAACAGGATTCTGATGCCGATGATCAATGAAGCTATTTACAGTTTGTATGAAGGTGTGGCCGGCGTTGAAGAAATCGATACTGTCATGAAATTAGGTATGTCGCACCCAATGGGACCATTGCAGCTTGCTGATTTTATAGGACTTGATGTATGTTATGCTATATTAAATGTATTGCATGAAGGTCTGGGAAAAACACATTATGTTCCCTGTCCGCTCTTGACGAATATGGTGGCAGCTGGGCAGTTGGGAGTAAAGACCGGGAAAGGATTTTATGAGTACCCGGCGAAGAAATGAGAAACGAGAATCGAGAATGGACAATTAAGAATCATTAAGCAGGAATATAAGTTGTGATAATGTCGTTTTCAACTTTTAGTTCTTCGGATTGAATTTTACTTTCGTTTAATATCGGCGAACTAATAGCTGGGCCTTGTGAAATAAGTGTTGGGTTGGTTATTACCCGTGCTTCATCCCAGCATCCTTCATCAATAAATGATTGTATCAGGCGTGCCCCACCTTCTATCATCACGCTGAGTACTTTCATCTGGTATAGTCCGTTCAGCATTTGGTGAACAAGATTTACATCACGCGTTACCTGGTAAAAAGTAATATGATCCTGTTCATCATGTTTCAAAGTATTGAATATTATTGTTTTTACCGAACCGTCGAAAACCTTAAGAGAAGATGGTAAACGAAGGTCGAGATCAATAATTACCCGCACAGGGTGATTACCGTTCCATAGCCGGTTCGTTAATTGCGGATCATCCTGCATAACCGTATTCGTTCCTGCCATAATAGCCGCTTCCTCACTTCTCCACTTATGCACGATCCGGTTAGTGTAATCATTGGTGATCATCAAACGGTTGTTACCGGTATTGCCTATTTTAAGATCCGCAGTTTGTGCCCACTTAAGAATAATGTAAGGACGATGTTGTGTATGAAAAGTAAAAAAGCGTTTGTTGAGTGCTTTACATTCTTTTTCAAGAATACCGCTTGTTACATTTACTCCGGATGCGATAAGTTTTTCTATTCCTTTTCCATTTACTTCAATAAATGGATCGCGGCAACCGACAAACACATTTGTAATATTGTGTCTGATGATGAGGTCGGCACATGGAGGTGTTTTACCAAAGTGTGCGCAGGGTTCCAGCGACACATAGAGCTGGGAATCACTGATAAGATTTTTATCTTTCCCGGGAACCGAATCAATACAGTTTACTTCCGCATGGGGGCCGCCATATACTTTATGAAAGCCTTCGCCGATTATTTTGTTCTGATGTACCAGTACTGCGCCAACCATCGGATTGGGTGCAACATTGCCGCTTGCCAGGCGGGCAAGCTCAATGCACCGATGCATATATGATTCATGATTACTCAGATACCAAAAGGTTGCTTTCAAAAGTATGAAACCAAAATCAATTAAGTTTGCCTCTATGACCATCCATGAAGCGAATAAGCGGCTTCTGTTTCAACTTTATGAACTATACGACAACTATGAAGCAGCAAATATTGCTGACCTCGTGATGGAAAATATCACCGGATGGAAAAGGATAGACAGGGTAGTAAATAAACAGGTAAAGTTATCATTACCGATGGAACAATTGCTCGACCGGTATACAAATGAACTTTTAACGCACAAACCTGTACAGTATGTGCTGAGCGAAGCCTGGTTCGGTGGAATGAAATTATTTGTGAATGATAATGTTCTGATACCAAGACCGGAAACG
Source organism: Flavitalea sp. (assembly GCA_035525775.1). Lineage (GTDB taxonomy): Bacteria > Bacteroidota > Bacteroidia > Chitinophagales > Chitinophagaceae > Flavitalea. Next base: position 49,907 of record DATLDR010000168.1, read on the forward strand.
GAGGAACTCGCAGACCTTGCAGTAAAGGAGGTGATAAAAAATAGAAATAAAGCGGTGAATATTATTGATATCGGTACAGGCAGCGGATGTATACCGGTGTTCATAAAAAACAAATTGCCTGAAGCGAATGTTTATTCAATTGATGTGAGTAAAGAAGCGCTTAAAGTAGCAGAACAAAACGCACGCGGGAATAACGTGTGGGTAAATTTTCTTCATGCTGATATTTTGCATGAGCATGAATGGAACCCGCTGCCGTCGTTTAACCATATTATCAGCAATCCTCCCTATATACCTTCTTCAGAAAGAAATAAGATGCCGGATAATGTTACGAAGTTCGAACCACATCTCGCATTGTTTGTTCCTGATGATGACCCTTTGATCTTTTACAAGTCTATAGCTGCTTTTGCTGAGAATAAACTATTGGCCGGAGGAAAAATTTTTCTTGAATTACATGAAGACCTTACCGCGGAGGCAGTTGACATTTTTTATAATTTTCGAACGGAGATTAAAAAAGATATGCAGGGCAAAGACCGCTTTCTAATTGCATCAGACAAGCACTATAATAATAGATAATATCACTGCACTCCAGACTTATCCACCATCAGAACGGTTCGAGCGCCCAGTTCCCTTGCTACCCTCATTACTGCAACAACTTCATCAACAGGAACTTGTTTGTCGGCATTGATGGCAATGGTAGCATTCACGGAATCTTTCATGATGAGTGGCTGCAATGATTGCCTGAGCTGATCCAGGGGAATTTGCTTTCCATTAATGATGTAATGTTTTTTAAGATCGATATTCACAACAACATTTTGTTTCGTTTTTGTGTCGCCCTTTGCTTTTGGATTTGATAGTTTGATCACATTCGGATTAGCGAGCGTTGATGCGATAAGGAAGAACATAAGCAATATGAACAGGATGTCGTTCAGAGGACCTGTGTGCACTTCTGCGTGCGAACGTAATTTTTTCCGGATGTTCATATTCTGCTGTTATCTTGTTGGTTCCTGGAGTATGTCTACAAATTCAGCACTCGCCACTTCCATCCTGTTTCCTGTTTTGTCGATCTGTGTATTCAGGTAATTGTATGCTATATATGCGAGAAGACCTATTATGAGCCCTACTGCAGATGATATGAGCTTGGTATAAATCCCATCTGCCATGGATTGAATCGTAAATTCTCCTGTAGAGGCCAGTCGGAAAAACAACTGGAACATTCCTATAATGGTACCAAGAAACCCAAACATTGGAGCTATGCCTGCTATAAGCGAAAGTATATTGATATTACGTTCCATTTTGTACATCTCGAGCCTTCCGACATTCTCCATGCTTTTTTCAATGGCATCAATCGGCTTACCAATCCGTTGAATACCCTTATCGATAATGCGCGCAACCGGGTTGTTTGTATTCTTTGCCATTGACCGCGCGGCTGTTACATTGCCTGTAATGATATTATCGCGGATGATGTTCATAAAATTCTCTTCGATCTTGGACGCCTTGCGGATATATATCAATCTTTCTATGAATACAAAAACCGCCACGATGAACAGCAGGGCAAGAGGTATCATCAATACCCCTCCTTTTGACAAAAGGTCGATAATACTGATTTGTTGCGCCGGCTGAGTAACGGAATTTGCAGCCTGTGCCGCTGCTGCAGATGTATCGATCTGAAGGAAAAACCAATTCATTAATGGGTTGTTTTTTACAGGTGTAAAGATTATAAAAAAATC
>DATLDR010000172.1:0-2816 GCA_035525775.1 Flavitalea sp.
GCCGCTTAAATTGAAAAAGGATTAATAGAATAAATGATTTAATTTTTTATCCTATTAATCCTTGAATCAAATTTAATCCAGGTGGTTTTCATAGTTCAATTTATTTTTCAGGTCGTGAAGTTCGTATCTGATTGGATTTTATAAAATTATACCGATCACAAACACCCACAAATAGAAAATATACCCACCAAAATGTGGAATATACGGTCAGTATCCCTTCATAGCACTTTCTTTCATTTGCGCTGCAAGTTCTTTTCCTAAATATTTTTCAGCAAGCCAGTGAATAAAATAAACGGCAGGAGTAAACAGAATAGCGATCACGAATTTATATGTGTATGCAGTGATTGCCCACGCGGTACATTGTCCGAAGCTTACACCACGGAATAGATAGAAGGCAATATATGTTACTATGAAACTATCGATCAGTTGTGAAACCAGCGTACTAAGCGTTGCGCGCATCCATATACGTTTTTCGCCCGTAAGAAATTTTATTTTCCTGAAAACAAACGCATCTGCGATCTGTCCGATTAAAAAGGCTGTTAATGAACCAACGATAATGTTCATACCCTGACCAAAAATGGCTGAGAATGCAGCCTGCATGTTGGGCACACCATAAGATGAATTTGAAGTGAGCCAGTATGAAGTATCGGGAGAAGTATGAATTGCGAAATAAAAAATAATGAATGCAAACGAAATCAGCGCCGCTGTGAGTACGGACAGGAACCTTACTCCTTTAACACCATAATATTCATTGATAATGTCTGTCAGAACAAAAACAACGGGCCATGGTATAACCCCAACAGACAAACTGAAAGAAAGATGATCTGCATTGAATAAGGAAAAATCAGCTTTCTGTATATGAAGCGTGTCTTCGAGAGAAAATATCTTCACGCCGATTATTTCAGCGACTATTGCATTTGCAACAAAAAAACCACCGAGGATGATGAATAATCTTGTTGGCCGGTCTTTAATTATATTATGGATCATTTCAATAAAAGTATTGCCTGTACAACAAAGAACAAAAAATTTATCACCACCAGCCATCGGGGAACGTAATTGATAATGGGCTTATCCACAAAGGTGATGATCAGATAAATGAGGTTGATGATCACGTTGATCACTATTGAAAGCACGAGTCCCATGATGATTACAGTAGAAACAAACAATCCTTCTTTAAGTGCCGGGATATACCGCAGCAAAAAGGTAACCACGAAACATAGGTTGCACAGTAGGGCAACCCGTGAGAAGAAAAGTAATTTAGGCATCGGAAACACCGGTCATTATTTTACAGCTACGGCAATCTGCTGATCCGCTGTGCCGTAGTATAAGAACCATTTGTTTTTAAAATACACCAACCCTTCCAGAAAGCAAACATTATTTACCTGGCCGGTAATTTCATATGGCTTGTCGGGTGTAAAGAAACTTTTTTCGCTACGGTCTGATATTTTGAAAGGGTCATTTTTGTCGGCAAGGATTTGTCCGGCTGAATACGTGCCTGCGGGTATTGATTTGTCGCCATATTCAGGGCTGTTGCGGCTGTTATAAATAAACACTATTCCATTTGTTGTGAGCATTGCAGGTGGACCAGGCTCCACCAGCTGGCTGTCGAAGTTTCCTTTGCGTGGACCGAAGGCAATCCTGAAAGCTTCATAGTTGCGGAGTGAGTCGTATTGTTTTTTTGCTGGGTCTGTTTCCGGAACAGGAGTCCAGTCAATCAGGTTAGAGGAGGTGGCCAGATAAATATTTGATTCACCCCAGTACATCCAGTATTTACCCTGCACTTTTGCGGCGATGATTTTGTTACCCCGCCGTTTCGCCACTATTGATCCTGATTTCGACCAGTAGTTGATGTACTTACCATTTTCGGCTTTTGTAAATACTGATCCATGTTTTTTCCAGTGGATAAGATCTTTTGAAGTAGCAATGAAAAGCCTGGCTGTTGTACCATCATAGGCTGTGTAAGTCATGTAATAGGTTCCATGGTCATCTTCAACAATACGGGGATCTTCGCAGCCACCTTCCCATTCAAATTTTTTGAAATTGTCGTTGGCAGGATATAGAACAGGTGAAGATCTTCGTTTAAAATGGAGGCCATCAATGCTTTCAGCGAGACCTATTCGTGAAACTCCTGCAAATTTCTGCACAGTGTCTTCAGCCCGGTACAGCAGGTAAACTTTGCCATTCCTTACCACAGCCGCAGGATTGAACACATATTTTTCTTCCCACCCTACCTGTTTGTTGAGGATAGGATCTTTAAATTTCCGTGGTCCTGGCGTTAGGATGGGATTTACGTTATCTGCTTTATTAAAAGGTGCTATCATCCACGATTTTTCCTGTGCAGATAATTGTACACAAATCGTTAAAAATAATAGTGATAAAGGGAACATTTTCATTTGATAAATGTACCCAAACGTTCTTTCCCGTGATTAATTAATTGGTTCGTGACAATTTAAAAGAAGCTTTAAAAAATTGTCCGGGAGTTTCAACGATACCATCTTTAAGCACCCCTTTCTTTTCGTCGTAGATAGCAGTGGCATTTTGAATAACGCCCTGCTGACCTGAATTGGTAGTAGTGAATGTTGCCTGTAAAGTTGAATCGGTAAGCGTCCACGTGCCGATTCCATAATAAGTGTGGCCATCAGCACCTACACCCTGTACCTGAATGGAATCATCACGCCTGATGTAAAAGGAATAATAAAAATCCTCACCTGATTCAATCGCTTCAATAATATTATAAGTTCCTATCCATAAGCCTGTGATGGGATATGTTGGAACAGTTACTTTATCCTTCTTGCAAGACTGGAAAATAAAAAATA
>DATLDR010000114.1:0-8296 GCA_035525775.1 Flavitalea sp.
AACGATGGTAAGGGTACTTTCCGGTATGCTCCTGAATTATTGCCCGATACGAAGGCAAGCGGTTCATGCGTGATTGCGGCAGATTATGATAAGGATGGAGACCTTGATCTTTTTGTAGGTGGAAGGATAGTGCCAGGCAGGTATCCGTATAGTCCGCAAAGTTATTTACTTAAAAATACAAATGGAAAATTCACTGATGTATCGGTTCAGCAGTTACCTGCGAAAGGTAAAATGGGAATGGTTTGCAGTGCATTATGGACTGATTACAACAATGATGGCTGGATAGATCTGATGGTTGCCGGAGAATTTATGCCTCTTACTATCATCCCAAATATTAACGGAACCATGGACTTCAACGCAACGATCCGTGTTAAGGGATCAGGTGGGTGGTGGAACAGTATAGCAGCTGCTGATTTCGATGAGGATGGCGACATGGATTATTTAGCAGGGAATCTCGGATTAAACAGCCGCTTCAGGGCATCACCTGAAAAACCACTTTGTATATATGCAAAAGACTTTGATAAAAACGGACGGATCGATCCTGTAATGTGTTATTATATTGACGATAAAAATTACATTTATCCTACCCGCGATGAAATGGTGAAACAGATAAATTCGATGCGAGGAAGGTTTGAAACATACAAAAGCTATGCTGATGTAACTTTTGAAAAATCTTTTTCTGCCGCAGAATTGGCCGATGCTCTTGTATTGAAGCTTGAATGCACTGAGTCGGTTTATCTTGAAAATCTTGGTAATGGAAATTTCGCAAGCAAAGCATTACCAGTTGAAGCACAATTTGCGCCACTGTATGGAATGCTTACAGGTGATTTTAATAATGATGGTCATACAGATGTACTTGTTGCAGGCAATTCATATGCAACGGAAAGTTCAACAGGCAGGTATGATGCCATGACCGGATTATTGCTCACAGGTAATGGCAAAGGGAATTTTCAGGTACATCCCTCAGCTGAAACAGGCTTGTTGGCCGATAAAGATGTAAAGGCATTAGCCGAAATTACAGGCGCCAATGGAAAAAGCTGGTTGCTGGTGGCGAACAACAATGACAGGATGGAGTGTTACAGCATAAATACAAAAACAAACCATCACATCCATGCAAATCCTGATGAAGAAAAAGCGATTATAAGGCTAAAGAACGGAATATCGTACAGGCAGGAATTTTATTATGGAAATAATTATCTTTCACAAACTTCAAGAAAAATAGCCTGGAGCGACAGTGTGCAAAGTGTTGATTTTTACAATACTCACAATGAAAAAAGAACTGTGCAATGATGATCAATAAATATATTCGGGTCATTTTAAGTTCGTGCATGCTGATCATTGCATCGTGCAGAACTACAGATAAACTCACAAGCGTCGCTACATTCAGCGAGCATGCGCTTTCAAAGTGGAATAAAAAACTCACGCGGGTTATTATCAGTGATGTTTTTTCTCCACCTGTATGTAGCCGTATTTATGCCTATACAAACATTGCTGCATATGAAGCACTGATTCCTTCTGATTCCAGTCATCAGTCGTTCGCTGGAAAACTCAACGATCTGAAACCCTCGCCGCTGCCAAAAAATAAAAAATCCATCAATTATGAAATGGCCAGCGTGATTGCTTTCTCCACTGTGTCAGAAAAATTGTTGTTCAATACAGAAGCGATGAAGGAAATGGAAGATGAATACCTGAGGCAGATTGATAGTATCGGAATACCTGATGAAGTAAAAAATGCAACATTGGATTATGGCAGGGCAGTAGGTAAACATATCATAGAATGGGCTTCACGTGATGGATACCTTCAACGCAACTCAAATCCTTTTTTCTTCGTAACAAAAGATCCTGCACGATGGAAACCTACACCACCGGATTACACCGATGCGATTGAACCTAACTGGGGAACATTACGTCCTTTTGCAATTGATTCATCTTCTCAGTTTCGTCCTGCAGGTCCGCTTAAATTTGATACAAGCAGTAAATCGGAAATATATAAGGAAGCAATGGATGTGTACAATGCTGTATCGAATCCCGGATCAAACTTCAGGGATATCGCCACATACTGGGATTGCAATCCGAATGTGTCTGTAACATCTGGTCATGTTACTTACTTTCAGCAACAGGTTTCTCCAGGCGGGCACTGGATTTACATTGCCACATCTGTTGCGGAAAAGGAAAAGTTTAATAGCATTCAAACTGCATCGCTTATCGCTAAAGTGGCCGTAGCAATTGCGGATGGTTTTATCAGTTGCTGGGAAGCAAAATTTAAATATGCTTCCATCCGTCCTGAAACATACATCAATTTATATATTGACAAAGAATGGAAGCCGTTTATTCAAACACCTCCTTTCCCTGAATATCCAAGCGGCCATAGTGTGATCTCTTCATGCGCTGCAACAATGCTTACGCATTTACTGGGCGACAACTATGCATTCACTGATTCCGCAGAAGTTGATTTCGGAAGGCCGCCGCGGTCATTTAAATCGTTCAGGGAGGCTTCAAATGAGGCATCTATAAGCCGTTTGTATGGGGGTATTCATTTTTTAACAGCCTTGAATAACGGTATTGAAGAAGGGAGAAATGTTGCCACATATATAGTAAAAAAATTAAATCAGCCATAATGAACCTTCGCATTCCTTTGCTATTGATTTTTATTGCTGCCACAGTGATCTCGTACTCACAGAAAACAGTTACCATTCCAATCTTCACGAAGGATCATGCAACCGTTTTGCAGACAGATAACGAAAACAGGTTAGGCATCATTTACTTCGGCAAAAAAATTTCAAACGACAAAGAATACGAATCATTAGCAAAGCAATATTTTATAGGAGATAATAATAGCGCTGTTCCGAATATAGCCTATACGCCAGCGGGTACATGGAACCTGCTGGAGCCTGCAATACAGGTAACTCATGGCGATGGAAACAACTCACTTGAACTTAAGTATGTGAGCCATGATATAAAAAAAACAGATGAAGATATCAGTGTAACCAGCATATTGCTGAAGGATCCCGTATATCCATTTCAAGTCGAATTATTTTATAAAACATATTTTAATGAAAATGTTGTTGAACAATGGACGGTGATCAGTAATGCTGAAAAGAAACCTGTGATGCTAAAGAAATATGCGTCAGCCAATTTGTTTTTTCTCAATAAAAAGTTTTTTCTTAGTCATTATCATGGTGCATGGGCTTCTGAAATGAAACCTGAAGAAACGGAACTCACTGCCGGTATAAAAACACTTGACAGTAAACTAGGTACCCGTACCAATCTTTTTCAACCTACTGTTTTTTCTTTATCGTTCGATGCACCGGCAACAGAAGATGCGGGCGAAGTGCTGTTGGCTAACCTGGCCTGGAGTGGAAATTTCAGGGTAGACTTCGAAAAAGATTCATATGATCATCTGCGCCTGATTGCCGGCATCAATGCGTTTGCAGCTGAATATTCTTTAATGCCCGGTAAATCTTTTCAGACGCCTTCTTTTATTTATACTACTTCGCAACACGGTAAAGGCGAAGCCAGCAGAAATCTTCATACATGGGCAAGGAAATACCGGTTAGCAGACGGAGAAGGTCCTAGGCTCACATTGTTGAACAACTGGGAAGCCACTAATTTTGATTTTGATGAAAAGAAGCTGATTGAACTTTTTGCAGGCGCAAAAGAAATCGGCGTTGACATGTTTTTGCTGGATGACGGCTGGTTCGCGAATAAGTATCCACGCAACCATGACTCTGCAGGTTTGGGCGACTGGGAGGAGAATGTAAAAAAGCTACCGCATGGTATTGGTTACCTGATAAAAGAGGCCGGGGCAAACAACATCAAATTCGGCATTTGGATAGAGCCTGAAATGGTTAATCCCAAAAGTAAGTTGTATGAAAAGCATAAAGATTGGGTGATCAGGCAGCCACAGCGGCCGGAACATTATTTCCGTAACCAGCTTGTGCTGGATCTTACTAATCCGGCAGTGCAGGATTTTGTTTACGGAGTACTCGATTCGCTGTTTACTAAAAATCCTGACCTTTCTTTTATTAAATGGGATTGTAATGCAGTTATATATGATGCACATTCTGTTTACCTCGAAAAAAATAAGCTTCCTCAAAGCCAGTTATATACTGATTATATAAAGGGATTATACCAGGTGCTGGAAAGAGTTAGAAAAAAATATCCAAAGGTGCCTATGATGTTGTGCAGCGGGGGAGGAGGAAGAGTAGATTACGAAGCGCTGAAATATTTTACGGAATACTGGCCAAGTGACAATACAGATCCGATGGAACGCATTTTCATTCAATGGGAAGATTCGTATTTCTTTCCTGTCATCGCATCCTGTAATCATGTAACAGATTGGAGCAAAGTGCCCTTGAAGTTTCGAATCGATGTAGCGATGATGGGAAAATTGGGATTCGATATTGTAGTGAACAAATTAAATGAAAATGATAAGGCGTTCACAAAACAATCACTGCAAATTTATAAGTCTGTTAGTTCACTCGTATGGCACGGCGACCTTTACAGGCTGGTGAGCCCATGGGAAAATAATCTGGCCTCGCTTATGTTTGTTGATAGGAAAAAATCACGCAGTGTCGTGTTTAATTATTATACAGGTCATCGTTATCTGCCTGTGGCTTCAGCATCACCTGTAAGGTTGAAAGGTCTTGATGCTGCAAAGAGATATACAGTAAAGGAAATCAATCTTTACCCGGGTACAACATCAGGTATCATTGCTGACGCTTCTTATTCAGGTGAATACTTAATGACAATCGGAATCAATCCGAAGGTAAATGCTTCAAGAACTAGCGTGATACTGGAAGTTAAAGCATTGTAACAGGGCAACGCTTACCTTTGTATAAAAATAGCTCTGATGAAATTATTTGTAGCCGGGTTACCCTATGATATGGATCACCAGGACCTTAAAGAAATGTTCGAACTTTATGGTGTTGTGCAATCGGCTAAAGTTGTAATGGATTTCAATACGCGTAAAAGCAAGGGATTTGGTTTTGTAGAATTTGAGAAAGCGTCTGAGGCCAAGGAAGTTATGGAACTATTGAATGGCAGGATGATCAAGGGCAAGGAACTGGTAGTAAAAGAAGCAGAGGGAAGGCAATAATTGAATAATTTGTGATCCTGATCCAGGTTTTGCGCTAAGGCTCATTTTACGCAAAGGCGCCGAGAGTCGCAAAGGACGTATTCATTATCCATTTTATCTCGATTCGCATCCGCTTCACGCTGTTTCCGTTGTGTAAACAAGATCATTTAAATGGAAATCTGCATCAAGGTTAAGGAATAATTTCATTGATTTTTGTTCCTCGTAAACAGCTATAATGCTTCTGCTATGCTGGTTTGTGAGGCTTCTTGCATAGAGCATTTCCGTGAGCAGTACTTTTTTGTCTAGCCACTCGAAAGAATCTTTTACTTTTTCAAATTCTTCTCTGGAGGAAACCTGTTCTCCTGTACGGAGGATGTAAATAGTCCGGACACTCGAAAAATCATTATTCTGCATAAGTGAAATTAATGGTTTTCCTCCACAACAACTGACCTTACTTCCATCCGCCACCCAGATCCCTGTAAACATTTACTACGGCATTCATCAGATCTTTTTTGGTTTCCACAAGGTCCAATTTTGCTTCCAGGGCATCTCTTTGAGTCATCAGCACTTCAAAATAATCTGCCCTGGCAGACTTGAAAAGATCATTTGAGATATCAATTGAACGGGTGAGGGCATCTACCTGTTTTGATTGCTGATCAAAACTTTTTTCAAGATTCGAAATCCTTGAAACTTCATTGGAAACCTCGAGATAAGCATTTAAAATAGTACGCTCATAATTGAAGACCGCCTGTAACTGCCGTGCATTAGCACTCGAAAATTCTGCTTTTATGGCGTTCCTGTTAATGATCGGTGTTACCATATCTGCTGCGAGCGAATAAAGTAATGACTCGGGAGTTTTCAATTGCTTCGCCATCATTGCCAGCATCTGATGCGATGTATTTCATTCCGGGAACGCCATTGATGGCGCGTTCAAGCGGTATCACCACTGACTTGATCATGAGTTCACCATTGGCTCCCGGGTATTCTGCAGTTACGTTTACTTTTGGCGGTGATATAGACGGGAATTGGGTAACCGGCAACTGAACCATTGAAATCACACCAAGAAATACAATGATGAGTGATATAACTATCGACAGTACCGGCCTGCGGCTAAACTTATTAAACATTAAAATGATCTTTTGTGGTGGCGCTATTCTGCTTTTAAGCGGAGTCCGGAAATAACATCCCGGGGGTCTGCGTAAGAAAAATTTATTTTATCATCATCTTTAACTTTTTGAACACCTTCGAGCAGTATCCGGTCATTTTCATTGATGCCGTCAGCTACTACATACAAGTCGGGCATCTGAGCAGCAATCGCAATATTTTTTGACTTAACAATATTATTTTTGTCTACTAAAAAAACATACTTTTTGTCCTGTATCTCATAAGTGGCTTTTTGCGGAATCACAAGCGCCCCGGTAAGAGGAATGGTCATCAGTACCTTGCCTGTTTCCCCATTTTTCAGAAGCTTATCCGGATTTGGAAATCTTGCCCTGAAAGCAATGTTGCCCGTTTCATTATTGAACTCACTTTCTATTGTTTCAACCTTGCCTTTATAAGGGAGTGGCTGATTGTTTGCCATTAACAGGCTCACCCTGCTGTCACCACGCGCTCTTGTATTGGTTTGATAATCGAGATATTCAGGTTCCGACACATTGAAATATGCAAATATTTCACTGTTGTCCGAAATGCTCGTAAGCAATTCGCCTTCTTCTACCAGACTTCCGGTCTTTAAAGGGAGTCGGTCAATTGTACCATCAAAAGGCGCCCTTATTACAGTAAAAGAGAGAGATGCAGTTTGGCCAGTGTAAGTTCAGCATTAGCCTGGTCGAGCCTGGCTTGTGCCATCATTTGCTCGTTCTCAGAAACAACATTTTTTTCGGCGAGTGTTGTTGTGTTCTGCAATTCAATGGACGCTGCTTTCACTTCAGCTTCGGCTTTCTGCAACTCTGCCTCAAATAATTTGGGCATGATCTTAAAAAGAACCTGACCTGCTTTAACAAACTGTCCTTCATCTGCATAAATATTCTGCAGGTAGCCTTTTTCCTGTGCCCTTATTTCAACGTTCCTTACAGACCTGATCTGCGAAACATATTCTTTCGCAAAAGACGTGTCTATTTTTAAAGCACTGGTAACCGTGTACTTCGCAGCTTGTTCAGTTTCTGGTTTTTTAGAATTGCAGCCTGCCTGATATAAAGATGCAAGGAGGCATGTGGCGACGATAATGCTCTTCATGACAAAATTTATTATGCGATACCTGGAGAAAGTGTACCAGAGGGTAAAACGTGATGAAAATCAGATGAAAGGGATCAGAGCCTTAAGACCCGTTGAGTAATATATCTGGATAGGGAAGCGGCTGAAAAAGAATGCTGGTCGCCGAAGAAATTACGGAGATAGCTTAACAAGCAAGGATCGTCAAAAATTAAATATTGCCTTGTTATCGGTTTGATTTTCCTGGCAAGCCCCGTATTTGTGTACTCATCCTCAATTTCGTCGTCTATCAGAAATTGATCTTGTCCGTCCACCGACGTATTTTTGATCAGATTATGGAGATTATGATCAGTGGTATATTTTTGCTGAAGCTTATTTGCAGTATGATGGGGGTGGCCTGCATAAACATGAGCACTTCCCGAAAACAGGAGTGATAACATGAATACAAAGAATACTACAGGTTTCATTCGGGGCGCTAAATTAATAAAAGATCAAAACAGACAAAATATTTATAGCTTGTTTAACGAATGATATAGAATTGAACATCGTTGCTTAATTTACATACCTCAATACTTAAATAATGAAACGAAGGGATCTTGTTAAAATTTTTTCAATCGGTCCATTGGCCGGCGCCTTTTTTGGATCTGCATTGCCCCTTTCACCGGCAAAAGCAGCTGCTACACGGGTAAAACGCAACCTGGTAAAGGAACTGGGCCTGCGTACATTTATTAATGCTGCAGGCACCTATACCACAATGACGGCATCACTGATGGCTGATGAAGTGATGGAAGCTATTGATGTGTCAGCAAAGGAATTTGTGATGTATGATGAAGTGCAGGATAAAGTAGGAGAAAAGATAGCGGCGTTATGTCATTCAGAAGCAGCGATGGTTACCGCAGGATGCTGGTCGGCACTCGTATTAGGCACAGCAGGCGTGCTTACCGGCATGGATGAGAAAAAAGTATATCAACTGCCCAATACGGAAGGATTTGAAAAAAATGAAGTGAT
>DATLDR010000185.1:0-20310 GCA_035525775.1 Flavitalea sp.
ACCTGCTAATGTTATGAAGTGATTCTTGATAGTTGAACGCACAGACCCTTTTACAATGCTTAGAATAAAGCTTCCAAGTGCAATATCAAAAGTTTACTCCTGCAATAACAGCAAAAGCATTATTGAGCCTATGCGGCGCCAAATGCAGATAGTAATCAAGTAAAAACTGTGTCTGAACAAAAAATTTGGTAATAGAGTAATCTGCCCGTAACACACCAGTCGCTGATTGCATGTCAAAATTATTTTTTGCTTTCAGATACTGATTTGCCGGAACAAAATTATTCATGTTTTTGGAAGAAGAAAATGATGAATTCAGACCAAAATTCTGAGTTCCTGCACTTACCGCGAATACAGGGGTAATTGTAAACAGGTCGCCAGTATGAAGTACGTCTGTAAAATCCAAATCTTTGCGAGCGGATACAAGAATGGACAGATCCCTGATTGATTCCTCATTTGCTTCAGTAATTGATCCCGGATTAAAGAACCTGCGCAAAAGCATTAATTCATCCTTATGCTTTTTATATTCGGTTCTGCTTCCCCATCCATAAGCCAGCGACACTGCCGGTTTTATAAAAAACTTTTTATAACTAAAATAAGCAGATAACTCATTGCATACTGGTGTGGTGTAAAAGGAAAGATCATTTTTTGTAAAGAACCGGGTGAATGCAATACCTGTACTCAACTTTCCTCTTTGAATATAATCATAAGACGGGCTTACGGAACCCTGGTAAAAATTCACTTTTTTATCTTTTACAGCGTAACCGGTTGCAGAGATGCCGAATCCGGTTTTATGATAAAAGCTAACAGTAGGTGTTACCATTAATTTTTTCTGCCGGTTGAAAGTTTCTGACGAAGTGTTTTTGAAATTGAAGTAGCCCGTACCAGCGCCGATACCCGCAGTGAAATAATTTTTTTCAGGCATCATTTCGTCAAGAATATCATCCATTTCATTCCATATGGAATCGAGGAATGCAGTGGAATCTTTTACCGGGCCATGCTGTGAAAAAGCGGCGCATGATTTAAGGATAAAAATGAAAACGATTATTTTTTTCATAAAAGCTTCCCGTGGGATTCCGGCTAATATTAACGTTTCACGAAGGGAAATAGTGCCCCGCATGAGGAATAAATCCTGGCAGGGTAAGATTAAAAACGGGCCCGAATACTAACGCTGGATGGGTCGAAGGCTTTGTCTTAGCTGCCTTCTTTCCAACAATTCTTTCTGAACGAAGTTTCCAAAGTCTTTTTCAGACCGGAAAAAGGTATTCACTTTATCCGAATTAAGGGCTCGTGAGAATTCTGTGTTATATTTTTTACGGATACGCAGAAATTTTTCTTCGGTATCTATCTCTGATCCATTATTTCTACGCTGGTCGCGGCGCACTTCACGCATTTCATTTGCGTAGTTATTATAGATGGGCCAGAAACGTTGTGCTTCATCAGGAGACAGATTCAGTTTTTTAGTAATGTAGGCAATCTTCAAAGCTTCAATTCTGCTACCATCTGTTTCCTGGGCAAGGTTATTCTCCTGTGATAAAAGGGATAGGGTACAGATTAAAAAAAGTATGGTTAGTAAATGCTTCATCTTAATTAAATTTTTCTTTTACGGCATTCTGATCGACGAACTTTTCAAGTTCCTGGTCAGAAATGTCCGCCAGCATCAGCTTTACATCTTCTTCACCAATATCTTCGATGTTTGTATTGTCGTATGATGTAATCACTGTGCTCCCTTCAATGAAATTGGACAATTCTTTTTCACTGAGTTCTCCTACCTTATTTTTTAATTCCTTTTGAATTTCTATGTCAGTCTTTGTAGCGTATTGTCGGCCTGAAGGTGATTTCATGAAAAACCAGGCAGCCAGGCTTATTATGCCGATAGTAACCGCCGCCGCGGCAACGCGGAGAGTGCGTTGCGGCTGGAACATTTTTATTACACGTCCTGCTTTATGTTCTTGTTCTTTTTTGACCAATGTGATGGCAGGTGCGAGTGTTTCAAAATACCCCTGAGGAGTAGTGAAATGCATTTTTTTGCTTAAGCCACTTAGAAGAGGCGATATGATCTGCAGTTCTTCAGCCGCGGAACCAGCATTTTCCAACCTGATCCTCAGCAGGATGCGTTCAGGAAAGCTATCGAAATATCCGTGCGGCACCTGATAGGTATGCTGAAAATCAATGTTTGCCAGTGTTGGGGCAACATTTTTCAGTTCATCGGATATTTCCTTTGCCGGGTGCATATACTTTAGATAGTATTTAACTTTTAAAGTTTAATGGTTAAGGATAAAATCTTCGATTTTTTTTGCCGCATGATGGTAAGACGCTTTTAAAGCGCCTTCAGATGTCTCCAGTACCTGGCTTATCTCACTGTAAGGCATTTCGTCATAATACCTTAGGTTAAATACCAAGCGCTGTTTCTCAGGCAGCTGTTGTATGGCAAGCTGCAGTTTCCATTCAAGTTTAGCTCCATTAAAATCCTTATCAGCCCTGATGGAGTTGCTTAATCCTTCTTCCACATCGCTGAACGATACAGAGGCCTTTTTCTTCTTCTGCTCAATAAAGCTCAGGCTTTCATTCGTGGCTATCTTATACAGCCAGGTATATAGCCTTGAATCCTCCCTGAAATTTCCTAAACCGTTCCATACTTTGATAAATACATTCTGCAACACATCGTTGGTATCGTCATGATCTACCACCATACGCCTGATATGCCAATATAACTTTTCCTGGTATTTTTTAATGATTGAAGTAAATCCGGATTCCTTGGTCCCCTCGGTCCTAAATTGCATCAGCAATAATTCATCTGCCTGTTCCAGGGACATATGTGGATTTTCGTTTCGCAATATTAGGTCAATATTCGTATACCCGTCAATCCGGCTCATACATCAATATTCTGGTGGTGACAAGAAGCTGCCCGGTATGCCGCATGGTATGTTCTGCAGCATGAAAAAGCAATCCGAGAACTGTAGAAGGCAGATTTTTTCTGCCAACGGTTCTTACTTCTGTTAATGTATCAGGTTTTACCGTTTTGAGGTAGGAAATTGATTCATTGATTTTAGTGGTGAGATTTTCCAAAAGCTGCTCTTTTGTTATTCCCACAACTTCCAGGCCTTCCTCAGAAAGGTATTTTAATTGGGTATTATTGATAGGCAGTCCCTTAGAATAAGAGAACAGCCGATCGAGCACCCCGGGTAAATGCTGGAGATGAAAAGCTACTGAGGCTGCATCCGCAGGTTTATCCCACAGTCTGTTCTGCGGAAAGCCGTTCAACATCGCATGTATCTCCTCGTTAGATTGTAATAAAGCATGCGCAACAGGCTGTAACAGTGCAGGTACGCCTTCTACAGGTCCCCGTAACCATACTTCGGTTTTGTTCTCCATGGCATATGTATTGCAACTACGAATATCTATAATTGTCTAAATATGAAAACATTTGGTATTATTCTTATTGTGGTAGGTATCGCAATGATACTTATCAGGGGTTTTTCGGTTGTTACCGAGAAAAAAGTGGTAGATGTAGGACCACTTGAAGTGAATAAAAAAGAAAATAAATGGATAGGCTGGCCAACTTATGCAGGTGCAGCGGTTGCAATTGTTGGAGTAGTGATGGTGATGTCTGATAAGAATAGACGTTAAGCAGCAGGCAGCGCTATTTTATAAATTTCTTTTCTTCAGTTCCTCAACCGCGTGGGAAACTGAACGGGCAGTCATTGCCATATACAATAAAGATGGACTTTGATTGCCAGTACTGGCCATTGCCGCACCATCCGTTACAAATACGTTTTTACAGTGATGGAGCTGGTTGTAAGCATTAAGCATTGAAATTTTAGGATCTTTACCCATTCTGCAACCACCCATTTCATGAATATCCAATCCCGGTGCCTGGTGATTGTCATTTGTGTTGATATTTTTCACGCCACCAGTAGAAAGCATATCAGCAGCCTGTTGTAAGAAGTCTTTGATCATTTTTTCATCATTATCATCATATCCAACGGATGTGATAAGCAAAGGTATGTCCCATTGATCCTTTTTGTCAGTACTCAGCCTCACATGGTTTCCTTCTTTCATAACCGTTTCACCCTGCATATACATATATGCGCCCCATAGTCCGGGTTCAGATAATTCTTTTTTAAAATCCGCACCGATTGTTTCCTGCAACATTGATCCATCGCTTCTCATCCGGTATGCACCCATGAATGATGTGAATCCACCAACATAATCCATCTCGTGCTTTTTAAGATTCCGGTAATTGGCAACGATTGGTTCTGTAGGATTGCGCCCATAATTGTATACGTCCTGCATTCCATCCATAATTCCGTTTGCTGATGCACGGTAGTTATGGAAAGCTACATATTTGCCGAGCGTACCACTGTCATTGCCAAGACCGTTTGGAAAGCGGCGAGAAACGGAATTAAGCAGTACAAGATTTGAATTGAGCGAAGATGCATTAACGAAAATAATTTTAGAAAAGTAATCAACAGATTGCTTTGTATTCGTATCAATTATCCGTACGCCAACAGCCCGTTGCTTATTTTCATCATAAATAATTGAATGAACAACTGAAAAAGGCCTCACTGTAAGATTGCCGGTTTTCTTTGCCCATGGTAATGTTGAAGAAACTGAACTGAAATATCCTCCGAACGGACAACCCCTCATACACCTGTTTCTTGCCTGGCACTTACTGCGACCCTGTTGAATATGTATGTCTTTAGGTTCTGTTAGATGTGCCCAGCGTGCATGCACAATATGGCGGTCACTATATTTTTTTGAAACTTTCTCCTGTATGGTGGCTTCAGCACAATTGAAATCGAACGGAGGAAGATATTCTCCATCAGGCATTGATTCAATTCCATCACGTGTGCCACACACACCTATAAATTTTTCAACATGAGAATACCATGGAGCGATTTCTTTATATCCTATCGGCCATCCCGGACCATAGCCATAACGCACCGGCGCAGTGAATTCATATTCGCTCCAGCGCTGGCACGCACGACCCCACGTTAGCGATTTGCCGCCAACCTGGTATCCACGGATCCAGTCGAATGGTTTTTCCTGTATGTATGGATGATCGGCATCTTTAATAAAAAAATGTGCAGTGTCTTCGCCAAATCCTGCAGCTTTTGATATCAATGGATTTTCCTGGAGAAATTGTTTCGACATCTGTCCGCGATGCTTGAATTCCCATGGTGCTTTTGTTGCGGTAGGATAATCTTTATTATGTTCAACATTGCGGCCCCGTTCCACAACAAGTGTTTTAAGTCCTTTCTCACATAATTCTTTTGCAGCCCATCCGCCGCTGATCCCTGAACCAATAACAATGGCATCGAACGTATTCTGTTGCTGTCCTTTTCCATTAATGTTTAAAGTATCCCCCGGCATATTCAATTATTTATTTAAGCTATCGTAATGCAGAGCCGCTGCTCCAAGTATTCCGCTGTTTTCTAATGAAGAAACTTCTATTTTTAAATTGTCTATTGTTCGCCTGTATGCGAAGGTCTTCAGTTTTTTCCACATACATTTTTCAAAAAATGGCAATGCATGCCTCACTGATCCTCCTAAAATTATTTTGTCTACTTCAAGCGCGTATAAAATTGTTTTAATGGCGTTACCCAGGTGGCCGCCAAATTCTTCGTACATTTTCAATGCAACCGCATCACCCGCCGATGCCCGGCTGAAAATGTCTTCGCCATCCACATCGTAAACATTTTTGAAGAACTGTCCGCTCGCATAATATTCGATGTAATGGTCCAGGTAATCGATCATACCAAATTCTCCTGCACCACAGGTTTTACCTGAATACAACTTTCCTTTCAATATTATTCCTGATCCCAGGCCTGTACCAATAGTGAGGCCAACCATTGATTCACCTTTTACTCCTTTACCAAAATAATACTCTCCTACAGCAAAACAATTTGCATCGTTATTGATAAGAACAGGAACAGCAAAATGCTCTTCCATGGTTTGTTTCAATGGCAGTTCTGACCACGATGGAATATTGAGGACATCAAAAACAATCCCCCGTTCCTCATCCACAAGGCCGGGCACACCGATACCTATGGCGCTTACTGAATCGTTCATAAGTTTTTCAGTAAGACCGAATAGTTGCTGAACAATCTCTTCTGCTGGTGCTGATGCATTTATTCTCTCGGAAAGGATGTTGTTAACCTTCTTATCATTTACCAATCCTGCACGGATATTAGTACCGCCGAGGTCTATGCCTATTGTATTTAAGTGATTCATTTAGCAGGATTCAGCCATAGATCTACTGGCTTTTTAACATCGGCTTTAAATGGCAGCGTTATTTTTTTCCCCTGGCCTGCTGAGGCATATGCGGCATACAATATTTCGAGTACTACCCGTCCGTCTTCACCTGTTACCAATGGCTGCTTATTATTTCTTACGCAATCAACAAAATGTTTAAGCTCATGCGGATAACCCTGGTTGAATACTTCTTCAAAAACAGTAAAGCTCCATCCTACGGTTGTATCAGCTTTTTCCATCGCATAACCATAACCATGCTTGCTGTACGAAATAGCTGAATTGCCCATAAACAGGTCAGCATAGATGACTCCGCCTGTGCCATACACTTCGCTTTTATCATCCATGCCTCCATGCTTTGCCCAGCTGTTTTCCGCAACAGCGGTTACACCATTTTCAAATTCAATGATTACTACCGAATTGTCTTCCCCTTTTGTACGGTCGTTATGCAGCACTGTGCTCAAGCTGGCGTAAACACTTAATGGCTTTGCATTGCCGAGCATCCACCGGAACCACTCCATGGCGTGGCAACCCATGTCCATCAATACGCCTCCACCTGCCAGTTCAATATCGTAGAACCAATCTGTGTGAGGACCGGAATGTTTTTCAGATTGTTTCAGCATATACACGTCACCAACAGCCCCTTCTTTAACGAGGTGACGCACACGCTCATATTTTGGAGCAAAGCAAAGTTCTTCAGCGTACATTAAATTAACGCGCGCTTTTTTACATGCATCGATCATAGCATCCGCTTCTTCCAGGGTAATAGCAAGAGGTTTCTCTATGATTATATGTTTGCCGGCATTAGCTGCTTTTATGCACGCATCTGCATGCAGGTAATTCGGCAGGCAGATGTCTACTATTTCACAACCAGATTCATTAATGAGTGCATCAACATCTGAATACCATTTTTCAATGTTGTGTTTAGCTGCAAATTCCTTTGCTTTTTCTGGCTTGCGTGCATATACTGCGACGACCTCTGCTTCAGGAATAAACCGGTGGTAACTTTCCAGATGAATATCTGAAATAAAACCAGCCCCGAGAATGGCGATCTTCGTCCGCTGCATGAAAAAAATATTTAGGGGAAAAATTAGTTATTTTTCACTCAACTCTTCGATAAAAAGTTTTCCTTTTCAACGTCGGCAGCTATTTTTTCTGAATTGAACTCTTTTTACATGTTGATGCTCACCCATAATGGCCTGGTCTTTCCTGGCAGTTCAAATCTTTCAAAAGCTTAGAAGGGTATTGTGCAAACGGTTGAAAACAGGATAACGCAGCCTGCAGCGCAGCTACCAAAAACTTTTTCATTTAGCAGGCGTGATTGAGGCGGCAATTTACCTAATTTCAACGCATGCAGAAACAGCCGACCATTAAAGAAATTGCAAAGAAGCTGAATATTTCCATTTCTACGGTGTCGCGCGCCCTTCATGATCATCCTAGCATAGGGTTAAGAACAAAAATGCGGGTTAAAGAACTTGCCCGAGAGCTGGATTATGAGCCGAATCAGACAGCAATATTTTTTCAGCAGGGGCGAACTTTTACAATAGGTGTTATACTGCCACAATTATCCGAAGCTTTTTTTTCTGCAGCCATCAGCGGGATTGAAGATGCAGCAAACAAAAAGAATTATACCGTGCTGCTTGGACAATCGCACGACAGCCAGGAACGTGAAAAGCAGATCGTTGAAACAATGAAGAAACATCGTGTAGACGGATTGCTCATTTCCATTTCAAAAAATACCGAGAACTACGATCATTTTGTCAATTTAAAAAAATATGGTATACCGGTTGTGTTTTTTGACAGGATACCAAAGATGGAAGGCATACATTACGTTGCGTGTAACATGGAATCCGGAACGGTACAGGCGGTTAGCTTTTTACTAGAAAAAGGACACCGGATAATCGGCATGATCAACGGCCCTGAAAAACTTCCTGCAAGTATTGACAGGCTCGACGGATACATCAAGGCGCTTAAAAAGCACAGGCTTAAATACGATCCAAATCTTATTATTTCCTCAGATCTCACTAAAGATGGAATTGAAGAAGCAATGCGTAATCTCCTTTCGCAGAGAAGAAAACCCACAGCAATAGTAGTGTTCAATGATTATGTTGTACTGGATGCTATTCAATATGCGCGCAAAATGAAATTGAAAATCAATAAGGACATCACTTTTGTAAGCTACGCTAACCTGCCGCTGAGCCATTATACTGCATATCCGCCACTGGCATCTGTTGAACAGTTTCCGTATGTACAGGGGCAAAAGGCAGCGGAAACTTTGCTGGAATTGCTTGACAGAAAAAAAGATGAGCCTGAAAGTAATACGTTCTACAGGATCATCCTCGAATCACAGCTTATGGTTAATGAGAAATAAATTATGTAAGCAGGCTGAGAAACGTGTCAATTATCGTTTCATATTCTTTCATGCTGGAAGGTTTGGCAAGTACCATGGAAGCTCCGAGCTCTTCACACGTTTGTTTCATAATATTATCACTGTAAGTTGAATAAATTACCACGTGAATATCAGAATACCTTTTGTCTGATTTCAGTTTGCCAAGCGTTTCAGTACCATTCATTTTGGGCATGTTGTGATCGAGGATGATGAGATGCGGCAATAAATCACGTGCAGGCAATCCATCCAGGTAATCTATTACCTCCAGGCCGTTTTCTACAATATTAAGAAGCTGAACATCAGTTTTTTTATCTAGAACGCGTACAAATATCTCCCTGTCATCTGCATCATCATCTGCCAGCAACACTTTTTTTATTTTCATGGTATGTTTAAAATTAATTGCCTTGGACAGCAATATTATTACCAAGCTTGCGCCAACAAACAGTGTATATAAACAGGTATTTTTAAGCGTTTTCTTTGATATTGCAAGTTTTATTCCTGTGCCTTGAATTGTAATAAGAGTCTTGAAAATGTACTAACTTTTCATAAATATTTAACACTATGCTGAGAATGCTTTCTTCGATATTAATGTCAATAATATTTTCCTGTGTTTGTGTTGCCGGGTCACCAGTGAACGAGCATAAAACCCTTGAAATCGGGGCTGCTGCTCCTGACTTTAAACTGTTGGGCGTTGATGGGAAAACATACAGCCTGTCCAGTTTCAAAAGTGCTAAAGTGCTCGTGATCATTTTTACATGCAATCATTGCCCTACCTCACAGGCATATGAAGACAGGATAAAAAAAATCGTAACAGATTATAAAGATAAAGGTGTACAGGTGGTGGCCATATCTCCTAACAGTGCCGAAGGATTAAGCCTTTCAGAATTAGGCTACACTGATATTTCCGACACTTATGAAGAAATGAAGTACCGGGCAAAAGACAAACAATTCAATTTTCCGTACCTGTTTGACGGAGCCACACAGGAAACTTCGGAAAAATACGGGCCTGCTGCCACTCCGCATGTTTTTATATTGGATAAGGACAGAAAATTAAGGTACCAGGGTCGTATTGATGATATGGAGAAACCAACAAAAACGCCTAATACCCATGAAACACGGGATGCTATTGATGCGCTGCTTGCAAACAATGAAGTGGCTATTAAAACAACCAAGGTATTTGGATGCTCTACAAAATGGAAAGATAAAAGTGAGTGGGTGAAGAAGAATGATGAGGAGTGGGCAAAAAGGCCTGTACCGCTGGAAACGATAGATGAATCCGGAATAAAGGAGTTGCTGAAAAATAATACTGATAAATTAAGGCTCATCAATATATGGGCAACATGGTGTGGCCCCTGTGTTTCGGAATTCCCGGAATTTGTGATCATCAACAGGATGTATAATGCAAGGGATTTTGAATTAGTAACCATCAGTGCAGACGACCCTTCCAAGAAAGAGAAGGTGCATGAATTTCTAAAAAAGAAGCAGGCCGCAAATATAAATTATATTTTTTCCGGTGATAATAAATACAAATTAATTGAAGCTGTTGACCCTAAATGGCAGGGTGCACTTCCATATACAGTGCTTGTTGAGCCTGGGGGAAAGATTGTATATGCAAAACAGAGTACAATTGATCCTTTGCTGATGAAAAAAACAATTGTAGAAAATCAGTACATCGGAAGGGTGTATTAAGGATGCCGAATAATTATTTCAGCTTCAGGCAGTTCACAGTTCACCAGGATAAAGCAGCCATGAAAGTTTGTACTGACGCATGCCTGTTCGGTGCATGGATAGCTTCTGAAATAACCCGTAAAAAAGTTCAAAGGATCCTCGACATCGGTGCTGGTACCGGACTGCTTTCTCTGATGGTGGCACAGGTTTCAGATGCAATCATCGACGCTGTGGAGATAGACAGTAATGCATACTTGCAGGCATCACAAAATTTTGCAGGTTCTCCATGGAATGAAAGAATGAAAGTACATCACTGTGCGGTCCAGGAATTTAAACCTGCGTATGTTTATGACGTGGTGATCAGTAACCCGCCTTTTTACGACAATGATTTGCTTTCGCCGGATGATAAAAAGAACTTAGCGATGCACAGCACCCAGCTCAGTACAAATGAATTATTTGATTCTATTAAAAGACTGATTAAAATAGGCGGTGAAATCGCAATGCTGGTGCCATATCAGAAGGTTGAGGTAACAGAAAGAAAAATCAGGGAAAGCAACCTTTTTATTGATAAAAAAGTTGAAGTAAAGCAAAGTGAGAAACATACTCCATTCAGGTGCATGTATTTAATAAAAGATGTTTTTTCTTACCCTTCGGAAAGAAAAATAACAGTAAAGGATGATGAATTTAATACACTCTTAAAAAATTATTACCTGTAACATTTAATACATTTGAAAAAAATGTTTATGAAAAGACTGTTGTTTACCTCAATCGTGGCTGCAATATTAATAAGTTCATGCGGAAGCGATGATCCTAAAAAAACCTCAACGGGAAATACAACAGATTCAACTATTATGAAACAGGATTCATCCAAGGCAGCGACCCGCATTGTAATACTGGATACAGAAGGTGCCAATATTATTGATTCAGCCGCAGAAGTGGAAAATCTCGCAGGTGGTTTCACCTGGACAGAAGGGCCATTGTATGTTGCGGATGGTGACTATGTTTTGTTTTCCGACATTCCCGCTAACAAAGTAATGAAATGGAAGCAAGGGCAGGGTGTAACAACTTATCTGCATCCATCAGGATACACGGGTGATCCGGTTAAAGCACCAAAGAATGAGCCAGGGTCTAACGGGTTGGTTCTTGATAAAAATGGTAAGCTGGTGCTCTGTCAGCATGGTGACAGAAGAATAGCACGTATGAAATCTGCACTTGGTGATCCTAAACCAGAATTTGAAACCGTAGCGGATAAATATAATGGCAAGCGGTTCAACAGTCCTAATGATGCGGTATACCATCCTAATGGAAATTTGTATCTCACAGATCCTACATATGGATTACAGGATGGGGAAAATGATAAAGCCAGGGAACTCGACATTCAGGGGGTTTATCTTGTACGCCCTAATGGCAAGGTAGAGCTGGTAACAAGTGAATTCAAATTCCCAAATGGAATAGCGGTTACACCTGATGGTAAGTCGCTGCTCATAGGTCATTCCGACCCGGATAACAGGGTTTGGATGAAATACGAACTGAATGAAAGGGGCCTTGTTGCGAAAAAATCAGTGTTTTACAAGGTAAGTTCTGATGAAAAAGCGGAAGGAGGGCCAGACGGAATGAAGATAAGCAAGAACGGATATTTATTTGCTTCGGGGCCAGGCGGCGTATGGATTTTCAATCCTTCAGGGAAGCCTGTTGCGAGAATATACACAGGTCAGGCAACTTCAAATACGGCTTTGTCTGCTGATGAAAAGACATTATATATTACCTGTGATGATTACTTTTACAGAGTAAGGTTAAAGTGAGAGGATGTTTTCAATTAACGGAGAACCTGCCCATCCACAACAGTGATTCTGACAGAATCCGTGCTCCATTCTGCGCGGTCGTCTATTACCCGTAACTGGTACGTATAAACGCCAGGGTAGGTTAAGCCTTTAATAACTGGTTTGGGTGAAATTTCGTGAGCTATGTAATCATAAGAAGGCCCTGAAACTTTTTGCCATACATACCTTACTATTTTTCCATCAGCATCTGCTGAAGCGGTTCCGTCAAGGGTTACCTCACCTTCTCCTGTAGATACGGTTATGTCTTTACCTGCCCTTGCAACAGGCCTGATATTCAATTGATTTTTACGGTTCTGCGCCAGCATCCATTCGTAAACATTCGGGTTGAAATAAATATATCCGGTATCATAAGCACGGTATCTCCAAACGTAATGGCCGCCATTATTATAAATGATCATGGAAGGATGAAACGATGCACCGCAATTATTAATGCTTTTTACAGCGTTTATGGTACAGTACGGGCTGGCCTTGTCATCGTCCCACGCATGTATCGTAAGCACCGGAAGGTTAGCATTGGCAATGTTGCATCCATTCATCATGAAGCAGGGAGAAACCACAGGCACTATGCCGGCAAGCTGCTTCCCTCTTCGTAATGAGGAAGCAGGGTATACCCATGAGGCACCTCCTCCTAAACTGAGACCAGTTAAAAATATCCTGTTGGTATCTATACGAAGGTTATCCTTAGCATACCTGATCATTGAATCAACATAATAATTTTCCCAGGTACCATAACGTGAATATAATTGCGGATACAGCACTACAAAGCTTTCCGTTTTTCCATTCCATGTAAACTGCATGGTATGGCCATGGTTAATGTATTTAGGAAGACCACAGCAGTTTAATTTCTGCAGGTCTTTTGGCGAGCCGGTGCCCTTTTCACCGATGCCATGTAAAAAAATGATGAGGGGATGTTTCGTTTGCCCTTCACTGTTATAACCGGGAGGCAGGAATTGGTAAAAACCTATTGTGCCACTGGGGCCGTTCATGCTTTTCACAGTGCGTTGTGCAAAAGTAAATAAAGAAACAAACAGTAATGGTAAGGTTAAGGTTTTAATCATGCTTCATGAACTGTAAGCCGAAAGTATAATGAAAACCGGATATTAAAAGGGCATTACCGGCTTTATTAAAAAAAACAGTTATGCCCTTTTTAAAGTTTACCTCCTGCTCTTGCCGCCAGTTTTTTTCGATACTGACTTTTTTGCTCCAGCTTTTCTAGCACCGCCTTTTTTAGCGCCACCTCTTTTTGCCGTTTTACCAGCACCTTTACGAGCGCCTGTTGTTTTTTTTGCAGGTCTTCCTGCTTTTTTAGCACCTTTTTTTGCACCTTTCTTTGCCGATGATTTTTTTGCACCTTTCCTGGCGCCTGATTTTTTTGCACCTTTTTTAGGAGGTGGAACTTTGGCCCCTTCAGAGCGGGCTTCGGATAATCCTATTGCAATGGCCTGTTTACGGTTTTTTACAGTTTTACCACTTCTGCCTGATTTCAGCTTTCCGCGCTTCATTTCATGCATGGACTGTTCTACTTTTTTCTGCGAACGCCTTGAATACTTAGCCATGGGATAGTTTTTGCGGAGTAACTGAAAAAGTTATGCCGTTGCAATTAATTTAATGTCGGAAAATGAAGTATAATCCTGCGGCTAATGCAAGTACAATTATTATCAGCACCCAAAAAATTTTTTTGCCGCGGGCACGTGCACGCTGTTCTGCATTTATTCTTATTTCTGCAGGAAGTAAGGTGGTAGAAAGGTTTATCAGAAAGGGAACAATGAAAAGGTCATCAATGTAACCGGCAAATGGAATTATGTCAGGAACAATATCAGCAGGACTTACCAGATAAATAAGCGACAATAATGCTGTGATCTTTGCATACCATGGCATCCGATCATCTTTGAATGCATAAAAAAGAGTAAGGATCTGATGTTTTAATGACCACTTTGTTTTCAGTGAACTTTTTACCATTAATCATGTTAATCCTTACTCCCAGGCAATTTTGGTGCCTTAATCTACAGCGAACACTTACCCATTTTTCCAAATCAATTGCTGCAGGATTTGGACTGGATATAAGTTTAAATGGAATATTTAATTATTTGAAGTATTCCAATATTCATGGTTTAAAAAATAAGTGCAGCGGCATTGTTTTGAAAATTGTCTTTATAGTAATGCCCTTTCTCAAAAAGGTAAGTAAATTGTCACCTCAATCAAAGGCTGCCCCGATGTTGCGATATATGATGAGAGTACCTATCCTGTTGCTGTCCATCACTTTAACAATTATAAGCTTCTGCGCTTCAGCCCGTACAACTTTAAGTAAAAATGATACTGTAACACGGATTACAGCTGATACAACCATTACGGGAAAAATCATTGACAGTGCCGGAAATCCGGTTTCGGGTGCTTCGGTAGTACTAAAAAACAGGCAACAGGGAACTACTACAGATCCAAATGGAAATTTTACACTCCATAATATACCACCGCGTGCAACACTAATAGTTACAAGCATTGGTTACCTGCCCAGGGAAATCAGGCTTGGAGCAGGACAAACTGCAGTATCACTCAGTTTGTCACGTGATCCGGGAACCCTCACAGATGTGATCATAACAGGATTTCAGAGAATTGATAAAAGTAAATTTACAGGTGCCGCTGTAAAACTGGATATGGAACGCATAAGAACTCCGGGTCAAACAGATGTAAGCAGAATGCTGGAAGGTCGAGCTGCAGGGGTAGCCATACAAAATGTATCTGGCACCTTCGGGTCTGCACCGAAAGTGCGTATCAGGGGAGCCACATCCATTACCGGTGACAATAAACCGCTTTGGGTAATAGATGGGGTTGTTCTGGAAGACATCGTAAATATTTCAAATGATCAGCTGTCGAGCGGCGATCCCAATACGATGCTCGGATCAGCAGTTGCCGGATTGAATCCAAATGACATTGAAACTTTCGACATACTTAAAGATGCTGCTGCTACAGCACTGTATGGTGCGCGTGCAATGAATGGTGTGATTGTAATCACCACCAAAAGAGGTAAATCAGGCGCAACAAATATCAGTTACACAGCAAACATGGGCGTTCAGTTAAAACCATCGTATAAAGAATACGATATCATGAATTCGGCAGAACAGATTTCCATATATGCTGAGCTCGAAAGAAAAGGCTATCTGGATTACAACAGTATCGCCAATCGTGCGAATGCAGGTATCTATGGGAGAATGGCGGACCAGCTGCGACAAATTGATCCTGAATCGCAGCAGTTTAAATTGCTGAACACGCCGGAAGCAAGAAGAGCTTACCTGATGAAATATGCTGGCGTGAACACCGACTGGTTCGATCTGCTTTTCAGGAATGCGTTGACGCAGGAACACTCTCTGAGTTTTTCAAACGGTACGGATAAAGCACAATCCTATTTTTCTACCAGCTTTTATAACGACCAGGGATGGTCAATTGCGGATAAGGTTCGCCGTTATACCGTGAACCTGAGGAATACTTATAATCTTACCGATAAATTCACTGCAGGCTTTAAAGTACAGGGATCTGTGAGGCAACAGCAGGCACCAGGCACCATCAGCCGTGTTTCGAATCCTGTAAGCGGCTCTTACGACAGGGATTTTGATATCAATCCATTCAGTTATGCACTCAATACGAGCCGTGTACTTACCGCGTATGACGAAAATGGTGATCTTGCTTACTTCAGAAGAAATTATACAGACTTCAATATTATCAATGAAGTAAGGAACAACTACATCAAGCTGAACCTGATGGACCTTAATCTGACGGGCGATCTTCAGTACAAGTTTACACCCTGGCTTACATATAATTTCATCGGCGCTATCAGGTATGTGAGAACCACGAAGGAGCACCAGATCACAGAAAACTCAAACCAGGCAAATGCATTCAGAGCAGCTCCCAATTCCACTATCGCAGAGGCTAATAAATTTTTATACAGGGATCCCGATCACCCGGAGGCGCCACCAATCGTAGTATTGCCTTATGGTGGATTCTATAACCGTGATGAGGACGACCTTAAGAACTACACTATCAGGAACACTTTCAACCTTAACAGAACTATTTTCGGAGTTCATGAAGTGCGCGGTCTTATCGGGCAGGAAATAAAATATACCGACAGGCAGAATTCAAACAACACTGGTTTTGGTTACCAGTATGAAAACGGAGGCGTTCCATTTGTTGATTACAGGATCGTCAAGCAGTTTGTTGAAAACAGCCTTCAGTATTACGGCATGGGAAATCAGTATGAAAGGTTTGTTGGATATTTCGCTAACCTTGGATACACCTACAATAAAAAATATACGTTAGATGGAACATTAAGGCGTGATGGATCAAACAGGCTGGGACGTTCTGAAAAAGCAAGATGGTTAAATTCATGGACCGTTGCCGGCCGCTGGAACGTGGACCAGGAAGAATTTATTTCAGGTATAAATTCGATCAGTTATCTAACACTCCGAGCCAGTTATGGCCTAAACGCAAATTATGGCAATGCGACAAACTCACTCGCAATACTTCGAACTAAATTGACAAACAGGCCTTACCTGAACGACAGGCAGCTTGCGATTGATATAGAAAACCTTGAGAATTCAAAGCTTACATGGGAAAAAAAATATGAAACGAACGTTGGAGCAGATCTTGGTTTATTTCAGAACCGGTTGACGTTTTCTTTAGACGCATATATCAGAAAAAGTCTTGACCTGATCAGCCTGATAAGAACTTCGGGTATTGGTGGTGAATCGGTAAAAGCAGCTAACTATGCAGATTTAAAATCACAGGGAATAGAAGTAAGTATTGGCGGAACGCCCTTTACCTACGGTAATTTTAAATGGGAAACCAACTTCACTTTCTCGTATAACCAGAATAAAATAACCAGGGCCGAAAATTTTCCCCTTGTATTCGATCTGGTAGTTCCTGAAGGCGGCGCGAAAGTTGGATATCCTGTAAGAGGACTGTTCTCTATACCTTTCGCAGGTCTTAATAATGTAGGTATTCCCACATTCTCAGATGATAAAGGCGGTGTTAGCAGCAACGTTTACCTGCAGAGTGATAAAACAGATTTTTTGAAATACGAAGGGCCTGTTGATCCAACAATCGTGGGAGGCTTTACAAATACGTTCAGTTACAGTGATTTTTCCATCCAGTTTCATATTTCTTACCAGGCGGGAAACAAGATAAGGCTCAAACCATCTTACAAATCAGAGTATTCTGATCTTGATGCACTTCCGAATGATTTCAAAAACAGGTGGACATTGCCAGGCGATGAAAAAATAACCCACATACCATCTATTGCTGACAGGTACTATGCATTTGACCTCAACTCTTCGCAATCGTATCCGTATAATTATTATAACTATTCTGATATGATGGTTGTTGACGGTTCCTTCGTGCGGCTCAAGTCGGTTACCGTTCAGTACATGTTGCCATCAAAGGTGATTTCAGGCACGCCTTTTAAATCTGTTTCGATGAATCTTGTGGGAACAAATTTGATTATGATATATGCTGATCCCCTGCTTCATGGACAGGATCCGGAATTTTTTAATGCAGGAGGTATTGCGCAACCAATAAATAAACAAGTGACCTTGTCTCTTAGGATAGGATTTTAAACCGAGTAAATGAAGAAAGTAATTTCATATATGACGCTGTTGGGTGTACTTGCTTTCGCTTCGTGCAGTAAGTATCTTGATAAAGAGCCGGATAACAGAACAAATATCAAAACTGCTGACCAGTTGTCGCAGTTGCTTACCAGTGCATATCCGCGTGCCAGTTATATTTTATTCACCGAATCAATGTCGGATAATGCTGAAGATAAAGAAGGTGCAGGTAGTGGATATGATTTTGTAGACAGGATAAATTCTCAGTCATACCGGTATAATGTTGTTGAGGAAAGCCCGGATGTAAATGATGGTCCTGATTATTACTGGACAGGTTGCTATAAAGCCATTGCCGCTGCAAATGAGGCGCTAATGTTTATCAGTTCTCAACATGATACCGCAGCCTTAAGCGCACACAAAGGTGAAGCATTGCTCGCACGGGCGTATTCACATTTTATGCTTGTAACCTTGTTTGCTAAAGTGTATGATCCGGTCAGCGCGGCAACCGATCCGGGAATACCTTATGTAACAGAACCAGAAACAGAAACATTTAAACAGTACGAAAGAAAGAATGTTGCTTTCGTATACCAAATGATAGAAAAAGACCTGAACGAAGGTTATCCGCTTATCAATGATGAAATTTATGGAAATGCACCGCGTTTCCATTTTAATAAAAGAGCTGCTGCTGCCTTTGCTGCAAGATTTTATCTTTTCAAACAGGAATATGATAAGGTTATAACTTATGCTACGGCTGCCCTTGGCAGCTCAGAAGTGGAAAACCTGAGGCCTTGGAACACTGTACTTACCAAGCTCCAGTATTATGAATTGCAGGCGGACTATACAAAATCAACCACACGTGGAAATTTACTGCTTCAGGAAGCGTTATCCATATGGGGAAGAAGCTATGCTTCTATAAGATATGGACTTGGCGACAAGGTTGGTAACGAGGTTTTATTCAGGCCAAATGTGTCCGGAGGATTTTATGCATATGATGTGTATGGCGCAAGTCCGCAGGTATACAATATTCCAAAATTCTATGAGCATTTTGTTAGGAAAGATATCAATGCAAATACTGGGGATCCGTATAATACCATTCCATTACTTACCGGTGAAGAAACATTATTAAACAGGGCAGAAGCTTATTTGCGTTCAAATAATGCTAATCAGGCATGTCATGATCTTAACGTGTTTATCAGCCAGAATATTGATAACTATGACCCGTTCAGTAACAAGGTCACCCCATCCAAGTGCGCCAATTTTTATAACACCACCTCTTCTGCTGCGGTTTTGCTGGCTATCCTTGATTTCAAACGTGCTTTTTTTATGCATGAGGGTTTGAGATGGTTTGATATACTGCGTTTAAGGATACCCGTTACACATACTACTGCTGATGGACAGGTAATAGAATTAAGTCCGAACGATAACAGGCGCGTGTTACAACTTCCTGCACTGACAAAACAGGTAGGGCTGGAACCTAATCCGCGTTAATAAAAATTATTATGAATAGAATAATAAAAGTTGTTTCAATTTTTGTTTTCTTTCTTGCTTCGTGTAAGAAAGATGAGAAGCTGAATATTGTTACACCAGTTGGTTTAGGAGGAGATTCGTTTGAGAAAACAGCCCTCGACGAATGGTTATTTGACAGTCTTACTGCTCCTTATAATATCGCGGTAAAGTACAGGTGGGATCCATGGGAACTTAATCTGGATAAAACACTTACACCTCCGGACGAAAGCAAAATTATTCCTGCGATGTCTGCGTTGAAGAGAGTATGGATAGATCCTTATAATGCAGAAACTGGCAGCGACGCTTTCATCAAGAAATACTCTCCCAAACAATTCAAGCTGGTGGGAAGTGTTGAATATAATTTTAATGGAACTGTTTTATTAGGTCAGGCGGAAGGCGGAAATAATATAGCATTCTTTGACATCAACCAGAATTTTGATAAAAATTCGGTTACCTCTATCATGAGGATGATCCAGACGTCGCACCATGAATTTGCTCACATTCTTCATCAGAATGTACTATATCCAACAGACTTCAAGGGTCTTTCTGGTCGTGCAGGATTTATGGGATATACCGCCACGTGGTTCAACGTTTCTGTTAAAGATGCGCGAAACAATGGATATATCACACCTTATTCAATGGCGACATCTGATGAAGATTTTGTTGAAATGGTGGCGAACATGCTCATGCTTGGGAAAACCAGATACGAAGAACTGGTAAAGTCGGTTGATCCTGATGTTCAGGCGGTATTCAGAAGCAAAGAACAATTTGTGGTCAATTATTTTAAAGAAGTTTGGGACATAAATTTTTACAGCCTTCAAAGCAGGGTAAACAATGCATTGAATGAACTGGTTCCGGCACCTGCAATTGAAGATTCATATGGTGTAGACAAGCAGTTTACTACTGCAAGCGTAGATTTCAATAACCTTGTATTATTGCCACAGCGTGCAAGTTTTATTGTAATGATGCAGGATGCAGCAGCAGCGGTAGAAGATATTCCGCAATATGGCCTTAAGCTCGATTCATTTGCTGTACTATTGCCAGAACCGGGTAAAATGACCAT
>DATLDR010000198.1:0-30540 GCA_035525775.1 Flavitalea sp.
CATTTTATCCTGCAGCTTTCTTTTATTCTTGATAGCACTAATCAGTGTGCTGCGGTAAGTGTTTGGAACGTTGAACGATTTCATGTCAGGCTGCAAATTTACACGTATTTTGTGTTTATGAACATTCACTTTGAACCTGTACGCTGGTCGCTGAATACCAACCTTTATGAAGTAAATCTGCGACAATATTCAAAGGAAGGAACATTCAGGGCGTTCATGAATGAACTTCCACGGCTGCGCGATATGGGAGTGCAGGTTTTATGGTTCATGCCCATTACTCCTATAAGTCTTGAAAAAAGACTCGGCACACTCGGAAGTTATTATGCATGTTCAGATTATACAGATACAAATCCTGAATTTGGCACCATTCAGCAATTCAGGCAACTGGTAAATAAGGCACACGATCTTGGATTTAAAGTGATCATTGACTGGGTCGCCAACCATACAGGCTGGGATCATAAATGGACAAAATCTAATCCTGAATTTTATAAAAGAAACAGCGAAGGCCTTTTCTATGATAATAATGGCTGGCACGATGTGATTGACCTGAATTACTACGACCAGGCCATGCGGAAAGCTATGATCGACAGTATGGAATTCTGGGTCACAGAATGTAATATTGATGGTTTCAGGTGCGATATGGCACATCTTGTTCCCCTGGATTTCTGGAAACAGGCACGTGAACATCTCGATAACGTGAAACCTTTATTCTGGTTAGCTGAAACCGAAGATTTGAATTACCAATATGTTTTTGATTGCAGCTATGCATGGAACTGGATGCATGTTTCGGAAAGCTTTGCAAAAAAGAAAACAGGCGTGGATGAACTGAAATCGGTGCTGAAGGATTACCAGAGAAAAAAATTGCCGCACACGAATTATCTGTTTTTTACTTCTAATCATGATGAGAATACCTGGAATGGTACCGAGTATGAAAAATATGGAAATGCGGCACTGCCATTTGCTGTCCTTACTGCTACATGGAATGGCTTAACGCTTGTATACAGTGGACAAGAAATGCCTAACCGAAAACGACTTAATTTTTTCGAAAAAGATCCTATCCAATGGAACTGGTCGAATGAACTGCACGATTTTTATAAAACGCTGCTTAATCTACGCAGCTCGTTTGGTGAAGAACAGACAGAAGTATTAATACTTAACGTGGCAGGTGACCGTAATGTGCTTGCATTTATTAAAATATCTAAATCAAAGCAGGTCTTTGTGCTCCTGAATCTGAGTGATGCCTTTCAGACTGTTCAGCTTGATGATGCAATTATTACTGGTGTGATGTATAAAGATATATTTACAGGTCAGAAGCACGAAGCATCTTCTATTAAAAAGCTAACTCTGGACCCGTGGACCTATTTTGTTTTTGATAAAATATAAAAAAAGCTCCATCACATTATGATGGAGCTTTTCACTGTTATATAATTTCAATCTGCCCCTTGCGCCTTGCCTTCTTACGATCCCAGATTCAGGATGAAATTATATACGCCTTCATATCCGGGATAAATTCCTTCAACCTTCACGCTTCCACTGGCAGATTCAATAACCTTTTTGAAATCTTCCACTGAATTTACTTTTTCATTATTCGCTTTAAGAATTACAAATCCTTCATTCACCCTCACCTTGCTGAGCAGCCCGCGCTGTCCGATCGCCTTAATTTCTACGCCCCCGGAAACGCCAAGTTCATTAGCTGTTTTTTTATCAAGTGTGTTTAGTTCAGCACCCAATTTATCCATCACAGAGGTTTTAACCACATCCATCGTACCGGTGCTGTTACGCAGCGTTACATTTGTTTTGTATTCTTTACCATTTCTGCGGTAACTGAGATTGATTTTGTCACCAGGGCGGTAGGTAGCGATTTGTCCTACCATTTCAGCACCACTGCTTACAGGAACATCGTTAATTCCGGTGATAAAGTCACCTTTTTTGATACCTGCTGAAGCTGCCGCACCGTCTTTTGGAACATCCAGTACAAATACACCTTCTTCATATTCGGGGATACCACTTTCTTTCTTTTGCTCTTCAGTCAATCCCTCACGAGGGTATTGGATTCCCAGATAAGCCCTTTGTACGGTTCCGAACTTCATCATGTCGGCAATGATCTTCTTAACGATATTCACTGGTATGGTGAACGAATACCCCGCGTATGCGCCCGTTGGTGAGGCAATTGCGGAATTAATTCCAATCAGCTTACCTTCTGTGTTAACAAGTGGTCCGCCACTATTACCGGGATTCACTGCTGCGTCAGTCTGCA
Organism: Flavitalea sp.; assembly: GCA_035525775.1. Lineage (GTDB taxonomy): Bacteria > Bacteroidota > Bacteroidia > Chitinophagales > Chitinophagaceae > Flavitalea. The sequence goes on from DATLDR010000198.1 coordinate 2,258, forward strand.
AAAATGATTCTACCGGTGTATTGCTTTGTCTTCTGTTTATTTCGAGGGTTCTGCCTTTAGCACTTACAATACCTGCTGTTACGGTTGCTTCAAGATTAAGAGGATATCCCAGGGCAAGAACCCACTGACCAATTTTAACATCGTCTGAATTACCATAAAGCATAAAGGGAAGTCCTTTTGCATCGATTTTCAACAGGGCAAGGTCGCTGCTTGGATCAGCTGCCACCATCCTTGCTTTGAATGACCGGCGGTTGCTGAGGGTAACAGTTATTTCATCTGCCCCGTCAATTACATGATTATTGGTAACAATGTATCCATCCTGACTGATAATGGCTCCTGAGCCAGATGCCATCTGGGGAAGGGAACGGGAACGGTCGCCGAAAAGATCGTCAAGATCCAGGTCGAACATATCACCGAACGGACTTCTTTTCGGAAGATTGTTGCTTACAGTCCTGTTAGCTTTCGTTTTAATGTGCACTGTAGCAGGGATGGCCGCTGATGCAGCCGGTGTAAAGTCAACCGGTGTATTATCACTGTTAACGCCGTTGAATCCGGCATAGTTTGCCGGAGCTTTGCCTGTATCATTTGATTTACCCTGCTGGTACAGGTATGTTTCACTGTTTCCGGAGATCTTATTGTAGCTCCAGACCGTTCCTAGTGAAGTAGCCGCGCTGAGAACTATTACGGCAAGTGTGTTAGTAATTTTCATATTCTATGATTATATTATTACTTTGTTTTAAGGCGACAAATTGTATGCCTGCACAACAAATAAACGATCTATCGGAAAAAAGGGCAGTACCGTTAATTTAGTTTAACAATTAATTTACTAAAGTCTTCGTAGATCAGTGACAAATGTAGTTGACTTTGTCATAAATCCCGTAAGAATTGCAGGGTGTCTGCCTTATCTGCATAATCATTCAGCAGCGGCTGCTGTGCCTTTCCGAACGGGATATGATTTTTTCCAACAATGCACTGGATATCTTCAACAGATGCAAGTGACTCTTCTACTTTATTTAAGTCGTCGTATTGTTCGTAATGAAGAACGCTTACAGGTGAAAAAAGTGCTTTATCCTTTCTTAATAAAATTGAGCCGTTCGTCATGTAATAGATATTATTGATGATCATAACGGCCAGTTGGTAATCATAATTATTTTTGTATTTGTGGATATCAAAAGCCCAGTTGTATTTTTTAAAGGTTTCCAGCAACGGCAGGAAATCAAAATTTTCAGGCACATAGATTTTGGTAACGTTTCTGCAGCCGAGCCCGAAATACAGGTAAACATCATCAGCAAGTGCGTCCAGATCTTCTAAAGTTTCATTGCCGGTAAGTATTGCGGCGGAAGTTCGGTTACGGCGAATGATATGAGGGTATTTGCTGAAATAATAATCAAAGTACCGCGATGAATTGTTGCTGCCCGTTGCAATATATGCATCACAGTTTTTCAACTGATCCGAAGTTTTTACATATTCTTCAAATCCTTCATCCCATTCTTTCAGTTTATTGATAATGCCGTTGATCAGTTGAAAATCCTTAGACGATGGCTTAATGGTTTGATGATGCCCGGAGATAAAAACTGACAAAAAATCATGAAAGCCCGCAAGGGGAATGTTGCCTGCCATAACAATACCGATATTTTTCGGTGATGATGTTACAGAAGGGATATTATAAGTTCTTATCCAGCTTTCCAATTTACTACTGTCGAGAAATTCACGTGCGATATGCTGTAACTGATAATTGGTGAATTCAGGGATAAACCATGGATTTTCATAGGCCGCTTTTTCTTTTATTGTAATCCATTCTGCAGCATCCGACACAATGTATTTTCCAAGCTTTTCCATCAAAACAACACGTTGTTCAACATTCATTTCCTCTTATATTTGTTGTGCAAAAGTAAATGCCATGGCGATAAAAATAACAGATGAATGTATTAACTGCGGAGCATGTGAACCAGAATGCCCGAACAATGCTATTTACGAGGGTGGAGTAGAATGGGCAATAGCCGACGGTACTTCAGTAAAGGGCACTTATGTGCTGTTGGATGGCACCATTGTACAGGCTGATCAGCGCATTACTCCTATAGCACTCGACACATATTATATTGTTCCGAATAAATGCACGGAATGCCAGGGATTTCATGAAGAACCGCAATGTGCGGCGGTTTGCCCTGTTGATTGTTGTGTGCCGGATGAAATGTACCGGGAAACTGTTGATGAGCTTTTGTCCAAAAAAGAAAAACTACACCTTTGATGATGACTGTAAAACCAGTCATTGCCTTTGTTACAGGCGGGTATTCATCTGAATCGGTAATATCCTATAAAAGTGCAATAACTATTGCAGCAAATCTTGATACCGACAGGTTCGATGTTTATAAAATTGATATCCGCCCGGAAGGCTGGGTATACGAGTACGAGAACGGAAAAGTTCAGGTTGACCGTGATGATTTTTCTATTTTACTGACAGGAAAAAAGATATGGTTCGATGCTGTTTTCATTGGCATTCACGGAACGCCTGGCGAAGATGGTAAATTACAGGGCTACTTCGATCTTCACAACATTCCCTACACTTCGTGTGATGCCGCCACTTCAGCTATCACCTTCAATAAAAGATATACTGTGGCTGTTGCCTCTTTTGCCGGAATATATACCGCAAAATCGCTGCATCTGTTTGCAGATTCAAAACTCAGCGCAAATGAAATTGCCAGCCAGCTTTCATTTCCTGTTTTTGTTAAGCCCAACAATGGCGGATCGAGTATTGGTATGAGCAAGGTGAACGATGTAAAGGACCTTCCGGATGCGCTCGACAAAGCTTTCCGTGAAGACACACAGGTGTTGATAGAAGAATTTATTTCAGGAAGGGAATTTACAATTGGAGTTTACCGGAACAAGGAAGGAATAATAGTTCTGCCGATTACTGAAGTGATATCAGGAAACGATTTTTTTGATTACGAAGCAAAGTACCAGGGGAAAAGTAAAGAGATCACACCTGCCCAGATACCACCAGAAACAGAAGAAAAAATTAAAACTGCAGCCCGGAATGTATTCCGGATATTTAACTGTAGGGGAGTGGTAAGGATAGATTTTATTTATAATGAACAAAGCGATCAGCCATTTCTGCTTGAAATAAATACAGTTCCGGGACAGAGTGAGGCAAGCATAATACCCCAGCAGGTTCGCGCAATGGGCCTGACGCTCAAGGAATTCTACTCATCGCTGATAGATGACGCCCTCTCGCGGAAACACAAATAATTCTTCATTACATTTGAAGCTATGTTAAGAATCATAACCGGAAAGCCGCTGTGGGTGAACATTCTTTTTGCTATTGTTCTGGTATTCATAATTCTTTTCATCTTCCTCTTATCGCTCGATTTTTTTACCAGGCATGGTCAAACACTCACGATCCCCGCCGTAATGAACATGCCATACTCCGAAGCAGAAAAAGTTTTAAAAGCCCAGGGCTTTGATATTGAGATACAGGATTCAATTTATTCTGATACCGCTGCTCCGCTGTCTGTTTTACGGCAGTTCCCCGACGCCGACGCGGTGGTGAAAAAAAACAGGACTGTATACCTCACTATCAACAGGGCAGTAGCCCCTTCCATAGAAATGCCTAACCTGGAAGGCATGAGCTTCAGAACCGCTCAGCTTGTATTAAAACAATATGGTTTAAAAGTCAAAGACACTGTTTTCAGACCTGATTTCGCAAAAAATTCGGTGCTCGAGCAGCAATACAACGATGAAAGGATAAAACCCGGAACCAAAATAGCCATGGGCAGCGGAATAGTACTTGTTCTGGGCAGTGGTTTGGGACAGGATGAATTTAATGTTCCTGACCTGTACTCCTTATCCTATTCTGAGGCATTATTATTATTACAGACAACGGGATTGAGTGCAGGTGCAGTGATTCCTGATGCTGATGTGAAGGATACTTCTAACTCATATGTTTACCGTCAAAGCCCTGAAAAATATACATATGATAAGAGGTATAACAGGATAAGGCCCGGACAAACAATCGACCTCTGGCTGGGCAGCCAGAAGCCGGTCAGGCAAAGCGACAGTACCCAACTAAACAGTAATCAATAAATATGGAGAACATTTCAGTAAAGGAAGTTAAGTCAAGATTGGAGGCAGGTGAAAATTTAAACCTGGTGGATGTACGTGATCCCGAAGAAAATGCTGCATACAATATTGGGGGAATTTTATTGCCGCTCGAAAGGATTCAGAATCTTGAATTCGATGATATAGAAAATTTAAAGGAAGAAGAGATTATTTTTTATTGCCGTACAGGCAACAGGAGCACGCAGGCTTGTTTATTTTTAGAAATGACAGGATTCACCAATTGCAAGAACCTTGCGGGTGGCATGGTGCAATGGAAAGAAAGTTAAACACGGTTGTGTTAAGAATGGATAAGCAATGAAACAGGTAATTCAGCTCCTCTTCCTGATATTGCTAGCTCCACTTGTTCTGAGATCGCCAATCATGCCGGTTCCCATATAGTCAATATTCGTTGCGCCAGAAGCTTCAGCGTTCAGCACTTTATTTACTGTAATCTTTATATCAGTCGCACCGCTCGCATCAACCCTGCAATTATCTGTACTAAGGCCGTAGCCCTTAAAATGAGATGCACCGCTGGCATCGATACTGAGATTGGAAGTGCTTCCCTTTATAACAATGTCAGATGCTCCGCTAAGATCAATGTTCAGATTTTTTGTAGTTACTGTGCCTTTGAAGTCACTGGCACCGCTTAGCCTGATAGCCAGTTCATCGCTTTTTAATTCTCCGTTGATGTTTACATCACATGCACCCGATGCTGAAACAAGCCTTAATGATTTGGCCGATACATAGGCCCTGATCTTTCTGCCGCTTCCCCTTAACCAGTTTTTATTTTCATACCAGATATGAAGTATTCCTTTACGTACCTCCGTTTTTATGCCTGCCCGGTTTGCTTCGCCGGGCGCGCTTACCGCCACTGAGTTCTCATTCCCCTGCACCAGCTGTAAATCAATGGCACTTGACACTTCAATACCTTCGAAATCACCTACCTGCCTCAGTTCAGCATCTTTATCGTGAAAAACCGCCTGGGAATTAGCCACCAATACAGAGACAAGCATGAATAAAGACAGAAAAATATTTTTCATTGATAGTTTTTTCATGTGACGCATCATACTCTTCAAATGTTACAATCAATTTAAACTAATTGTTCCTAACTTCGCACCTGAGTTTCACAAATAAAGGAAATCTGCTTCAGATTCCCGGGGTGCTCTACCGCAAGTAGCGGTACGGCTGAGATAATACCCGTTGAACCTGTCAGGGTAATGCCTGCGAAGGGAGAAGTTAATCTTCATTGTCACGGTTATTGTAGTTGTCCTTGGGAATTTGATGCTGGTCATCAAACAGACACACTATGCAAAAGTTAATCGCCATCGTTCTTATTTTACTGCCATCACTCATTGTTGCACAAAGTGACAGTGCATTACATTATGATGATTCACTTAGACGTTCAGCGCTTTTTCTTGAACCTGTTGAAGTGCGCGCGATCAGGGCCAGTGAAAACTCTCCATTTGCGAAATCTACGATAACGGCAGCAGAAATAAAGAAAACAAATCTCGCGCAGGATCTTCCGTTTCTCCTTAACCAAACACCGTCGGTAGTGATCAATTCAGATGCAGGGAATGGTGTTGGTTATACAGGAATCCGCATCAGGGGTTCAGATGCTACCAGGATTAACATGACTATCAACGGTATTCCTTACAATGATGCTGAGTCGCAGGGTTTATTTTTTGTAAACCTTCCCGATCTCGCTTCATCTGTCAGCGATGTGCAGATACAGCGTGGTATTGGCACCTCTTCGAACGGAGCAGGCGCATTCGGCGCTACTATGAATTTCAGTACTAATGAGGTAAACCTCGATCCATATGCAGAAATCAACAATAGCACGGGTTCTTTCAATACCTGGAAGCATACCGTTAAAACGGGAACTGGATTATTGAACAATCACTTTACGTTTGATGCACGGCTGTCCAAAATTTCAAGCGACGGCTACATAGACCGTGCGAAAACTAACCTGCATTCATTTTATGTTTCCAGCGCGTACCTCACCGCCAATACCTCTATCCGCTTAAATGTTCTGTCAGGAAGAGAAAAAACCTATCAGGCCTGGAATGGAATTACCGGTGATGATCTGAAAAATAACAGGACAATTAATTATTCAGGAACAGAAAAGCCAGGTGAACCCTATGATAATGAAACAGACAATTATCAGCAGGATCATTACCAGCTTTTCATCAATCACCGGCTGAATGATAAAATTGAATTCAACACTGCTTTGTTTCTTACGCAGGGAAAAGGTTTTTATGAAAATTACAAAGCAGGGCAATCATTTAAGCAATATGGTCTGAATAATTTGATTGCAGGAAATGATACAATTAACGAAACAGATCTGGTAAGGCAATTATGGCTTGATAATAATTTTTTCGGTCAGATTTTATCCATGCAGTACAAGCAGGCAAAGGGAATATTAACTGCAGGTGGTGGATGGAACCGGTATGAAGGAAAACATTTCGGGGTAGTACCATGGGCGCAATATGGCTTTCCTGTGAACTACCGATTTTATGATCTGGGCGCTAATAAAACTGACGTTAACGTATATACGAAATATCAGTACAGAGTTGCACGAAGAACCGAATTATTCGGTGATGTACAATACAGGAATATCAATTATGATCTCGGCGGTTTCAGAGACAATCCCACATTGTCGATCAACAACAAATATAATTTTGTAAATCCGAAAGCAGGTATAACGTATACACTTCAGAATGTAAGGCTATACGCTTCATATTCCTATGCAGCAAAAGAACCGAACAGGGATGATTTTGAAGCTGGGTTAAACCAACAACCAAGGCCTGAAAAGATGCATGACGTGGAAGCGGGCATAGAAAAGAAATTGCACAGATGGACATGGGCAGCTAACATTTATTATATGAAGTACAGGGACCAGCTTGTGCCTACAGGAAAAATCAATGATGTAGGCGCGTACACAAGAATTAATATCCCCGACAGTTACCGTGCAGGTATCGAACTGCAGACGAGCGCTGCTATCAACAATTGGTTGCATATTGCCGGTAATGTAGCACTGAGCTGTAATAAAGTGAAAAATTTCACTGCGTATTTTGACGATTACGATAACGGAGGACAAAAAACTATAAATTATTATTCTGCAAAAATTGCGTTTTCGCCTGCTGTTGTCGGGGGGGCTTCATTCGACTTCAAGCCATTTAAAAATGCTGAATTAAATTTTATATCAAAGTATGTAGCACGTCAATACCTTGATAATACGTCATCAAAGGAAAGAAGTCTGGATCCATTCTTTGTTCAGGATGCACGGTTCGCATATACACTTTCAAATAAGTACTTCAAATCGGCAAGCATTATTTTCCAGGTAAATAATTTGTTTGATACCAGATATGAGGCGAACGGGTATACTTACAGTTACCAGAATAATGGCAGACTGGTATCTGATAATTATTATTTTCCTATGGCAGGTATTAACGTAATGATTGGGGTGAACATGGCGTTGTGATGGTCGCACATGGTGTGGCACAGAAGTCGTTAAAAAAGCAAAAGAGGCTTGAATTTCAAGCCTCTTTTTTCAGGTACAAAGGGAAGGTTCAATTTGGCGCTTAATTTCATTTTTTAAAGGATTGTTGAAATGATACTGAATACTTGTGGAAGGCGATGGTAATCAGCTTCAATAATAGCATAAGAGAATGAAAGCCTGATGCATCAAAAACGTACACATTAATGTATCAGAAACGGTCATTAGCGCAAGCCGCAATGCGAATAAACCATTGAGTGTAAATATCTTGAAATCTAGCATATTTTTTAACGTGGTGTAGCCAGATAGCTTTAAGAAAAATACCGGTTAGCCAATGCTTAAAAATTATTTTAAAATCGCCTGGCGAAGTTTAGCAAAGGACGGGCAATTTACTTCATTGAACGTATTTGGCCTTTCTGCCGGCCTTGCATGTTCCCTCCTTATTTTTTTGTGGGTAACCGATGAGTTAAGCTTCGATAAGTTCTTCGAAAATGACGAACGCCTGCTCAAGTTGATGGAGAAGCGAAACATCAACAATAGTTATGTCAACGTAGAAGAATCTTCCGGCAGGTTATCCGACGTGGTGAAACAAAGCATACCGGAAGTTGAGTTTGCTGCTGCTATAGCGCCCGCGCGTTGGTTCTCGCAGAATACACTTTCAGTAAAGGATAAAAATATAAAAGCCAATGTGCAGTATGGGGGAAAAGACTATTTCAATATCTTTTCTTATGATATGCTGGCGGGCGAGCGGAACAATGTATTGGCCGTTAGGAACTCCATCGTACTTTCCGATGAACTGGCTAGCAAATTATTCGGCACTACAGATAATATTCTTGGCAGTCCTGTGCAACTGGACCACGACACAACTTTTTTTGTTACCGGCATATTCAAAAAAATGCCTGTGAATTCATCCCAGCAATTTGATTTCATGTTGTCATTCGATTACTTTAAAACTATTAAAACATGGGTGGACGGATGGCATGGAGCAGGGCCGCAGAATTTTGTACTGCTGAAAAAAGGCACAGACGTGACTACCTTCAATGCAAAAGTTGCAAATATTATTACAGCGAATACCGGTGACACCACGAGGAAAGTTTTTGCCACCAGATATTCCGATGGCTACCTCTATAACCGGTCGGGTAATGATACACAGGCGGGGGAGAGGATTGAGTATGTGCGGCTGTTTTCAGCCCTCGCAATATTTATTCTTATTATTGCATGCATCAACTTTATGAACCTTTCCACTGCGAAAGCTTCGCGGCGAATGAAAGAAGTGGGTATAAAAAAAGTCATTGGCGCTAATCGTGGACACTTAATAATGCAATTTCTACTGGAGTCGTTTTTGCTAACGGTTTTCGCAATGATTTTAGCTCTAGGGCTGGCATTTCTGTTGTTGCCTGAATTCAATGCGCTCACCGGTAAATCAATTGATTTTACTTTTACGTGGAAAATGGGTGTTGCTGTGTTTCTGATTATGTTAATTACGGGATTGGTTGCGGGAAGTTATCCGGCATTGTACATTTCACGATTTAACCCACTTGCAATATTGAAAGGGAAACTTAATACTTCCACTGCCGAAATACTTTCTAGAAAAGGACTCGTAGTTTTTCAGTTTACATTATCCACTATTCTTATAGTTGCCGTTTCAGTAATCTACCAGCAAGTGCAGTTTGTTCGTAATACGAATCTTGGTTACAACAAAGAGAATATTGTACGCTTTGCAGCTGAAGGCAGCATTATCAAAAACCAGGAGAACTTTTTAAGTGACTTGCAGAAAGTTCCGGGTGTGGTGAACGCATCGTACACATTTCACAATATCATTGGCCGCAAATACAGCGATGTGTTGGATTGGCCTGGGAAGGATTATAACCAGGAAACATATTTTGAAGTTTTTGGGGTGGGGTACAATTTTGTCGAAACAATGGGGATGCACATAAAAGACGGAAGAACTTTGTCACGTGATTTTGGTAATGATTCTCTGTCAATTGTGATTAACGAGTCGGCTGTTAAAGTAATGGGGCTCAAAAATCCTGTGGGTGCCACAGTGAAATTTTACGGCAGAGAAAGGCGGATAGTTGGAGTAGTGAGTGATTTTCATTTTGAATCGATGCATGAACCGATTAAACCTGCATTCATGTGTCTGGAAAACATGGAAGGTTCTATTGTGGCGCGTATAAAAAATGAAAATCAGAAGTCCACATTAGCTGCTATTGAGGACATATATGCGAAGTTTAATCCTGGATTTCCATTTACGTTTAACTTTTTAGACGAGGCTTTTCAACAGCAATATGAAACCGAAACTCGTGTAGCGAAATTGTCGGGTTATTTTGCAGGGTTGGCGATTCTCATTTCATGCCTTGGCCTGTTTGGTTTGGCTGCGTTTACTGCACAGAAGAGAAGAAAAGAAATTGGTATCAGGAAAGTAGTAGGCGCATCGACGGCGGGTATTACTGCGATGTTGTCGAAAGATTTTTTGAAATTAATTGGCATTGCGCTATTGATTGCATTTCCGGTTTCATGGTGGATAATGAGTAACTGGCTGCAGGCATATGCCTATAGAATCGAGTTGACGGCAACTGTATTCCTGATAACGGGAGCGTTGGTGCTTATTATAACTTTTATCGCTATAAGTTTTCAGTCGATCAAAGCCGCTACTGCAAACCCCGTAAAGAGTTTGAGAACGGAATAAATTCCTTGTGTTGCGTCTGATCTTAATTCACCGAATTATCTTGAAACAATTATTCTTTTAAAAATTTACCACAGTGTGGTAAGATTTTATTGAATTCTCTCTAAGGCCCTTATCGCTGTAAAGGAATAAAAGATTATAGCTAAACCGGAGCCCAACCATTATCCTGGTCACTTTGATACTGGGCTTAATAAATTCCTTGCCTATCGCCCGTAATGTACATCAACCCGTGGCATTGTCGTCTTTTAAAAAGCAAAAGAGGCTTGAAAGTCAAGCCTCTTTCTTTTTTCGTTGCGAAGGGAGGGTTCGAACCTCCGACCTTCGGGTTATGAGCCCGACGAGCTACCGCTGCTCTACTTCGCGATGTGGGCAGCAAATGTACGGCAATAAACTTTCCTTACAAAATGAATTGAACTTTATCCTTTTTATTAACAAATTGGCTTCCTGAGTCTTTACATACAAACACCTCTTGCCCGTCCCTTCTGCCTATCTTTGCGCTGAAATGAAAGCAGGTTTTGTAAGTATATTCGGAAAGCCTAACGCAGGCAAAAGCACGCTACTTAACGCTCTGACAGGCGAAAAGCTTGCCATTGTTTCACCCAAAGTGCAAACAACCCGTCACCGCATTAAAGCTATCATCACAGAAAAGGATTACCAGGTGATCTTTTCTGACACTCCCGGTATCATTGAACCGAAATATAAGCTTCATGAAAAAATGATGGATGCAGTAAAAACTGCTGTTGAAGATGCTGATGTAGCCATTCTACTCGTAGATATCAATGAAAATCATGAAGAAGCAGATGAAGTTTTCCGGTCGCTTACTTTAAAAGTTCCTGGCATTGTACTGGTAAACAAGATCGATAAGGCAAATGATGAAAAGCTGAGCGGTGTAGAAAATTTCTATAAGATGAAACCTTATGCAACCGAAGTGAAACCCATTTCCGCTTTATATAAACCGGGAACAACCGGATTGATCGAAACCATAGTAAATTACCTGCCGGAGGGTGAACCATTTTTCGAGGGTGATGAACTGTCTGATCTGCCAACCAAATTTTTTGTTGCAGAAATGATCAGGGAAAAAATATTTTATTTGTATAAAGACGAGATCCCTTATCATACAACCGTAATAGTAAATGAGTTTAAACAGAAAACATCACTCATAAAAATAGTCGCAGATGTTATTGTGCAGCGGGAAACACAAAAGGGCATTATTCTTGGCGAAGGTGGTAAAATGATCAGACAACTGGGAACTGAAGCACGTAAAGACATTGAACAATTTTTATCAAACAAAGTTTTCCTGGAACTTTTTGTTAAAGTACGCCCCAAGTGGAGGGATAATGATATGATGCTTAAGGAATACGGATATCATTAATATTATACATTCCTTTGCAGCTTTAGAAATTAAATTATGGCAGGATTTACTGTAGCAATAGTCGGAAGGCCGAACGTTGGGAAAAGCACATTCTTCAACAGGCTTTTGGGGGAAAGAAAAGCAATCGTGGATGATATTAGCGGTGTTACCCGCGACCGCCAATATGGAGTATCAGACTGGAATGGTAAATCCTTTAACCTTATAGACACTGGTGGGTTCGTTCCTCACAGTGATGATGTTTTCGAAAAAGAAATAAAGAAGCAGGTGCTTATTGCCGTTGAAGAAGCTCATGCGCTTGTTTTTATTGTAGATGCTGCAACAGGCATCACTGATCTCGATGAGGCAATGGCAGATGTGCTACGCAGAACATCGAAACCTGTTTTTCTCGCAGTTAATAAAGTTGACAATCATAACCGTCTGCTTGAGGCTACAGAATTTTATGGACTTGGTTTTGAAAACATATTTTTCATTTCTTCAATGACAGGCAGTGGTACTGGGGATGTACTTGATTCAGTTGCGGCATTGATATCTGAAGAAAAATCTGAAGAAACAATAGAAGTCGCTGCTCTCCCCAAGATCGCCATAATGGGTCAACCGAATGTGGGTAAATCTTCATTGCTCAATACGCTGATCGGACAGGAACGCACAATCGTCAGTGATATTGCCGGCACTACACGAGACACTATTCACACACACTATAAATTATTTCACAAAGAATTCATTCTCATCGACACCGCGGGTATTCGACGCAAAACAAAAGTGCATGAGGATCTTGAATTTTATTCGGTGATTCGTGCGATAAAAGCAATGGATGAAGCAGATGTATGCCTGCTTATGCTCGATGCCCAGAAAGGAATTACTGCCCAGGATCTCAGCATATTTGCTATGGCTGTAAAAAAAGGCAAGGGTATTGTTGTGCTGGTTAATAAATGGGACCTCATAGATAAGGAAACGAATACAGCCAAGGACTTCGAAAAAGTTTTAAAGGAAAGACTTGCCCCTTTTACTGATCTGCCTGTATTATTTATATCTGCAAAAGAAAAAACAAGAATATTCAAGGTCATTGAAAATGCACTTGAAGTGTATGAAAACCGTAAAAGAACTATTCCGACCTCTCAGCTCAATGAAGTACTGCTGAAGGCTATAGAAGCATACCATCCCCCCGTAGTAAGAGGCAACGCAGTCAAGATTAAATATATCACACAACTGCCAACACAGGTTCCATCATTTGCGTTTTTCAGCAATCATCCAGAAGAGATAAAAGAACCTTATAAAAATTATCTTGAAAACCAGCTGAGATCAAAGTTCAGGTTCACTGGAGTACCCATCCGCATATTTTTCCGCAAAAAATAAGCACCTATTTTAATCATAATTGGCAGCAATGCGATTATCGCTAATATCACCGGCGTTACTGATGCAAGCTGTCTGAGGTTAACAGACATAAACGGTCGTATCATACACACGCAGACCGGTTCATTAAGCAATGGCAATCATGAAGGCTGGATGACGGTGAAAAACCGCTGCATTAAGGTTCATAAAACTGTAACTAACTGTTCTTTTCACTTTGGAACAAGGAATGGTGCAATGATAACTTGCATACATGTGGCACCTTTCTTTTTTTATCTTATTATTAATAAGCTATCCTGCATTTTCCCAGAAAAAATGGGATGGCGGTGGTGGTAACAATCAGTGGATTAACGCTCTCAACTGGACAGGCAACGCTCTTCCAACTGCAACAGATGACATTGTTCTTGATAATTCACTGGTAGCAGTGAATTACAATGTGATTTTGCCAGCCACTGCCGTTACTGTAAAAACAATCATCATTACACCGGCAGCTTCACGTGCAATTGAACTTACACTGCCTGCGGCAAATACCTTATTGCCCGGATTAACTGTTTCTGGTCCCGGATACGGCTTGATCATTAATGCCGGAGGAACTTTCAGAAATTCGTCAGGAAGCACATCCGGAAATGCAGTTCGTGTGCTGGATTCCATACGCATAAATAATGATGGACGATATGTTCATAACAGTTCAAGTGGGCATGCATCGAATGTGCAGGTGCTGTCTATGATCACAGGTACTGAAAAAGGAATAATGGAACTGGATATTCCATCTGCTTCATCAACAATTTCTATCAGTAGCAGAACATTCGGCAAACTAGTACTACGTGCAGTGGCAGCCGGAGGCACATGTAATTATACAGCGGCGGGTACCAGCCGGGTTAACATCCGGAATACACTGGATGTAGGAGTGGGGGTGAACCTCAACCTGAATTGTACTGATACCATATTTGTGGGCGCAGATCTCTTGCAGGAAACGGGTACTATCAACCTTGGCAATTCAACGCGATCGGTGGTGCTTGCCGTATTTCAAACGATAACACAGAATACGGGTGGAATTATCACTGAAACGGGCACAGGCACGCAGACCATACTGATGAATGGCACCGGGTTACAGGTGGTGACTTTTAAAGGAACGATAAGTAATCAGGTGGCCCTAGTAAAAGATGCAATTGGAACAGTATTGTGTAAATCACCGGTTTCTTTACCGTATAAATTAGGTTTGAAAAACGGAAAAATAGTGACGACACAGGGTTTGATAACGCTTCAACCTCCCTGCATTATTGAAGCTGATACGCTTGCATTGAATACTTTTATTGATGGTCCCCTGAAGAAGGATGGTATGAGTAATCAGTCATTTTTATTTCCTGTTGGAAAATCAGGCGCAATGAGATGGTTGTATTTAACGAATGCGACCGGAAATTTTACTGTTGAGTATTTGAGAACGGATCCGAGAACCCTGAGCAGTACTAATGGATCCGGTATTGCTCATATTTCTACTGTAGAATATTGGGACATAACAACAGCAGGCACAGCTGCAGCAAGCGTAAAGCTTTCCTTCGTGCATCCTAACAGTGGTGCTGTTACAGATCTGTCCGCATTAAGAGTGGCACGTTTGATAAATGGAACCTGGGAAGATGCAGGAAATGCTGCTATTTCAGGCACACCAGGTTCGGATGGATGGGTTAGCAGCAATGCTGCAGGCGGGTTTTCAGCAACTAGTAAATCATTTGCACTGGCCAGCGCCATAGGTCAGGAAAACCCGCTTCCTCTTTCATCCATCAGATTACGGGCCCGTAAAAATAAAAGCACAATTATCTTTTCATGGGCTACAGATGCTGATATGAATTGCAAAAATTTTCAATTGCAGCGATCATATGACGGAGTCAATTATTCTACCATTTTTTCATCGACGGCCTCCTTGTCGTATTTCTACACTTCAGATAATGTAAATGCTTATTTCAGATTAACAGGAGAGAAGAATAACGAGTGGGGAAAATACACGAGTAATATTGTATTTGTATCTGTGATAGAAAAAGAAGTACAAACTTATACCGTGGTTGATTTATACGGTCGACTGATCAAAGTATTTAATCACAATAGTCATTTATCACCGCGATTATTACAGGAGCAATTAAGCAATGCGCCATCAGGCATATATTTCATCAGACAAATAACGGGAAATAATATTATCAGATATTTTAAAAGGTAAGAATTATAATTTAAGGTCTTTAACAATCCTGCCAACTGTTGCTTTATATGATTTCAATGCTTCCTGTTCCTGAGAAATGAAAGGATTATTTTCCAGGCTTCCAACTACCTTATTCATTTCGTCTTCACTACGATAAACCATCATACGAAAAGAATTGATATAATCTTTTTCCCTTGATGCATAAATATTTTGCACCATCCATTGTTTGGTATTGATACTGCCTTGCAAAAGTTCTTTGAGACCTGATGCTTTTGTTTTGGTGAGTGAAAGTCCTGAAACTTTTTTCAATGCTGCAAGCGCATGAGATAATTTTTCTTTGCTATATTTTTCAGACTGTATAGAGTACATTTTATGTATGTCTTCCCAAGATTTAATTTTTCCTGATCTTACCTGGTTAAACGCCTTTTCAAGCTCGTCGGCCCGGATTAATTGTCCGCCTACATTTATCCATTCAGCTAAAACAGGCTTCGGCAAAGATGACCACAGGTCGTTGGTATTTTTAATTTTATTGACAGCAATAAATTCAACCAGCAAACTGCCTGCATAATATGTGACCAGGTTTTTAAACAAATGGTATGCGGCGGGAACTTTAATCAGCTTCACCTTTCTGGTCGAATTTTCGAAACCGGTAGTTAAAATTTCAAGGTCTCGTAAACCTGGGTCGTTTCTTTCCAACAGGTCGTTGCCGATTGTTAACGCCTTACCCTTTTCTCCATTGTTTTTACTGATCCATGCTTCACCGGTCAGCATCCTAAAAAGCTCAAGCGCGTCTAGAATTTCGCTGATAGTATCAGGAGCAAGGAAGTCATATTCAATCATCTGTTTCCTTTCCGTTCGTTTATCGCGGTCAGCGTACTTCCATGAATTTCGGGCAAGTGCATACATATTATACATGAACCAGTAACCTGGCATTACAACTAAGGTGTCATTCGACACGTCATTGCTAACGAGTGAGAAGGGAACGGAAATATTCAGCTCCGCGGGGTAATCTCCTTTGGCAAGTATAGTGAATGAACCGAATTTCGAATTATGTTTAAGGCTTACACATAATCCGGGCCAGAAGCCACGTCCTGCTACCACTTCACCATCAGGGCTGCGCGAATTATGATTCGAACCTATCGTTGCGCCTGCTGCAATATTCGTTTGTCCATTTAGTAGTGCTGCGCATAAAAATGAATTGTTATGATGCTGTTCGTGAAATGGAAAGATGAGTGAATTCAATACTTCGCAGCACGATATCGTTGAGTTGTTGCCAAGATATGAGTTAATAAGTCTTGCTCCGTATTTTAACTGTGAATGCGAGGCCATAAAAAAACGAACCGCCTTCACACCATAAAATATTCTGCAGCCATGATCAATGATTCCGTTAACAAGCTCACAGCCTTCACCAATTTGTGATGTGGCGTCAGGTGAAGAGTTGATCGTAAGATTTTTTAGCTTGTTAGCACCTTTGAGGTACGCATCACTGCCGATATTCACATCCTTGATGATCTTGCAATTTTTTATTACCGTACGGTCGCCGATTATACCGTAGTATCCTCCCTTTGAATCAAATTTCTTTAGCGTGAATTCTTTAAAGCGTGATTGCATTTTTTCATCGTCACGGAATCTCGTCCACAGGTATGCATCACCGGGAAGCATGCCATCAAAAGGGATTACTTTTCTGCCGCCGTTTTCATTGCATACTTCCAGCCAAATGCGCAAAGATTCAGGTTCACCTTCTTTTAACGCACCATTCCCGAATTTTGCATAATCAGTAGTGGCAAGCTCATTCACATTTACAATGATCACTTCGTCGCCAATGATATAGTGTGAAATATAGTTAACATTATCGACTACAACATTGTCGCCAAAATCGCAACTGATAATAGTACTGTTGAACAATCCTACCGGGCGGCGCAGATTTTTAAATTCGAGATAGTAAGGTTCAAGTTTTCCAATTCTTACCAGGCCATAAAATTTACAATTCTGTACCTGTTCGGGAGTGAAAGCATCGGATACAAGTATATTGTTCCAGTTGTCTGAAGTATTTCGGTTGCGAACCAGCACTTCAATTTCGAATGCTGTAAGTCCGCGATATTTTATTCCATTGTTATTCTGCTGGTTTCTAAGAAAATATTCATCGTTTCCGCGGGGCAGTTTATCCTGCGGAATGAAATTATATCCAAGTGAAGTAACCGGGTTCTTTTTGATTTGATTCATGCGGAATTTATTTATTCTAGCTCGCAGTTAAAAGAAGGGAGAAGGGAGAAGTGGTGATTTTAATATAAATACTTCTTCATTTTTACTTTTGCGGTTTGCCCTTTGCCCCTTGCCCTCTGCCCTCTGCGCCGCTCACTCTACCGTCACGCTCTTCGCCAGATTTCTTGGCTTATCAACATCCGACCCTTTAGCTACACCGATATGGTAGGCGAGCAATTGCAACGGAATAGTGCTTAACATAGGAGCAACAAGTTCATCCGCTTCAGGAACTTCTATTACATCGTCAGCTAATCCCGGAATAACTTTGTCACCTGTTGTAATCAAAGCAATCACTTTTCCCTTTCGTGCTTTTATTTCCTGGATGTTGCTCACAATTTTTTCGTGATAGGAATCTTTCGTCGCAACGATTATTACAGGAAGCGACTCATCTACCAGGGCAATAGGACCATGCTTCATTTCAGCGGCAGGATAACCTTCTGCATGTATGTATGAAATCTCTTTCAGCTTTAACGCGCCTTCAAGTGCAACAGGAAAGTTATATCCTCTTCCCAGGTACAAAGCATTGTTAGCATTTTTATATTTCTGAGCCAATTTTTTGAACTGTTCATTTGATTCGAGAATAATTTTAACCTTTTCAGAAATTTCATGGAGCTCATTTAATAAATGCATGAATCGTTTCTGTTCAAGCGTTCCTTTTTCCTTTGCGATTTTTAATGCGATCATGGTAAGAACAGCAAGCTGTGCCGTGAACGCTTTTGTACTGGCCACACCAATTTCAGGACCTGCATGCGTATATGCGCCAGCATGAGAAACACGCGCGATGGATGAACCAACAACGTTCACGATACCGAAAATGAATGCGCCGTTTTCTTTTGCACGTTCTATTGCTACCAGCGTATCTGCAGTTTCACCACTTTGCGAAATCGCAAATATCACATCACCTTTATTCACTATAGGATTCCTGTACCGGAATTCAGAAGCATACTCCACTTCAACCGGTATCCGGCAAAGCTCTTCAATAATGTATTCAGCTATTAACGCGGCATGCCAGCTTGTTCCGCAGGCGATAATAATAAATCTGTTGGCATTTTTAAGCTGTTCAATGTTCTTGTCAACACCTGCCATTCTTATGTATCCTTCTTTTGCATCCATTCTTCCACGAAGACAATCGAAGATTGTTTCCGGCTGTTCGAATATTTCCTTCAGCATAAAATGATCGAACCCACCTTTTTCAATTTTTGCTAGTTCGAGATCCAGCTTTTGAATGAACGGAGTGATTTTTTCATTACCCAGATTTTTCAGCACCAGTTCATCTGGTTTGATGATGGCCAGCTCATAATCGTTCACATAAACAACTTCTTTGGTGTACTCAATGATAGGTGAAGCATCGGATGCAAGAAAATGCTCGCCCTTGCCTATACCGATCACGAGCGGACTTCCTTTTCGCGCAGCGATAAGCGTGTCAGGATTTTCTTGGTCAATAAGAACAATCACATAAGCGCCTACCACCCGCTTCAATGCTATTCGAACAGCTTCTTCAAGTCCTACATTATTGTTCAGCTGAATATCTTCTATAAATTTCAGCAATACTTCTGTGTCCGTGTCGCTGTTGAATGAGTATCCTTTGTTGATCAGCTCGTGTTTCAGCATATTATAATTTTCTATGATCCCGTTGTGGATCATGGCAAGTTTGCCATTTGCTGAAATATGGGGATGTGCATTTCGATCGCTGGGTTCGCCATGTGTTGCCCACCGGGTGTGGCCGATACCGCTGTTCGAATGAACATTTTTTCCAATGAGGGTCTCTTCGAGTTCTGCTACTTTGCCTTTTTTCTTAAATACTTTAAGACCTGAATTAAGTAGAGCTACACCTGAACTATCGTAGCCACGGTATTCGAGTCTTTTCAGGCCTTTTAATATTACAGGGTAAGCTTCTCTGTGGCCGATGTAAGCAACAATTCCGCACATAGTTTATCAGATTTTATTCTTTTTGAGTGGTTTTCTTTATAACGCTAAGAAACTCAAAATTAATATGCTGCGCAAAGTTTATAGCAATATTCCCTGCATGAAGAGGAATGCAAGCGAAAAATAGATAAGCAAACCTGTTACGTCAACCAGGGTTGCCACAAAAGGAGCTGAGGAAGTAGCGGGATCCGCACCGAGTTTTTTAAGAAATATGGGCAGCATTGAACCTGTAATGGTTCCCCATAAAACCACTCCTACAAGAGAAAATCCTACGGTAAAACCTATCATGATCGAATGTTCTCCATATGTATGAAATATTGAGTTCCATATAATTACCCTGAAAAATCCTATTAGACCGAGCACCAGCCCGAGCAGCAGGCCGGAAGTGATTTCACGACGCAGCACCTTCCACCAGTCGTTCAGGGTGACCTGCCCCACAGCCATTGCCTGTATTATAAGCGTTGATGCCTGGGAGCCACTGTTGCCACCACTGGAAATAATCAGTGGAACAAACAATGCCAGCACAACGGCTTTTGCTATTTCATCTTCAAAATAACCCATTGCCGAAGCTGTAAGCATTTCACCAAGAAAGAGCACGATCAGCCATACCACTCTTTTCTTAAAAAGCCTGGCCAGTGGAATTTCGAGGTAGGGCTCATTCAATGCTTCCGTACCCCCTATCTTCTGCATGTCTTCACTGAACTCCTCATTGGCTACCCATAGTACGTCATCGATCGTTACAATCCCCAGAAGGATATTTTTATCATCAACAACAGGAAGTGCCACGCGGTTGTTCATTTTAAATATCTGGTTGGCCACCTCCTGGGCATCATTTACATTAAGCGTGATGAACCTGTAATCAATCACTTCCTCTACAATCTTTGCGGGTTCTGCAAGAAGAATTTCCCTTATACGCATGTCATCAACAAACTCACCACGGTCATTCACTACATAGATCACATCAATTGTTTCACTGTGCTTGCCCTCTTTCCTTATATGCTCAATCACTTCTGCCACCGTCCAGTCTACCTGCACGGCAATGTAATCCGGGGTCATCAGCCTTCCTACACTTCCATCAGGATAACCCAAAAGGGACAACGTTATTTTTCTTTCTTCAGGATCTAGTAAACGTATAAGTTCTTTCACCACTTCGCTTGGCAGCTCTTCCAGAAATGATGTACGGTCATCTGCAGGTAATTCGTTCAGAAGCTCTGCAGTTTTGTGCGGAGGAAGTTCCTGGATGATGGACTTCTGTGTGGAGAAATCAAGAATTTTGAATACACTTGCTGCCCTGTGAATGCTCATGTTGCTAATGATCTTTGAAGAGACTTCAGGGAGTTCATCTATCAGGTACGCAACATCGCTAATGTTCTGATTATTCAGAAAATCGCGGGTTTCAAGAAGGTCTTCCTTACCTATTATTTCAAGGAAATTTTCCTTTACATTTTCCTGTTCTAATTCAGGTATCATCCCTCAAATTTACTATCTATATTGCAGCATGCTCAGGATATTGCCGTGCTTATATATCGCACGCACTAAAAAAATGGGTAATGGGGTGTTTACTTCGCAGGATATCAAAGCACACACTGTTGTCGAAGTGTCGCCTGTTATCGTAATGGAGCATTCTGAAAGAACACTTCTAGACCAGACGCTTTTGCATGATTATATTTTTGAATGGGGCAACAGGAGTAAGCAATGCTGCATGGCCATGGGTTATGTGCCACTTTATAACCATTCGTATAATTCGAATTGTGAGTATGAAATGGAATTTGATAAGGAGATTATTTCAGTACGTGCCGTGAGGCATATTGAAAAAGGGGAAGAGTTGTTTATCAACTATAATGGTACGTATAATGACCGAAAGTCAGTATGGTTTGATGCGCAATGAGGCAAAATGCAAAACGCAGATGGCAAAGGTTCGTAAAAAAATCCCGCTTACGAAGCGGGACTGTATAATATTCGTCTGTTAGAATTTAGCTTTTGCGATATACCTTTTGCTAGTCATTCGCAAACTGCTTCCTGATCACATTCAGGGCCCCGCCGGCTTTAAACCATTCAATCTGCTGCTTATTATAAGTATGATTCAGTTTTACCTGATCAACTGATCCGTTTTGATGATTGATTACCATTGTTAGCTGCCTGCCCGGAGCAAATGTATTGAGGCCTGTAATATCTATCACATCATCTTCCAAAACCTTATCATAATCTTCCTTATTATCAAAAGTCAGCGCTAGCATTCCCTGCTTCTTCAAATTGGTTTCATGGATGCGCGCAAAGCTTCTGACAATGATCGCACGAACACCGAGGTGCCTTGGCTCCATTGCTGCATGTTCCCTCGATGATCCTTCACCATAATTCTCATCACCTACTACCACACTTCCAATGCCTGCAGCCTTATAAGCTCTCTGCGTTGCAGGTACAGGTCCATATTCTCCTGTCAGTTCATTTTTTACAGAGTCAGTTTTTTCATTAAAAAAATTAACTGCACCTATCAGCATGTTATTGGAAATATTATCGAGGTGACCGCGGAACTTAAGCCATGGTCCGGCCATTGATATGTGATCGGTGGTACACTTTCCTTTTGCCTTGATCAGCAGCCGGAGTCCGAAAAGGTCTGTGCCTTCCCATCCCGCAAACGGTTCGAGTAACTGCAACCTGTTGGAATTGGATTTTACATCAATTTCTACATGACTTCCATCAACTGCCGGTGCCTGATAACCTGCATCTTCAACTGCAAATCCTGTTGGCGGCAGCTCAACACCAGTAGGTTCATCGAGCATCACTTCACGTCCGTCTTCTGTTTTTAACTTATCCCTCAGGGGATTAAAAGTTAAACTGCCTGCAATAGCAAGAGCAGTTACAATTTCAGGTGATGCTACAAATGCATGTGTTGCCGCAAGACCGTCATTACGCTTTGCAAAATTTCTGTTGAAAGAAGTGATGATCGAATTTTTCCTGTTCGGATCATCAATGTGACGTGCCCATTGTCCGATACAAGGCCCGCATGCGTTGGCAAGAACAACCCCACCGATATCATCGAAAGCTTTCAGCAACCCGTCCTTTTCAATTGTAAAACGTACGAGCTCACTGCCAGGCGTAACCGTAAATTCTGACCGTGTCTTAAGATTTTTTTCTACCGCCTGTCTTGCAACGCTGGCAGAACGGCTGATGTCTTCATACGAAGAATTTGTGCAGGAACCGATGAGTGCCACTTCAAGTTTTTCAGGCCAGTTATTTACTTTAACCGCTTCTGCAAACCTGCTGATAGGCCAGGCGAGATCCGGAGTAAATGGTCCGTTAACATGGGGCTCCAGTTCATTCAGGTTAATTTCAATCAGCTGATCATAATATAAAGCGGGGTTCTCGTATACTTCCTGATCAGGGCGCAGATGCTCACTGATTCCATCGGCAAGTGTTGCCACTTCTTCGCGGCCGGTTGCTTTGAGGTATGCCGCCATTTTCTGATCATATGCAAACAACGAACAGGTGGCACCGATTTCCGCGCCCATGTTACAGATAGTTGCTTTACCGGTGGCGCTCATGCTTTCTGCACCTTCACCAAAATATTCAACAATAGCGCCCGTTCCACCTTTAACGGTAAGAATGCCGGCAACTTTTAGGATAACATCTTTGGGGGCTGTCCATCCGCTCATTTTTCCGGTAAGTTTTATACCGATGAATTTTGGCATTTTAAGCTCCCATGGTAGACCCGCCATCACATCTACGGCATCCGCGCCGCCTACACCAATAGCGATCATTCCTAAGCCACCCGCATTAGGTGTGTGACTATCCGTTCCGATCATCATTCCGCCGGGGAATGCATAATTTTCTAAAACAACCTGGTGTATTATGCCGGCTCCTGGTTTCCAGAACCCAATACCGTATTTATTAGAAATAGAGGAGAGAAAATTAAATACTTCACTGTTGATCTGGATGGAAGTTGCGAGGTCTTCTTTAGCGCCCGCTTTTGCCTGGATAAGATGGTCGCAGTGAACAGTAGAAGGCACGGCTACTTTTGATCGGCCGCAGGTCATGAATTGCAGAAGCGCCATCTGGGCGGTTGCATCCTGCATTGCCACCCTGTCTGGAGCAAAGTCAACATAATCCTTTCCTCTTGCATAAGAATCAGTTGCCGGCTTGTAGAGGTGACTATATAAAATCTTTTCTGCTAATGTCAGTGCCTTACCGGTCAATCGTCTTGCCTCTTCTGTTTTCCTGGGCATCCTCTCGTAAACTTTCCTGATTAAATCCAGATCAAAAACCATCAATTACAGATTTAGTATGTATTCAAAAATTTATGCAAAATTACCTAAAAATATACTTATACGCCCATCCAATCTTGTCCCTGACGGGGAATTTGTTTAAATTCGCACCATGAACCGTTTGAGGTATTTTATAGAGTGGAAACTCTTCGGTGTGTGCAGAGCGATCGGAGAAAAAATGGGCATTTCAGTTACCAGAATCAGAACCTGGTTCGTGTATATTTCTTTCCTTACCATGGGTTCACCCCTTATCGTTTATTTTATCCTCGCATTCTGGATGAACATGAAGAGATATATCATGTCAGTGCGTAGAAATCCACTTTGGTATCAATGAGAAATGAAGTTAAAAGTTAAAAGTTAAAGGTTAAAAGTTAAAGTATAAGTTTTCACTTTTCACTGATTACGGCTTTTCTCAACTTCACTAACTTAATCAAAAGTTCCTCCAGCAGATCAAGTTTCAGCATGTTTGCGCCGTCGCTTTTTGCAACAGATGGTTGTGGATGTGTTTCAATAAACAATCCATCTGCGCCGGATGCAATTGCCGCCTTTGAAATGGTTCCTATCATCTGCGGATTGCCACCGGTAACTCCGGATGTCTGGTTAGGCTGCTGAAGACTGTGTGTACAATCCATCACCACCGGTACATCAAATTTCTGCATCGCAGGAATGTTTCTGTAATCAACAACCAGATCCTGGTAACCGAAAGTTGTTCCCCTTTCCGTAAGGATTATATTATTGTTGCCGGCACCTTTGATTTTTTCTACTGCAAACTTCATTGAATCGCCGCTTAAGAACTGCCCCTTTTTTACATTTACTATTTTACCCGTGTGTGCTGCAGACTGCAACAAATCGGTTTGTCTGCAAAGGAATGCGGGAATCTGAAGTATATCAATATATTTTGCGGCAATTGCTGCTTCATCATGGGCATGTATGTCGGAAGTGGTGGGCAAGCCATATTTTTCACCCGTCTTTTTTACAATTGCAAGTGCGTTTACATCTCCGATTCCTGTAAATGAACCTGCACTGGTGCGGTTCGCCTTTCTGTAGGATGATTTAAAAATATAAGGAATACCAAGGTTCTTACATAGCGTATAAACTTTATCGGCCACTTCCATTACCAGTTCCTCGGACTCAACAACACAGGGACCAGCGATAAGAAAGAAATTTTTTTCATCGTATGATTGATTCGCAAACAGGTTTTTCAAAAATTTTTGCATCATACGAAGATATGAAGGCAGCCGGGAGTTCGCAGCGCCGTTTTGTTTTTTCCTACTGTTTTCCTTCTCCCTTCTTCCTTATCTTCGCCTGCCTCTAATCCACACACTACATGCTTAAAGAAAGAATCCTTGTCATTGGCGCATCCGGACAAATCGGTGTTGAACTTACCCTGGCCCTCCGAAAAATTTATGGAAATGCAAGTGTCGTTGCTTCTGATCTCCGCGAAGAAAATGATCTCCTGAAAGGTACAGGCCCATATGTTTCGCTCGACATCATGAATAAAGAAATGCTTCATGTGCAGGTGATCAGGCAAAACATTACGCAGATATACCTGCTGGCAGCTATCCTCTCTGCAACAGGTGAAAAAAATCCAAACCTTGCCTGGAACCTTAATATGCAGGGACTATTGAATGTTCTTGACATAGCAAAGGAAGAACATCTACATAAAGTATACTGGCCGAGCAGCATCGCTGTATTCGGACCAACCTCTCCTAAATTCAATTGCCCCCAGCAAACAATCATTGAGCCATTTACAGTATATGGCATCAGTAAATATGCCGGTGAATTCTGGTGTAATTATTATCATAACCGCTTTGGTGTTGACGTGCGTAGCATTCGTTACCCGGGATTGATCAGCTATAAATCAGCACCAGGCGGCGGTACCACCGATTATGCAGTTGAAATTTTTCATGAGGCGCTTGAAGAAAATAAATATGAATGTTTTCTTTCAAAAGACACTTATCTGCCAATGATGTACATGCCCGATGCTATCCGCGGAACTATTGAGCTGATGGAAGCGCCCGCCGAAAAAATTTCAGTGCGTACTTCATATAATCTTTCTTCAATGAGCTTTTCACCTGAGCAGCTTGCTGCAGAAATAAAAAACTTCATTCCAGATTTTTCTATTGCGTATCAACCGGATTACAGGCAGGCCATTGCAGATAGCTGGCCTCAAAGTATTGATGACTCAACTGCACGTAACGACTGGGGATGGAAACCTGAATATGATCTGAAGAAGATGACTGCAGATATGATGGAGAACCTTAGGTGATCAGAGATTGGCAATGTCTGCTACAGTTTTTCTTTCGAGTAGTTTAAGCGCCTGGTCACGCACCTGCACCATTGTATCATGAAGGCCGCAATGCTTTTCATCGCAATTTTTACATCGTTCGTAAAAATAAAGGCTTACACATGGAAGCATTGCGATAGGTCCGTCAATGATTCTGATGATTCTTGCCAGGGGTACATCTTTGGGTGGTATCTTAAAAAAATATCCACCACCTTTCCCTTTCTTGCTTTCAAGTACACCTTCATTTTTCAATTCCAGTAAAATGTTCTCCAGAAATTTAAGCGGTATCCTTCTTTTCTTTGAAATTTCAGCGATAAGCGTGGGCTCATTAGCAGGTTTATCTGCCATGTACATCAACGCCTGAAATGCATATTGAGCTTTTTTTGAAAGCACGCGTATTGAATTAAAGTTAAAACTCAAAAGTTAAAAGTTAAAAGTTATCTTATCAACTTTTAGTTCTCAATTACTTTTTTAGTATCCATAAATTTAATCACACTTTTAACTTTTCACTTTTCACTTTTCACTTTTCACTTTTAACCTATTCTATCCCAAGCACCTCCTCCATCCCGTACACCCCGGATTTTCTTTTTGCAAGAAACTCCGCGGCAAGCACAGCGCCGGTTGCAAAACCTTTCCTGTTATGAGCTGTGTGCATGATGCAAATATCATCAATATCAGAATGATAATTAACGACGTGTGTACCTGGTGCAGGATCCTTTCTTTCACTGATGATCACCAGCTCGTTTTTATTATCAGACGGATTGTTCACCCATTTTTTCTTGTAGCCGATATGTTCCATTACCTGCTGAGCAAGCGATATTGCGGTACCGCTCGGAGCATCGAGCTTCTGCGTATGGTGAATTTCCTTAAGTTCCACACTGTAATCATGATGCGGTGCCATCAGCTGTGCGAGCTTCCGGTTAAGAGCAAAAAATATATTGACCCCCACACTGAAATTGCTGGCATATATAAGTCCGCCGTTATTTTCTTCACAATACTTTTTTACCTGCCCGTATTTATCGAGCCATCCTGTAGATCCGCATACAACCGGTACTTTATTATGCAAACAAAACATCACATTTTCATATGCACTGTCAGGACTTGAAAATTCAATCACCACGTCCGCTTTCTTTATATTCTCATCAGTTCTGTCTTCGAGATTTTCTATTCCTACTGTACAAACAATATTGTGTTGGCGCTGGATGGCAATCTCTTCAATTGCATGTCCCATTTTACCGTATCCTAATAACGCAATGTTCATCCGTGATTTTTTTATCTGAAGTTAACGACAAACGATAGTGCAGGTGTAGTGGTGTTAGGTAAAAATGTTGGCCTTATTTTCATGGAAAGCTCATCACCTACATCAAATCCTATTAAATGCCCGTCAACCGTCGCATCAACAATGTTTAGTCCCCACATCAGCACAGTGAACAGTATTGAATAGTCCATGTCGCGCCGGAACTGGTTTCGATAGTTCACAAGTGATCCCTCCTGTTTTGCGTCTACAAGAAATTTCAATGCAGGATCTATTTTTGCCAGGCTATCAGCAGCAGCAGAACCGGTATATCTGTTATTCGCTACGATCGAAAGCGCGTATTTGGTTTTACTGTACCATTTTCTGTTGTAAGTAAAAAGGTATGCAGGCACGCCAATGGCTCCATACACCAATGGCACTTTCCAGTATTTTTTATTATAAATCTGTCCCCATCCCGGGATAATCAGTGACCGCATTGTAGCCCTGCGGGGTGAATGAACTTTTTTCTTCACAACAACAGAATCTTTTCCGGATTTTGTTTTCACAACACCAGTGTCGTTCAGCTGTGTAGTGTCAGAAAAAACAGGAATGGTGTCAGTTGGAATAGTTAATGAAGAATCGGGTCTTACTCTTGTTGAATCGGGTGTAACCTGCGAGTATACACCTTTAAACAAAAACAGGAGCAGCATCATATTTAAAAAGATCTTTATCATTAAATCCTCAGTTGGCTGTAACACCTATCTGCTCAAGTATCCTGTTAAGATCATGTATTGAATAATATTCAATGAGTATGCTGCCGTTACCTTTTTTAGAATGATTTAGACTGATCTTTGTACTGAAATGGGAGGCGAGATGATCTTCAATTTTTTTGAATGATGGAGGAAGTGAAGATGTTACCTGTTCATTTTTTACATTTCCACCGTTCTTGTATAATTTCCTCACAAGCTCTTCAGTCTGTCTTACTGACAAGCCGTTCTTTACGATCTCATTAAAAATGAACAATTGTTTGTCGACCGTATCTACGTTAATAAGAGCACGCGCGTGACCCATTGAAATATTATTCCTGCGAACTGCTACCTGTATATCCGGCGGAAGTTTCAGCAATCT
>DATLDR010000206.1:0-3388 GCA_035525775.1 Flavitalea sp.
TTTCTTCAATGTTTACTTCAGGTGATATTCTTCTTCGAGTAGTTGAATTAACTCACTAGCATCATTTTCCAAACGTGGAAGCTCAAAGTCACGTCTGACTCTTAACAAGGTTCTTAGCTGTAGTGATTGATTTACTAAAACATTTATGTCATTTATATCTTTTGTCAATAAAGGTTTATTCAATGTTCTCATTTCTTCAAAATAGGCAGTGTTTTTTAAAGAGTCATATCTGGAATCCAAAAGCATCGTAAAGTGTCCTGGATAGTTCATGTCAACAATTTGTTCCCTTTTTATGATTGTTTTGTCCTTCTGATTTTGGTCTACCAAATAATCATAATCAATGTGTTTTGTAAACGATGCTATCATTGTCAAAATAACGGAGACTACCAGAACTTTTGATTTGGTCCAAAGTTGCCCTACTCCAAGTATATGGATTGTAAAACCAAAAACCTGACTTATAAGCGATTTCAAAGTTAACTATCTGATTTATTTTTTTCCCATAAGCATAAGCTGATAAGCTATCAATTCGCATTATGTTTGTTGTTATTTGTTGAATATGATCACTTATCATAGCTGTATCATTTTTCAAATCCGATATGAGTGATTTTGCATATTGTCTTGCTCGGTCTTTTTCTACTATATGTTCCCGGACGTTCTCTGCAACGAAACCAAGAAACACTGCAAGAAAAATCATAAAGAACTCCAATAAATATTCTTTCCAATTTTTTTTATGGGTTACATGATGCGGATGTTTGTGTACTTCCATAACAGGAGATTCAATTTGAGTATTTGAAGTTGATAACTGTGGCGATGAAGCGTCATCCTTTGACGAAACATTCTCATTGTTTAATGGAGGCGTGGATGTTTCTTTATTTGATATCTTCTTTTTCATTTACATGCTAAAATGTTTAAAAGGTTAACAAGTTGTCAACATAGGTTTACAATACCGATACTTACACCACTTGGTTGATTTGAGCTTTCAAATCAACAGTACCATCAAAGACAGGTATATTTTGTTTCCCCTTTGTGTTCTGACGATAAGAGCAACAAAAATTTTTGCCATGAACAAAAGGCGAAAGGAGCAACCAAGCTAACCCCTTTTGTCCGCACACATATATAGTTGACTTATTTTTTGAAAGGATTAATTAACATGTTCCAAAATGTCTGCGTCTTCTCGTCTTTGTATTCTTTTAATCCGTACTGTATTTCCCCCGGCTCTACTTTTTGATACGTGCCAAATACTCGATCCCAAAGACAAAAAATATCTCCATAATTAGAATCGGTAAATTTCTGCTCATCAGAATGATGAACCCGATGAAATGCCGGAGTTGCAAAAATGGGACTGAAAATACTTTCTAGCCACCTCGGGTACTTCAGGTTAGAGTGAAGAATGAAAAAGACAGGTAATATGATCGCATTATATAGGACAATAGCTGGAAAACTAATACCCATCAGACCAATCACGGCCACTAATGCAGGAAAAGTTATAATTGCTTCTAACGGGTGAAATTTAAAAGAAGTTGAACTATCCATTTCAATCTCAATATGATGTACCCTGTGAAAACGCCAAAGAATTTTGGATCTATGAAGAAACCGATGAACAAAATAACTTCCAAAGTCAAGAATGATAACGCCTGCAAATGCCTTTAATGTCATTGAAATATCAAACACGTTCATTAATCCATACTTTTGTTTGTCCACATATTGAATCCATTCAATTAATACAACGGAAACTAGAACATTAATTACTGTCGCTATTACCAATAATCCAGCATTGTTTAATAAATGCTTTATTTGACCGTTTCTATTCATTGCATGGGGCCAAAAATGTTCTAACGTAAGAAATATAGCGAGGTAAATTATTACGACATAAGGGGGGATCCTATTGAGAATGTCTATAAACTTCTCCATATGATTAAAGGATTTAAGGGATGAGAAACTTTGTGAAAGAAGCAAAACTTGAAGGAAATAATGCCGATCTGATAATTATGAAAGCCGTAAGAAAGTTAAGAAATTAAGTTGAAATTCTAAGACTCATAGGATTGAACATATCACTCCCAAATAATGCAAATAACCGATCTGTAGATGCGCAGCCGTCGCAGCTGTTTTTATTTAATATGTCCATCATGGTCTATTTTGGTACGATAAAGCACCTTAGAAACAGGAGGCTGCAATGCTTGCCATATATTCGGTGAGAAAAAAGTTATTTTTTCGGACCACAATAATATCTTTCTACCCGTCGAGTAAACA
This sequence comes from Flavitalea sp., assembly GCA_035525775.1. GTDB lineage: Bacteria > Bacteroidota > Bacteroidia > Chitinophagales > Chitinophagaceae > Flavitalea. The sequence continues at coordinate 2,251 of DATLDR010000206.1, forward strand.
TATCGCTAAATATCGTTGCGGCCCGGTTTCTGAGTTAGTATATATCTGCTTAACAGTGTACCTGCTAGAATTTTAAAAGAAGTATCTTTTGTGTCAGACCTCGTGACGCTAAAACTCGCATCCCTGGTATCAATAAAATTCCGATACACCTATTTACCTGCACGGTGATTTTTGAAAATAAAATCCTTAGCGGCAACGATATGGAAAATATAAAATTTTGTTTTTCAAATAAAGGCTTAGAAAAGATCATAGCGGAACGTAAGTTGATTCAAGTCACTTACACCATCTTTTTTCCACGTATTGTACCCCATTTGTACCTTGGGTACAGAAAACCCTTAAGTAATAGCAAAAAGTACTTTTTGGATGCGAAAGTTACTTAGAGATTTCTATTAAGTCATTTGACCTGAACATGGTTTAAAGCGGTTGATTGCAATCGACTTTTAGCTAAGACGATACACCAGGATCGTCAGCATTGTGGCTTATAAAAAAGCTCGCCTCACTGGCTGTGGCTGCGGAAGTACTTACATAATAAAAAATCGCTTTTTTTCAATTTTGCGAGCGAAGGAGCCCTTTTTTTGAGACGTCCGGCAACATTCTATTTTCTTCCCGTCAAACCATGTAGTCCACTATAAGATACCAATCGTTAACAAGCTTTGCTCAAAAGTTGCAGGAGATTATAGATCGTTACAATGCCGGCAATTTCACTAATGAAAATTACTTTGATTACCTAGTTGACTTCGTACAAAAAATGAAAGATGAAGAATTAAGAGCATTAAGAGAATGACTGACAGAGGCTAAATTAGAAATATTTAATCTGCTGGAAAAATAAAATCTTTATCAAAGACGACGAACAAAAAGTAAAGTTAGCAGCCGGGAATTTATTACACCGTTTAAAAGAAGAACGCTACAATTCTAATCAATGATTGGCATAAGACACCCACACAAGAAGCAGGTACAGATGGCAATAAAAAAGTATTGAATGAAACTTTACCTGAAAGTTATGACAGAGAAACATACAGTATAAAATGTAATATTGTATTCGAGCATTTTTTTATGATGGCTCGAAAATTGAAATTGGCGAGCTTAATGTTCTTACAATTGAATGATCATAACATTTCTAATTTTTACAGCTAGATTT
>DATLDR010000123.1:0-11237 GCA_035525775.1 Flavitalea sp.
TAAAAAATTTCTCATGAGCAACGAAGCAGCAATGCATGGACACCCTGAAGTAGTAACTACTCATGAAGCGCATCACGATTAGCACCATGTACATCATCATAAAGAAACTTTCATCACTAAATATGTTTTCAGCCAGGATCATAAAATGATCGCCAGGCAATTTCTTATTACAGGAATGGCCTGGGCCGTAATTGGTGGTTTAATGTCTGTGCTGTTCCGTTTACAGCTAGGTTACCCTGATCAGTCTTTCCCGATCCTGGAAGATCTTCTTGGTAGATGGGCGAAAGGCGGTAAGATCACTGCAGAATCATATTATGCGTTGATAACCATGCACGGTACCGTACTGGTATTTTTTGTGTTAACCGGTGGATTGAGCGGAACCTTCGCAAATTTTCTTATTCCACTGCAGATCGGTGCAAGAGACATGGCGTCCCCATTTCTCAATATGCTCTCTTATTGGTTTTTCTTTCTTGCGAGCGTAGTAATGTTTAGCTCACTCTTTGTTCAAACCGGTCCATTTGCAGGAGGATGGACAGCTTACCCGCCCTTGAGCGCACTCGGAGATGCTTCGCCGGGCTCAAAAATAGGTATGGACCTATGGATAACCAGTATGGCATTATTTGTTGTGTCATCATTGCTTGGCGGTCTTAATTACATTTCTACCATCCTGAACATGCGTACGAAAGGCATGAGCATGACCAGGTTGCCATTGACGATCTGGGCGCTTTTCTTTACCGCTGTTCTCGGAGTACTTTCTTTCCCTGTATTATTATCTGGATTAATTCTTCTTCTTTTTGACCGGCATGGAGGAACAAGCTTCTACCTGTCGGATATTTTTATTGCATCTACTCAAACTGCTCTGCCGAATGAAGGAGGAAGTGCGATATTATACCAGCATTTGTTTTGGTTCCTTGGTCACCCTGAAGTATACATCATTATACTTCCGGCAATGGGGATAGTATCTGAAGTGCTGAGTGTTAATTCACGTAAACCTATTTTCGGTTACATGGCGATGGTGGGTTCATTGTTTGCCATCGCATTGCTTGCTTTCCTCGTGTGGGCACACCACATGTTCGTGAGTGGATTAAATCCGTTCCTTGGTTCAGTGTTTGTGCTGCTCACTTTACTTATTGCCATACCATCGGCAATTAAAGTATTCAACTGGCTCACGACGGTCTGGAAAGGGAATATAAGGTTTACGCCCGGTATGATGTTCTCATTAGGATTTGTGAGCCTGTTTATATCAGGTGGTCTTACCGGGATATTCCTTGGTAACTCAACACTTGACATCCATCTTCATGATACATATTTTGTAATTGCGCACTTTCATATAGTAATGGGTGTTGCCGGATTCTTTGGCATGTTTGCCGGAATCTATCACTGGTTCCCAAAAATGTTTGGCAGGTTTTTGAATAACACCATGTCGTACATACATTTCTGGGTAACAATGATCGGTTCTTATCTTATATTCTGGCCAATGCATTACGAAGGTCTTGCAGGTATGCCGCGCCGTTATCTTGATTATTCAAACTGGATATCTTTCAACCAGTTCGATGATCTTAACAGATTTATTTCAACAGTGGCTATGGTGGTATTCGCCGTACAGCTGTTATTCATATTCAATTTCTTTTATTCAATATTCAAGGGCAGAAAGGTGACAGTGAAAAATCCGTGGGAAGCAACAACTCTTGAATGGACAACACCAATCATTGCCGGTCACGGTAACTGGCCAGGAGAAATTCCTGAAGTTCACCGGTGGGCATATGATTACAGTAAAGATGGAAGAGAATATATTTCTCAAATTGAACCGGTTACCCCTGATGAAAAGCCGCACTGACAATGAAGTTGCAGGTGTACCGTCAACTAGTTCTTTTACAATAGCGAGCAAGATCCGTGACTATATGATGCTGGTGAAATTCAGTCTCAGCTTCATGGTAGTATTTTCTGCGGTGGTGAGTTATCTGTTGGCACCGAAAGTTGTTGAATACAACTGGAAGATGATCATTCTTTTGTTTACCGCCGGGTTTCTTGTAACTGGCAGTGCAAATGCAGTAAACCAGGTTGTAGAAAAAGACACTGATGCGCTGATGAAGCGTACGTCGAAAAGACCGGTGGCATCCGGAAGGATGAGCACAGCAGAAGGATGGATATTTGCTATCATCGCAGGCCTTGCAGGAGTTTTCATACTCGCGTATTTTTTTAATATGCTTTCAGCAGCAATTGCTGCAGTGAGCTGGTTCATATACGCATTTATGTATACTCCGTTGAAGAAAGTGAGCGCTGTATCAGTGCTTGTCGGGGCTATTCCAGGTGCGCTTCCCTGCCTTATAGGCTGGGCTGCAGGACAGGATGAGCTTAGTGCAGGCGGCTGGATACTTTTCGCTATCCAGTTTTTCTGGCAATTCCCGCACTTCTGGGCAATCGCATGGATAGCGCACAGTGATTACAGTAAAGCAGGTTTCAAACTGATGCCGTCAGGTGAGGGACCAACAAAATACTCGGCGATACAATCTGTGATTTATTCGCTGGTGCTTGTGCCGGTTGGTGTTCTACCCTACCTTGCCGGCATGAGCGGAGTGGTGAGTTTCTGGATATTGCTTGTGGCAAACATTTTTATGGTGTGGCTTTGCATAAGATTATACAGGAACATGACAGTGAAGGCAGCAAGAAGCGTGATGTTTGGAAGTTATATTTATCTCGCAGCAGTGCTGTTAGCATTGCTTGCAGATAAAAATGTTTTAATGGGTTAAATTAATAAAGGTGATCAGTGCAGCTTTGAGTACACAACGAAATAAAATTCATCCCCATAAATTCACTTTATGGGTTGGTCTTGGCAGCATCATTATGATGTTCGCAGGACTAACGAGTGCTTATATCGTGAAGGGCAGCCAGCCTGAATGGTCTACTGTTCAAATGCCTGAAATTTTTTATTATTCAACAGGTGCTATCATCGCCAGCAGCCTAACCATACAGATGGCATTGAAGGCATTCAAGGAGAGAAACATGATGCTGTACCGCAGGCTGATCACTGTAACAGCGGTTCTCGGTTCAGTGTTCATCATTTTGCAGCTCACCGGATTCAACCAGCTGTGGAATTCCGGAGTGAATTTCAAAGGTGCCGGCGCCGGGCAATTTCTTTACATTATTTTCGGACTGCATGTGCTGCATGTACTGGGAGGAGTATTAACGTTGCTGGTAATGTTCATTAAGGCATACAGCTCAAGGATCAGGAATTACAATCCTGTTACAATTGAACTGGCAAGTACATACTGGCATTTTGTAGATCTGTTGTGGATTTATTTATTTGTATTTTTTATGTGGACGTTATAAAAATAAGTTTTTTAGTTTAACATATTATCTCATGGCAGAAACAGTTTCATTAAATCAAAAATGGTGGGGAGGCGGAAGAAGTCCTTTCAATGTGGAATATGGAAAACTTATGATGTGGTATTTCCTGATGAGTGATGCATTTACATTCGGAGCATTTCTTATCTCATACGGTTCCATAAGGTTTGCTACCAACGCATGGCCCAATCCAAATGATGTATTTTCCTCTTTCCCTGGAATGGGACATACACATCTACCCCTGGTGTTTGTGAGCCTCATGACTTTTATTCTCATCATGAGCTCTGTAACAATGGTACTCGCTGTAGGTGCCGGCCATGCGAAAGACAGGGCAAGTGTTGCCAAATGGATGGTATGGACCATCCTTGGTGGTATTGCATTTCTTTCCTGCCAGGCCTGGGAATGGACACACCTTTATCATCAGGGGGCATGGTGGGGCAGTAATCCCTTCCAGAACTTCGACGGGTCTCAGTCTACAACAAACTTTACAAACTTTTTCTTTACCATAACAGGATTTCATGGGTTTCATGTCTTCTCTGGTGTGATCATCAATATTATCATGCTGATCATGACACTCAATGGAACTTTTGACAGAAAAGGACATTACCTGATGATTGAAAAGGCCGGTCTATACTGGCACTTTGTGGATCTCGTATGGGTATTTGTATTTACCTGTTTCTACCTGTTTTAATGACATAATAAAAGATTTATATGCAAACATCGCACGGACATACTACTCACGATCATCCTGCCGATAGTCATGGCGACAAACACAGCTTCGACACGAAAGCAATTTGGCGTACCTTCTGGATTCTACTTGTAATCACTTGTCTGGAGCTTATTGTAGGTATGTTCATTGCTCCACGTTTTCCGCATACTACCAAGATCTGGTTTAACATTCTATACATCATTTTCACAGCCGCTAAGGCATTTTATATCATTGCCGAATTCATGCACCTGCGACATGAAATTAAAAATATGATCATGACCATCGCTGTGCCGGCATTGCTATTTATCTGGTTTATAGGCGCATTTTTATGGGATGGCGACTCATTTAAAAATCTCAGAAACAAACTTGACACGTATAAAGCTGAAACTCATAAAGCAAAGCCAACTACTCCAATCCATGGAGAAGAACATCTGAAATGATGTAACTTTGCGCCTCAATTATTAATGTGAGTAAAAAAGCATTGCTGTCACTCTGTATAGTGGCATTGCTTCCTATAGTAAGTTACCTGATTGTAAAGACGGCAAGTGATGATGCAGTTAAAATGCCATCACATTATCTTCCCGACACTGTTATCAATAAGGTTGTCGACGGCAAAAGTATTACGGATACGGTTTGGCACAAATTGCAAAATATCTCACTCACCAACCAGCTCGGCGACACGGTTTCCCTGGATGATATCAACGGCAGCATCATCATAGCCAATTACTTTTTTACAAGATGTCCTTCAATCTGCCCCACGCTTACAAAACATATGAAAGTGCTGCAGGATGCAATGAAAATGAAAGATTCAAGAAAGAGGATCGATAGCAGTTATGTGCGGTTCATTTCATTTTCTGTTGACCCTGAGAGAGATTCTGCTCCGGTCCTGAAAAAATACGCGGACAAATATGCGGTGAACCACGATACTTGGTGGTTCCTTACAGGCGACAAGAAAAAAATCTATGATTTTGCATTGAATGAAGTAAAGATCGGATTGCAGGATGGCGAAGGTGTAGATTCAAACTTTATTCATACACAAAAGTTTGTGCTGATTGATAAATACCGTATAGTGAGAGGTTATTACGATGCACTTGACAGCATGGCAATGTCGAAACTCGCCGAAGATCTTACTTTACTGATGCTCGAAAAAGATAAAACGAAAAAAAGAACATTTTTCTGATGCTTGAACCAATGCTAGTTAAAAATGACAGGCGTGCAAGGATCCTTATCATTCTCTTTTCCATGATAGTGTTTGGTGCTGTTGTTTTGCTTGGACGCGTTCAGGTACCGTTTGACGGCGCGTTTGATGTTCACATTTTTGCAAAATTCAACGCTATTATTAATTCGGTTGTGTCTTTATTATTGATTGCAGGATTAATTGCTGTAAAACAACGAAAATTGCTTCAGCATAAGAAGATCATGTTGACTGCAATAATACTATCGGTATTATTTCTGATCTCTTACATCTGTCACCATCTTTTTGCAGGCGACACAAAATTTGGCGGTGCAGGAGCAATAATATATTTCTATTATTTTATACTGATCACGCATATTTTTCTCGCTGCGATAATTCTTCCTTTTATCTTATTTACAGCATATAGAGCAATGATATCGGAATGGCCGCAACACCGTCGTATTGCAAAGATCACCTGGCCTATCTGGTTGTATGTTTCAATAACAGGGGTGTTGGTTTACCTGTTGATCAGCCCTTATTATTTGTAGAAGCCTAAATCAATTACCTTACATTTCAGAAGGATCCCAGAAAACTTTTTTGAAATCAATTATCTTATCATTCTCCACTTTGATATTTTCCTTTTCCAAACGTCTCTGCATTTCATTTGGTTCGCCAAAGTGAAACTTGCCGGTAAGTAAGCCATTCCTGTTCACAACCCTGTGCGCGGGAATTTTTAAACACGGATCATGCGCACTGTTCATAGCCCAACCAACCATTCTTGCAGACAACTTCGTGCCGAGACAGGCGGCAATTGCTCCATAAGACGTAACGCGACCTCGGGGAATCTGCCTGACTACTTCATAAACAAGTGAAAAAAAAGATTCATCCTTTTTGCCGGATGGCTGAACAAGTGTAAATTTTTCGCGTGCAGTCTGTTTACTTTTTTTCGGAGTTTTCATTGATTTTCCTTTGAAGAATCAGCATAGACCGTTTGGGTTCCTTCACATTGATATAATCGAATGGACAATGCCTGCACTCATTTCCGCAGCAGTATCCCCTGCTAAGAAGATATTCTGCTGTGAAAACAGTAAGGCCTTCTTCATTTGAATATGATTCAGGCTCCTCGTCTGGAAATTTCCTGCTCAATGATCAGTTCTTTTAATTGTTCATCGTTTTGTTCAAGTGGTTCTACCGGTAATCGGAATCTGAGATAATGGATCTTTTTACTTTTTGCAATATCAAGGCTTTCGTAATAGGTCTGTATCTTCAGTTCGTCATTAACAGTAGTATTCGCATAAACGTTATCGTTATCTTCAAATATTTTCAGGTCGTGAAAATTTATTACAAGCCTTGTGAAATCGTATAAGTCAGGTGAATCTGTTTTAAGGTGGATACATCCTCCCTTCTTAAGAAACTTCTGGTATAGTCTTAAGAAATACGGATGTGTGAGTCTTTTTTTAGCTCGCGATGTTCTTAACTGCGGATCCGGAAATGTTATCCATATATCCGAAACCTCACCCTCTTCAAAATACTGATCTATTTTATCTATCTGGCTTCTTATAAAAGCAACATTACTGAGACCTTCTTGAAGAGCTTTTTTTGCTCCTACCCAAATCCTGTTGCCTTTCAGGTCAACGCCTATAAAATTCTTATTGGGTTGCATTCTTCCGAGGCCTACTGCATATTCTCCCTTACCACAGGCCAGTTCGAGTGTAAGCGGGTGGTCGTTATTAAAGAATGTAGCCCACATTCCCTTCATGTGAAGCGGATATTCCAGCACGTTTTTAAAGGTCCTGATCTCTGCAAACCGCTGTAATTTCTTTTGCCCCATTGCAACAAATGTAAAATATTCAATTGTGAAAAGAAGCTAAATTCGCTCACAAAAGTAACTGATGAAGCTGTCGACCAAACTTATACACGGAGGAATTGAGCCGGATCCATCAACAGGTGCGATAATGACGCCGATATTTCAAACTTCAACTTATGTGCAGGAAGCTCCGGGAAAGAACAAAGGGTATGAATATGCCCGGTCACAGAATCCTACCCGTAAAGTGCTCGAAGAAGCTCTTGCCATCAGTGAAAACGGAAAATATGGATTGTCGTTCAGCAGTGGTGTTGCAGCAACAGACGCGGTGATTAAATTGTTTGGCCCGGGTGATGAGGTGATCGCTGGAAACGATATGTATGGGGGCACTTACAGATTGTTTACTAAAGTTTTTGAAAAGTTTGGAATAAAGTTTCACTATGTTGATATGTCTGATTCAATGAATATCAGCAAAGTGATCAATGAACGCACGAAATTATTATGGATAGAAACGCCTACTAATCCCCTTATGAATATTGTTGACATTGCGGCTGTTTCAGCATTAGCGAAAAATAATAACATTATTGTTTGTGTTGACAACACATTTGCTTCACCCTATCTGCAGAACCCTCTGGATCTCGGGGCAGACATTGTTATGCACTCTGCAACAAAATACCTGGGAGGGCATAGTGATGTTATTCATGGATGCCTGATGATGAATGATAAAGATTTACGTGAGCAGTTATACTTCATACAAAAAAGCTGTGGTGCAGTGCCAGGACCACAGGATTGTTTCCTGGTACTGAGAGGGATGAAGACCCTTCACCTGAGAATGGAAAGACATTGTGAGAACGGAGAAAGGATCGCGCGGTTCCTGCGTAATCATAATAAAATAGGAAAAGTGTATTGGTGCGGGTTTGAGGATCATCCAGGGTACGCTGTGGCTAAAAAGCAAATGAGAGGCTTCGGCGGCATGATGAGCTTTACTTTAAAAGATGATAATGTTGAAAAAGCCAAACAATTGCTTTCGTCTACAAAAATATTCGCGTTGGCTGAAAGTCTTGGTGGCGTAGAATCGCTCATCAATCATCCGGCTACTATGACGCATGCATCCATTCCCCGGGAGGAAAGAATCAAAAATGGATTAACCGATTCTTTGATACGGCTAAGTGTGGGTATTGAAGATATAGATGACTTGATCCAGGATTTAAACCAGGCGCTTGAACAAACAGTCGCTTAAACAATTTCTCGAACGTAAGGTGAATGAATACAACAATCTTTCATTCATACCGCTTGATCCAGTATCCATTCCCCACCGGTTCACGAAAACACAGGATATAGAAATATCCGGTTTGTTCGCATCGGTGTTCGCGTGGGGGAACAGGACAACCATTATCAATAAATGCAAAGAGCTGATGAACCTGATGGACAATAGTCCGCATGACTTCATCGTACATCATCAGGAAAAGGACAGGAAAAGATTCACCGGTTTCAGGCACCGTACATTTAACGACACCGATCTTTTATATTTCGTTTCATTTTTACAACATCACTATACAAAGTTTTCTTCCCTGGAGAACGCTTTTTTTCCGGATCAAATAATCAGCGGCCGCCCGTTGCCAGGTGAGTTAGTGGAAAAAGCATTAAATTATTTCAGCGGTTATTTTTTTTCGCTTGAAGATGTCCCTCAGCGCACCAGAAAACATATTGCTTCGCCAATGAAAAAGTCGGGATGCAAGCGTCTGAATATGTATCTCCGGTGGATGGTAAGAAAGGATGGCAGGGGCGTTGATTTTGGAATATGGAAGAAGGCAAAGCCTTCGCAGCTGATCATTCCACTTGACCTGCATGTAGCGCGGGTGGCGAAACATTTTAAATTACTTACACGGCCAAAGTCCGACTGGCAGTCGGCAATTGAGCTGACTAAAAATCTGCGTGCTTTTGATCCGCGCGATCCTGTTAAATATGATTTTGCATTGTTTGCGCTAGGCGCAATAGAGAAATTTTAAGTTCCATACCTTTGAAAAAAATCGGAATTCTATGCCTGGATACGAAATGTTTGGTGAAGAGGAAAGAAAGGAAGTAAATGAGGTGCTGGAAACCGGTATACTTATGCGCTATGGATTCGATGGTGCAAGAAAAGGAAGATGGAAGGCAAAAGAACTGGAAGATGAAATCAATAAAAGATTTGGTTCAAAACATGCGCAGCTTGTTTGTAATGGAACAGCTGCTTTGACAACTGCACTTGCTATTCTGGGAGTGGGATATGGGGATGAGGTGATCATGCCCAGCTTTACATTCGTCGCGAGCTTTGAAGCTGTTTTAAGTGTAGGTGCAGTGCCCGTGCCTGTAGAGGTGGATGATACGCTGACACTGGGTCCGGATGCTGTAAGGGACGCCATCACATCAAAAACAAAGTGTGTGATGCCGGTTCATATGTGCGGTAGTATGGCCGATATGGAGGCACTTCAATTAATATGTAAGGAATATAAATTATTACTGGTAGAAGATGCCTGTCAGAGCATTGGCGCCATGTATAAAGGAAGATATCTCGGTACTATTGGCGATGCCGGTGCATTTTCATTTGATTTTGTAAAAACAATGACGTGCGCGGAAGGTGGAGTGGTATTAACAAATAACGCTGATGTATATACGAAATCAGATGGTTACAGTGATCACGGCCACGATCATAAAGGCGCGGACAGGGGTGCTGATCTTCATCCGTTTATTGGATATAACTACAGAATATCAGAGCTGCATGCGGCAGTAGGACTTGCCCAGATTAGAAAGCTGGATAAATTTCTTGCAATACAAAAACGGAATCATTCCCTGTTGAAACAAATGTTAACTGAAGTGCCCGGAGTGACTTTCAGAAGAATACCGGATCCTTCAGGAGACAGCTGTACTTTTTTAAGCTGGTTTCTTCCGGGCGAAGAAGAGGCAAGAGCGGTGGTTGATGAGCTGAAATCTAAAAGTATTCTTGCGGGCAACTTTTACTGGTTCGACAACAACTGGCATTATATAAGAAAGTGGGATCATCTTAAACAATCGGTGACGTTGAATTCAATGCATCCACAATTGAAGGAATCGGTGCTCCACCATGCGAACAAACATTTTCCGGCAAGCGATGCAATCATGAGCCGTTGTATATCTACGCTGATTAATTTGTCCTGGTCCGACCAGCAGATAAAAGAAAAAGGACAGGCGCTTGTTTCAGCGATCAGGAAAGTAATGACTAAAGAAGCTGTTTAGCTATTTTTTACCTTCGAGGCGATTGCACTGCTCGAGGGAACCAACCCTGAACCGCAGGGGTACATGCAGGACTTTTTCAAATTTGAATTCCTGCCTGCAGAAAAATGCGAGGTTTTTAACGTAATCATCTTTTTGAAGGGTAAATCCAGCGTTCGGACGAACATGAAGTGAGTCTGCTGCTAATGCAAAGATTTTATTTGAAGCAGGCACAATTGATTGCCCGTAAAAATTATTACTAAAAAAAGTCAATGCCAGTACAATAAATAAATTATAGAATATGATGCGCACCCCTGTTTAAATTGTTGTAAATTTACGGCCTGATTTTTGTAGAACGGCGAAATTTTTAAAAGAAATTCCAGTCCGCAATCATCACTGCAGTAGAAAAACCGTGGAAGATTATGGCATTAGGACAGAGTTTACAGCAAAAGCTGCTCCAGAAGTTATCACCACAGCAAATTCAATTAATGAAGCTGCTGCAGGTGCCGACTGCCAATCTTGAGGAGAGGATAAAGGAGGAGCTTGAAGAAAACCCTGCTCTTGAGCAATCAGAAGAAGATTATGATGACCAGTTCGATGAGAACAAGGATGAGTTTGAAGCTTCGGCTGATGAAGAATTTGAGGCGGAGGGCACGGAAGATGAATATGAAAATATAGACATCAGTGATTATGTAAGTGACGATGACGGTGATATAGCGGAATATAAAACCCGGGACGAAAATTATCCTGAGGCTGATGAAAACAAAACTGTGCCCTACCGGATACAGACTTCATTCCATGAACATTTGCAGGAGCAGCTGGGCATGCTGAAGCTTGATGACAAGCAGAAGAAAATTTCAGAACAGATTGTTGGAAGCATTGACGATGATGGTTACCTGAGAAGGGAAACCATAGCCATTGTTGATGACCTTGCATTCAGGCAGAATATTGAAACGAATGAACTGGAAGTTGAAAAT
>DATLDR010000006.1:0-17819 GCA_035525775.1 Flavitalea sp.
AATTTCGATCAGCTTGTCCACTGCTGCCTGATGATCTTTTGAAAATTCCTTTGTTACCCTGTTCGCTACCACCACATTTAAAGAAAGGCAGTGGTGGCCAAGGAGTTTCCCAAGTCCATAAATAGCCGAAGTTTCCATTTCAAAGTTGCAGATCCGGTGGTTGCCTATATTGAAGCCGGATAGCTTTGCTACTAAGTCAGGTTGTGCAAGTCCTATCCTTAAGATCCTTCCCTGCGGGCCATAGAATCCGGGACAGGAAACGGTAATTCCATGATGAAATCCGTTAACAAAATGTTTGATAAGTGAAGGGGCGCCACTGCTGATATAAGGAAACGTTACCTGGTGGTGAAGTTGTGTTTGAGTAATAAATGACTGAATAATTTGTTTTTCTTCATCATTCGAATCACGTCTGTAAAAGTTAAGGAGATTATCGATACCCAGTCCGTGGGTGGATGCAACAAAAGAATCTACAGGAATATCATTTTGCAGCGAGCCACAGGTGCCGATCCGGATAATTTTAAGGGAAATGGGGTTGGGGTTTATTGTTCGCGAGGTGAAGTCGATATTGACCAGCGCGTCAAGTTCATTCAGTACGATATCGATATTGTCCGTACCGATTCCCGAAGAGATGACCGAGACTCTTTTTTTTCCAATATATCCGGTATGAGTGATAAATTCACGGTAAGCACATTTATGTTCAATTGAATCGAAGTGTTTTGAAATCCTGTTTACGCGTGCGGGGTCGCCAACTGTGAAAATGGTATGTGCGATTTCTTCAGGGCGGAGGTCCAGGTGATAAATTGCACCGCGATGATTAAGAACGAGTTCGGATTCTGCGATTCTGTTCATAGGTTAAAGGTATAATGCTTCTTTCTCTTCTTATTTTTTCAAAAAAACCCTACTTTTGCAGACCTTCGAACAATAGGTAAAAGGTCCTGTGGCCGAGAGGTTAGGCAGAGCTCTGCAAAAGCTCGTACAGCGGTTCGAACCCGCTCGGGACCTCATTTTAAGCACAACATCTGTCAATAGACAAGTGTAACATTACAAAATCACACTTTCGTAACTGCGAGAGGAGAATCATCCTGCATTGCTACCCCCGCCCATATTATGCAGGCGCCACTCAATTTTATTTATCCATTAAACCACCCGGAACGCGCATTCCCTCTTCATCAGTCAGCACTTTACCCATTACTTTCTGAAGACTTTTAGGAATATTTTTCGTTTCTTCTTCGCTAAGCGTCTTGGTTAACTCACACAGTTCATCTTCCTGATCATAATAACCAATATATAATTCAAATTTGTCCCCGGGATGAAGGCGCAAGGCTAATTCATCGTCCTGATCATCTATATAAACGCTGACCACAGACCATTGATCATCATCCGCAAATTCAAATCGTACGTCCACTGCTTTTTTTTGTTGTACTTCACCTACCAGTTTACGGATCAGGTTATCGGTTCCTACATTGATTAATGCTTCATAATCCATATTTCTCATTATAAGCCGCTGAAGTTAATCAAAAAGCTTTGATTGCCTTGTTCAATCGTTCTCACTTGCCGGATACTTATCAACTATTCAGGTGGTAAGATTTTTGAATCGATCACGCCATGGTGAAACTTAACCCGTTACATTCAGCTGGCTTACCGCGACGCAGTGCAGGCATCCTGATGCATATTACTTCACTTTCAGGTCCTTCTTATACAGGTGACATCGGACCATGTGCAAAATTATTTGCCAACTTTCTTGCAGCTTGCCAACAATCTGTGTGGCAAATGCTTCCCATTCAACCTGTAACTGCTGAACAAGGTTATTCTCCTTATAGTACGTGTTCTGCGATGGCCACGAACCCGCTGCTCATCAGTCCTGAATTGCTACTCCAAAAAAAACTTATAGATCCTGAGGATACCATAAAAGGGAAAATAACGGATACACCTGCAGATTTCAGGCAAGCTGAAATATATAAACAAAAGCTGCTGAACAAAGCATGGTTGAAATGGAAGGAAACAAAGTCACAACAAAATAAAGTTGCATTTGAAACTTTCTGCAGCAACGAACACGAATGGCTGCAGGATTATGCCCTTTACATGGTGCTGAAATTAAAGTATAAGAATAAGCCCTGGTATGAATGGCCAGCTGAATTCCGTGACAGAGACCGTGATGCACTTAAAAGTTTTGAATCGGAAAATGCTGATGAGTTATTTAAAGTGAAATGGATACAAATGACATTCAAAGAACAGTGGAGCGAATTCCGCTTACATTGCCGGAATCTGAATATCCGTTTGCTTGGTGATATACCAATTTATGTGGCTCATGACTCAGCCGACGTATGGAGCAACAGGAACATATTTACTCTTCGTGCTGATGGCTCACTTGATGAAGTTGCAGGTGTACCTCCGGATCTTTTTAACAATGAAGGACAATTATGGGGTATGCCGCTTTACAGATGGGATGTATTGAAAACTTCCGGTTACGATTGGTGGATTAAACGGTTTAAAAAGAATTTTGAATGGTTCGATATGCTGAGGCTGGATCACTTCAGGGGATTTTCATCATACTGGACAGTTCCCGCTGATGCGAAAACTGCAAAAAGCGGGCAATGGAAGCCGGGGCCCGGAAGAGATTTTTTTGAAGCCGTTAAATGTAAGCTGGGCACACCTGCTTTTGTAGCAGAAGACCTTGGTGAAATTGATGACGCCGTTTATCAATTGCGGGATGATCTGGAACTTCCGGGCATGAATGTGCTGCAGTTCGCTTTTGGTGATGACTTACCCGATAGTAATTACCTACCCCATAATCATACAGTCAATTCGGTTTTATATACCGGCACGCACGACAATAATACTACGTCCGGGTGGTTCCGCCATTTGTCGCGCAAAGAAAAAGATAACATTTCAACATATATGGGTGTAACAATAAATGCAAAGAACGTAAGCGATCAACTTTGCAGGCTGGCTTATATGAGTGTTTCCATGCTTACCATATTGCCGATGCAGGATGTTCTGGGGCTCAGTGAATCTTCAAGAATGAATATGCCTGCAACCTTAAAAGGCAACTGGACCTGGAGATTAAATAACAAATTGCTCACATCTTCCATTGAAAATAAACTGAAGAGCTGGATACATTATTTCGGCAGAAAATAAAACGTTTATACCCAATGAAAAAAAGTCATGCCGCGTGAAAAATTTGCAGTCTAAAATACTTTGGTACTTTTTGTGATGCGGCAGATTTTATGGGTTCACGATTCTATATTGTTTTCAATATGAAAACGCCAGATGGCTGGGAGCCGTTTGCTAAATTTTTTATCGGCAATTTAGCGGAAGAAGCTAGAGATATTTTTAGCATGCTGAAAGGCGCGAAGACGCTTGAAGATAAATACCCGTTAACCATTGACTTCATGGAAACAATTGATGAACTTCCCGTGAACCTGGATATGATCAATTGCAGTCTTTCTCAGCTTGCAGAAAATACGATTATCATTACAAAGGAGTTGTTTCGGCTGCATTTATAATTAAAACTGCAATTTTTTCATTGTTGTCAAAAAAAATGTCAGAATCTGATGTCAGTTTTACCCGAAAAAGCATTTGGTACATAAACTGTAAGGACATTTTAAAAAGGAGGTCGTTATGAAAGACACAACTATTGCAAAAAGACAAAACGAACAGCAGGCAGCTACTTTTGGTAATGTAGTGGATAATATTTTTCAAAACAGCCTGCAGCATTTTTTTGATGATAATTACTGGGACACCGGGGGATACAAGGGAATCAGCAAGGTTCCTGTAAATATCAGGGAAACGGAAGACCAGTACCAGCTCGATGTAGTGGCCCCTGGTTATAGGAAAGAAGGTTTTAATATACAGGTTGAAGGAAATATGCTTACTGTATCATACAACTATAGGGACGAAAATCATGATCAGTCCACCAAAGATAAATGGGTTAGAAATGAGTATGTTCCCAAGGCATTCAGCCGCAATTTTACTATTGACGATACAGTAGATGTAAATAATATCAATGCGTGTTATGTTGATGGTATCCTTCGCTTGTCAATGGCAAAGAATGAAAAGGCTAAAACAATATCACGGAACATACAAATACAGTAAACACTATTATATAATGAAACTGTTTAAAAAGGCGGGAGCAGATCCTGCCTTTTTTATTTCATGTCATCTACTGACAGTCGTAGGCGATAGAATAAGTTACTCCGCTATTGAAAAAATAGTCATTGGAAGGATGTGCGCTTAATGGCAGTCCCCTTGAATTATATTTCGGCTGCACTGCTGCATTGTTCATGCTGTAATTGCGATGTATAAATTGAAAAACACTACTTTGCCTCAGAGGGTTGATCTTGTAATCGTAGCTCGAAGACTTCCATCCGGCCACCGCCACATTGCCACGGCTATCGTAAGTATATGTAGGCCGCCTTGTGCGTTCGAGCGGAGCAGAATCATTAAATGTATTTACAATAGTTTCTTTTATAACACGGCCCATCGCATCGTACTCAATTGTTGAAATGGACTCATAATGTACACCTGCTTCGCGTGATATCATGCTGTCAGTTACAATCTGATTACCTGCATTGTAACCATATTTATGCTGTTCGACATTGAAAGACCCGTATCTTTTATCATATTCTCTAAGGCGGTTTTTTGAATCATAAAGAAAATAATGATCGGGATTTCCCGTACCATTATTGGCATATAAAACACTGTATGGATTGCCAGCTCTATTATAAGAAAATAGGGCAGCCTGTTGTTCATCACCTACATCCTGGATGATATTGCGCATCTTACAGGTGCTGAGATCAATAGTATTGGCATTATCGGAAACAGATGTATTTAGTTTGCCAGCAGACACATCTGCATTTTTTGTGCAGGTTGAGAAAAAAAGACAAATTGGAGTACATACAGATAATATGCGGATAGAGAGGTAATGCTTGAACATAACAGGGGTTTAAACTATAAGTTACTGTAAATTCTTATCATTATGGCACCGTTCATTCTTATTTCTTTCAAAGTGAAATCGCAATGGATACGGTATTAAAAAGTTGCTCAATTGAAGTAAATAATTATACATCGCCGCTGAACTTTTTCCTGTATTCAATCGGCGAGATACCCATTAACTTTTTGAACAATCTTGAAAAGTAATAAGAGTCGTGTATCCCTAATTTATTCGCGATCTCATTCACACGATCCTGTGTAAACTGAAGATACTGCGAGGCTTTCTGAATCTTAAGGTGATTAAAATATTCTATAGGCGCAAATCCTGTGCGCTTATGGAATATGGCAGCAAAATGCGATACGGACAAATTTACAGATAACGCTATTTCGTTAAGGGTCAGTATCTGGTTGATGTGCTTTTGCATATAATCAATCGCAATGCCCGCAACGTCTCTGTTTTCAACAGGTGCTATGATGTCGAATTTATTTTTGAATAGAAAAGAAGATAGATAATAAGATGAACAGATGTTTGCATAATGAAGGTTATCTATGCTGTATCCCCGTTCAAGATTAGAATAAATCTCTTCGAATAATACTATTCTGCGTTCGCTGTAACTTACCGCTCCCTTATAGCCATTCAATTCTTTGAGAAGAAGGTTCGTAATGTTGTCGAATATCTTGCCTTTGTAATGGATCCAGTAAATAGTCCATTCATGGTCTTTATTGGCTGCATATGAATGTGGAGTCTTGACTGGAACAACAAAAAATTCCCCGGATGATATAGTAAATTTCTCATCACCTATCTGTACCCAGCCGCTGCCTTCTATACAATAGATCAGAATATGCTGATCTATTCCGATAAGCCGCTTCCTGTAATGAAACTGGGCCTTTGGATAATAGCCAAGGTCGGTGATGTAACCACCACCGATGATCTGATCGTTATTACATTGTTGCGAAAGAATTTTTCTTGGGATAATAATCGCCCGTTGGCCTGCGAAGCCTTCTTTTTTTCTGATGTTTTTCATACTCGTAAGACTAATTTAATAAAATTGTCCATCAAATTCAGAATAAATGCTATCTGTGCTTCCCGTTAATAAATGAATATTTGGATCAGTAAGTACAATAGATTCTCCAAAAACATCTTCATGCAAACACCTTCCTCCTATAACTTCGGATACATTGTGCTGATATCCCTTATTTCTGCATTAGGCGGATACCTGTTTGGATTTGATTTTGCTGTAATTTCCGGCGCTCTTCCTTTTTTGAAAGCTCAATTCGGACTGGACGCTTACTGGGAAGGGTTTACTACAGGTTCACTGGCTTTAGGTTGCATAGCCGGCTGTTTTCTTGCAGGCAGCGTTTCCCAGATGTACGGCCGCAAACCCGCATTATTACTTGCTGGATTTATTTTTATCGTGTCTTCACTCGCGATGGCATTTGCCTCCAATCTTTCATTTTTTATTACTGCAAGATTCGCAGCCGGCATCAGTGTAGGCATGGCTTCTATGCTTTCACCCATGTACATAGCAGAAGTTTCACCGCCTGCGATCCGGGGAAGAATGGTGAGCATTTACCAGTTAACCATTGTGATTGGTATATTAATGACTAACCTCGTTAATTATTCCTTGCGTAATAATGGCGACGATGCATGGCGCTGGATGTTTGGATTGGGTGCTATACCCGCTGGTATATTTACACTTGGCGTATTATTTCTTCCCGAAAGTCCGCGTTGGCTGGTGCAGGCTGGCAGAATGCAAAAAGCAAAAAGAGCATTATCAGCACTTGGTGATGCACGATATGCTGAAGAAACATATAATACAATCAGTGGTTCTCTTCATAATGAAACAATCATCAAAACAGGCCGTCTGTTCAGGAAACCTTATCTCGCGGCATTGATAGCCGGCATTGGTCTGGCGGTGTTCCAGCAATTCTGTGGCATCAATGTAGTGTTCAATTATACTACAACTATTTTCCAAAGCATAGGATTCAGTACAGACGATCAGTTGCTGCAAACAATTTTTATTGGAGCAGTGAACCTCATGTTTACCTTTCTTGCAATGAGCCTTGTTGATAAAGTGGGAAGAAAACCATTGCTTCTTTCAGGTTCAATAGGATTATCCATTTTATATATTGCAATTGCAGGTGCATTGAACATGCAATCATCATTCACTACCTATTTATTACTGGCGGCAATAGGCTTATATGCTTCAACACTGGCACCTGTAACATGGATTGTGATCAGTGAAATTTTTCCCAATAAAATAAGAGCAGCAGCCACATCAATTGCGGTGATATGTTTATGGGCCGCATACTTTGTTTTAACTTTTACTTTTCCTATCCTCGTATTGTGGATGGGTGGTATCGCGCAAACATTTTATGTGTATGCAGCCATCTGCATAATTGGTGCCGTGTTCATCTGGTTCAAAACAAAAGAAACTACGGGAAAAACATTAGAGCAAATGGATACAATGTTTGCGCATTGAGAAATATGGACGATATGCAGTTGGTAAAAGCCTGGGCAGAAAAAATTATGATCCCTGCTTATGGCATTGGTGAGCCGGAAAAAAATCCCATCTTCCTAGAGAAAAGAGTATACCAGGGTAGTAAAGGAGTTGTGTATCCTTATCCCGTTATTGAAAAAATTCTTGACGAAAAACATGATAAAGAATTCACTGCAGTTTTTATTGAAAATGAATACCTGAAGATCATGATACTGCCGGAACTTGGTGGCAGGGTACACAGGGCTTACGATAAAATCAAACAACGTGATTTTATTTATTATAACCAGGTGATTAAGCCTGCGCTAGTAGGTTTAACAGGTCCATGGATCAGCGGAGGAATTGAATTCAACTGGCCCCAACATCATCGTCCTTCTACATTTAACCCGATAGACTTTACTATTGAAGAATATGCGGATGGAAGTAAAACGATATGGGTTAATGAGGTAGAAATAATGACACGCACCAAAGGCATGGCGGGCTTTACATTGTATCCGGGCAAAAGTTATCTTGAAGTAAAAGGTAAAATATTTAACCGTACACCATTTCCACAATCGTTCTTATGGTGGGCAAATCCTGCAGTAAAAGTAAACGACGATTATCAATCTGTTTTCCCTCCTGATGTGTACGCAGTTTTTGATCATGGTAAAAGAGATGTAAGCGATTTTCCAATCGCTACCGGCACCTATTATAAAGTAGATTATTCACCAGGCACGGATATCTCGAGATATAAAAATATTCCGGTACCTACATCATACATGGCTGTGCAATCGAAATATGATTTTGTGGGCTCTTATGAAAATGATACGCAGGCGGGTATGCTGCATGTGGCCAACCATCATGTAAGTCCGGGTAAAAAACAATGGACATGGGGCAAAGGAGATTTTGGCATTGCCTGGGATAAAAACCTTACCGATGAAGATGGACCATATATAGAATTAATGTGTGGTGTGTTTACCGATAACCAGCCAGATTTCACCTGGATACAGCCAAATGAAGAAAAGACTTTTGAGCAATACTTTCTGCCTTATCATAGTATTGGTGTGGTGAAGAATGCTACGAAAGACGCAGCGGTGAATCTTGAGATAAATGAACAATCGGTAACCATTAAGGTATATGTAACCGGAACATTTCCCGGTGCAACCATCCGGCTCACACACAATAATAAAATACTGGCCGAAGAAACAAGGGATTTGTCGCCAGAAGATATTTTACAAATTATTATAAAACAAAAAGTGGTTGCTGAGGAAACAGCAATAGTAGTTGCTGACGGGAACAATACCGTTCTCGTGAGCTATCATCCGGAAAAACAGGATACTAAAGTAATTCCGCCGGCAGCTGTTGCAGCTTTGCAGCCTGAAGAAATCACATCCAACGAATTGCTTTATCTGAATGGCATACACCTCGAGCAATACCGGCATGCCACCTATCAACCCACAGATTATTATCTTGAAGCATTAAAGCGTGATTCCGGCGACATGCGTTGCAACAACGCCATGGGTGTGTGGCTGATGAGAAGAGGAAAATTTGCAGAAGCAGAACCTTATATACGATCAGCAGTAAAACGATCAGTTATCAGGAATCCTAACCCTATAGATGGTGAGCCTTATTATAATCTGGGCCTATCGCTGATGTTCCAGGAAAAAAATGAGGAAGCATTTGAAGCTCTTTATAAAAGTACCTGGAATGATGCATCGCAGCACAGCGCATTTTATCAGCTTGCCTGTTTATGTTCAAAAAAAGGTGATTTTGCCGGGGCGCTGGAACTAATTAATAAGTCGCTCGTTAAAAATTACAACAGTCACACTGTACGTCATCTGAAGGTGGCAATGCTGAGAAAAATTAATAACAGTGATGAGGCTAAAGAGTGGATTGCTCATTCGCTGGCCATTGATCCCTTTAATTACGGGTGCAGATTTGAAAAATATCTCCTCTTAAAAGATAAAAAGGATTTAATTGAATTGAAGTCATTAATGCGAAATGATCTCAATAATTACAGTTCTTACTTTTTTGATTACTGGCACGCAGGATTATATGATGAAGCAGGTGAGTTGCTGCGTGAATACGAAAACGACAATGACAATGAAAATACAAACCCCTTATTATTCTACTATCTGGGGGCATTGGAACTTAAATTAAAGCACCCGGAAAAGGCGCTGCAATATTTCAACAGGGCGGCTGCTGCAAAACCTGACTATTGCTTTCCAGGTAAGATAGAAGACACTATAATATTACAAACCGCAACAGCGTATAATCATTCTGATGCCAAAGCATTTTATTATCTGGGAAATTTCTGGTATGCAAACGCTCAATATAGTGATGCCATTGAATGTTGGGAATCTTCTATAGCGCTGGATGATAATTTTCCTACTGTTCACAGGAACATTTCACTTGCTTATTACAATAAGCAGAAAGATGTGAAAAAAGGAATGGCGTCGCTCAAAAAAGCATTTCAGCTTGATAACGCCGATGCGCGTGTTTTAATGGAACTTGACCAGTTGTATAAAATACAGAATGTGGCACCTTCTGAAAGACTTCATTTTCTTGAAGGCCATATTTCACTCGTGAAGCAACGGGATGATCTTTATCTCGAAAGAATCATCTTATATAACCAACTGGGTGATCATGGAAAAGCAATTCAATTGCTTTCAGAGAGAAAGTTTCATCCATGGGAGGGCGGTGAGGGCAAAACAGTTGCACAGTTTCTTATTGGTCATACAGAACTTGCAAAACAGGCGATTCTTGAAAAAAGATACACTGATGCAATTATGTTGTTGCAGGCAACTGACAAATATCCTGATTATCTCGGCGAAGGAAAATTACCTGGCGTGCAGGACAATGACATTAACTATCTCAAGGGGCTTGCTTACGAAGGAATATGTGATCATTCAACAGCAAAACATCAATTCACCCTGGCGACAACCGGTATTAGTGAACCTGTACAGGCCATATTTTACAATGATCCGCAACCCGATAAAATAATCTACCAGGGTCTTGCCTGGATGAAGCTGGATAATCATAAAACCGCACAAAATATATTCAGAAGACTGATTGAATTTGGTACGGATCACATAGATGACCATGTGAAGATTGATTATTTCGCGGTGTCATTGCCCGACCTTCAGGTATTTGACCAGGATATGAATATGAAAAACCGTGTTCACTGTATATATCTAACAGGATTGGGATGGCTTGGTTTGGGTGATTTTGATAAATCAGAAACAGCTTTCAGACAAGTGCTTCAATATGACAGCAATCACCAGGGTGCCATCATTCATATAAAAATGCGCCAATTCCTGCAACAGGTATTCAGTTTCAATAATCCCTGTAAAGGTTAAGTGATTCTATGTCTATAGAGCAGCACGAGAATGTTTCCGGATTTAATGTTCAGTTGTATACCATGAAGAATAAATGGATGGAACTAACAGTTTCAACATTTGGTTGTACAATTACATCGATTATAATTCCCGGCAAAGATGGAGTTAAAAGAAATATTGTTTTAGGATATGAAGAAGTAGCAGGGTATATCGATGATCCTTATTACATCGGCTGTGTTGTGGGGCGGTATGCAGGTAGAATCAGCCAGGCATCTTTTATCATTGACGGACAATTGTATTTTCTGACCGCAAATGAAGGCGCCACCGGTAACCACCTGCACGGAGGATATGCAGGATTCAATAAAAAAAATTTCATACTGCTTTCATCCGCACAAAAAGCTGAAGCTGCTTCATTGGTTTTTTATTACAACAGTCCGCACCTGGAAGAAGGTTACCCTGGTAATCTTGGATTATGGGTAACGTATACACTTACGAACGATAACAAAATAATTATAGAATACCGCGCTGGCACAGATCATAAAACGCATATCAATATCACTAATCATACTTATTTCAATTTTTCCGGAAGCACAGCTCCTGCAACGAAACATCAACTTATGGTGAATGCAGATGCTTATGTGGAAACCCGGGAAAACTATATACCTGATGGAGTAATTCGGGAGGTAGAAGGTACAGTGTATGACTTCCGGAAAAAAAGAAGAATAGATAAGTTTTCAGATCAGTTGGCAACAGGCTATAACGAGTGTTTTGTGCTGAATCAAAGTGATGATGTAAACGCAGTGTTAACAGATAATGTATCGGGCATTCAGATGTCTGTAACCACGAGTTTGCCGGGATTATTATTGTATACAGGAGAT
Organism: Flavitalea sp.; assembly: GCA_035525775.1. Taxonomy (GTDB): domain Bacteria; phylum Bacteroidota; class Bacteroidia; order Chitinophagales; family Chitinophagaceae; genus Flavitalea. The sequence goes on from DATLDR010000006.1 coordinate 11,626, forward strand.
TTTCTCAATGGCAGTTTCAGGAAGAACCAGGGGATTTGTCTCGAAACTCAATTTTATCCTGACAGTCCGCATCATCCACAATTCCCTTCAACGTTATTGATTCCGGGAGAGGAATATGTGGTAAATACTGTTTGGGCTTTTAACCATGAATAAGGTCAAATAATAATATTGTCCATCATATCCATAATAAAAGCTATCAATCAGCACTTGAAAAAAATGAATATTTGATCACCAAAGGTCCATCAACCTAAAAACTTGCTACTTATGAATCGAAATTCCTTCACGATTTACCTGTTGTTGTTATTCGGCCTCATGGCATCAGCCATTTTCCCGGTTTCTGTTTTCGGTCAAACATCCACCAGAGTTTCGGGAACAATTACCGATGAAAACGGTAAACCACTGCCACAAGTAAGTGTGGTGGTAAAAGGAAACAACCAGGGTACTACTACCGACGACAATGGTAAGTTTACACTTACTGTACCTTCTCCTAATTCAGTTCTTGTTATTTCATCAGTTAATTACCTCGCACAGGAACTAAAGGTGGAAGGGAAAACAACACTGAACGCACAGCTTTCTCCTGATCCGAATTCTGACCTTGGCGAAGTAGTGGTGGTTGGTTATGGTACGCAGCGAAAAGTGGATCTTACAGGTGCTGTTGGTTCTATTACCAGGAGGGATATCGCTACCAGACCCATCACCAGTCCCGACCAGGCACTGGGTGGAAGAATTGCAGGCGTGGTGATCGCTAACCGTTCCGGTGATCCGGCTGCACCAATTGATGTGAGGATCCGTGGGATCGGAACGGTGGGTACTAACCAGCCTTTATGGGTTATTGATGGAGTGCCTATAGTGCAAACAACTAATGTAACGGTAAATACCGCCTCGTATACAGAATCAAATCCTTTGGCAGGCATGAACCCTAATGATATCGAATCAATAGACGTGCTTAAAGATGCATCGGCATCCGCTATCTATGGTGCAAGAGCCGCCAATGGTGTTATCATCATTACTACCAAAAGAGGTAAAGATGGCAGGGCAGTAGTTTCTTATGATGGTTACAGAGGCTGGCAGGCCATACCGGAAGGAAAAAAATTCGATGTTCTTAATGTTCAGCAATACATCGCGCTGCAAAATGAACTGGGAAGAGATCTTTCCGCTTTTGCTTCACAACCTTTGTTCGACTGGCAGTCTGCAGTTTTTCAGACAGCTAAAGTTGACAATCATAATATCACGGTAAGTGGTGGTACCAAGATGATGAACTTCAATGTGGGTGCAGGTTATCATGAACAGGATGGTATTGAAAAAGCATCACGCTTTAAAAGACTTTCATTAAAAGCGAATTCAGACTTCAGGGTAGGTAAGTATCTCAAGTTCGGCGAGTCAATGCTCATAAGCTCTACTGAAAGAGGTGTTCAGTCTGAAGGTGGATCGTATGCAGCAGCTGCCGGCGCCATGAATGCTCCCTACTATCAGCCTTATGATAAAGCTGATCCGCTAGGATATAATCCTTCAACATCAGAAACAAGGGGATCCGGAGCAAGCGCTAATAACCTGATGTGGCAGACGGATAACCGGTATAACGAAGTTAAAGTTGTAGCAAGAAAGATACTGGCCAGTGCATACGGTGAAGTTGAACCGATTGCAGGACTGAAATACAGACTTGCCGTTGGGGTCGATTACAATGTGGGCGACGGATTTTTCTTCCAGGAAGCAAGTAAAAACGAATACGGTGGCGGGATCAGAAATTCATTGCTTACATCAGAACGACCCATTGAAGTTACTACCAACCTCACGCATACGTTAACGTATATAAAAGCGATCGGAAAGCATAATATCACTGCACTCGTCGGTGAAGAAGAAACAAACTTCCGTTTTGATAAAACAAGAATCCAGGGAGGCAATCTTTTCAATACAAACATCCGCTTCCCTACTGTGGCCACAACAATTGCGGCTACCAACGAAGCAGACCATTGGGGATTACGCGGATATCTCGGACGCCTGTTCTACAGCTATAATGATAAATATCTTGTAACATTTAACGTAAGAAGAGACCAGTCGTCACGCTTCTCTTCTGCCAACAGGTCAGGAACTTTCCCTTCTGTTTCTGTGGGATGGAGAGTAAGTGAAGAAAAATTCTTTTCAAAAGCTTCCAGCATATTTGATGATGTTAAGATCAGGGCAAGCTGGGGTCAGTCTGGCAACCAGTTCACAGGCCAGAACTTTGCATACCTGCCTTCACTCCAGACTTCTATATTTTATGTAATCGGCGCAGGCCAGACAATTGTCAGGGGCCCTGCTCCTGTGATATTTGCGAACGAAAACCTGAAATGGGAAACCAGCACACAGGTTGACTTCGGAGCTGATATCAGTATGTTAGCCAGGAAACTTGATATCACTATAGACTATTTCAATAAAACGACGAATGATGTGTTATTAAGCCTGCCTATACCATATTCATCAGGTTATTTTCTTCCTGCTGATGCAAATATCGGGCAGATCAAAAATAATGGTCTGGAGCTGGCTGCTAATTTCAGAAACAGAATTGGTGATCTCACTTATAACTTTGGTGGTAACATCACTTTCATAAAGAATAATGTTGAATCACTGGGTTCCATTAAAGAGATCATCAGCGGTGCAGGTGGTTCACAAACGCACAGAACTACTGCAGGTGAGGGCCTGGGTTACTTTTATGGATACAAAACAGATGGTATCTATCAGAATGCACAGGAAGTTGCTGCTGCATTACCTGATGCATTTTCATCTGCAAGGCAACCTGGTGATATACGTTTCGCTGATATTAACGGAGATAAAAAAATCGATGCAAACGACCGTACAAAAATCGGTAATGCAATACCAGGATTCTTTTATGGATTCAATGCAGGAGCGAACTACAAAGGATTTGATTTCGGAATATTCTTCCAGGGAGTTGGCGACATGAACATCTATAACAGCGTAAGAGCTAACATGGAAAACATGAGGGGTGGCAATAACCAGCGTACTTCTGTACTTAACCGGTGGAACGGAGAAGGAACAAGCAACTCTATGCCTAGGGCTACAGAAGATGATGCTAACAACAACAACCGGTATTCTGACAGATGGATAGAAAGCGGCGCGTACCTCAGAATCAAAAACCTGCAGATTGGCTACACTCTTCCTGCAGAAAGATTGAGAAATGCAACAAGACAATTCATAGCTTCTTCAAGAATATACCTGGGAATACAGAACCTTGCAACATTTACAAAATATTCAGGATATGATCCAGAAGTTACAAGGGGAGCAAGCTTCCAGAAAGGTGAGTTTCCTTTGGCGAACGGCGTAGATCCGGGAAGTTCACCTCAACCTAGAGTGATACAGATTGGATGGCAGTTGACATTCGATTAATAAAACGATTGCATTAAATTCTTACAAATTAATCTTACATTAAATACGAAAAAATGAAAAGCAAAATCTTTATTAAGGAATATTTGCTTACGTTAATAATCATCTTTGGCGCAGTAGTATCCTGTAATAAACTGGACTTACAGCCCCTCGACAGGTTAACGTCGGAAACCTACTATAAAACAGCTGCAGATTTTGATGGCGCCATGTTCGCGGCCTATTCTTCTATCCAGGATTTCTGGGGAACAAGCACTGAAACATTAAACGAAAGAGGAGAATTCTGGGGAATAACCATGGCTACTACAGATGATGTAACGATCAATGATGTAGCAGGCAACTCAGGTGACCTGGCAAAGTCAAGAGATCTGGATAATTTATTTTTCAGATCATCCGATCTTCCATTCGCTTCTATTTACAGCCAGATATATGAAGGTGTTGCACGGTCAAATATTGTTATTGAAGCCGCAGCCAATGAAACGAATGAGCTGACGGCAGAACAAAAAACACTTTACACAGCAGAAGCAAAATGCCTGCGTGCATTTTTCCATTTCCTTGCATTACAGATGTGGGGAACTCCACCGCTTGTTCTTGAAGTAAAGAAAGATATCACCGACCTCGCTTCACCCAATGCCACCCAGGACGAATTATATGCAAGCATTTTATCAGATCTCGATGAGGCATATGCAGGATTGCCACCGCAGTGGGATGCAGCAAATCTTGGCAGGGTAACTAAATGGACCGCACGTTCATTCACTGGGAAGGTTAATGTATGGAAGAAGGATTGGGATGCTGCTATCACAGCATTGAATGATGTAGTAACAAATGGTCCTTACAGCCTGTTCGACGGCAATGCCAACAAGCTGGATAATTATGAAGATGCTTTTGATTTTAAAAAAGAAAACGGTGTTGAATCAGTATTTGAAGTACAGTACGGCGGACCATTTTCTGATGATAACCTTTGGGTGTTCGATGATACACACTCAGAAAACTTTAAGGCTTCTCAGGGAACAGGCCGGGTTTGGTACTGGGATGCAAGCGGTGACGCCGGCGCACCTGGTGGTGGTTTGGGATGGTATGTGCCTACAGAAGATTTAAAAAATGAATACGAACCGGGTGATCCGCGTTTTACCGCTAACATTTATGTTGACGGCGAACCTTATTATAATAAAGCAGAATCAGTTGTACCTTTTGATGCGGCATGGTCATCTACAGGTATGGGAATAAAGAAATATTTTGGGGAGAAAAATGCTGACGGAAGTGCTTATTCACCCAACGGCCAGGCTGGTTTCAACAATGAAAGATGGTTCCGCTATTCAGAAGTATTATTATTATATGCTGAAGCACTGATAGAAAAAGGCGGCGGAACATCACCGGAAGGAATGGGTTATGTAAACCAGGTTCGTGCAAGAGTTGGTTTAGCGGCCAGTACAAACCCGGATCACCGTGCGGCATTGCGTCATGAGCGGAGAGTAGAGCTGGCATTTGAGCCACACAGATGGTTCGACATTACCCGCTGGGGTATTGGCCCTCAAATATTCGGCAGCGCATGGAAAGAACACTATAATTTATTTCCATTACCTCAATCAGAAATAGACCGGTCCGATGGCAAGCTGGTCCAGAATCCTGGCTACTAAGAGTAGCAAAAAGTATGACGAAAGATGAGGCAATCACAGATCAGAATTGCATTAATAATATTTTGCATAAGTAGCTGGTGGGCATGTAAAGATTCAGGTTCACAAACATTATTCACAAAGTTGGATCCCGGGAAAACCGGGATTCGGTTTTCAAATAATCTGGTATACAGCGATTCACTCACCGTGCTTGAATTTGAATACATGTTCAATGGAGCTGGCGTCGCTTTCCTCGACATAAATAACGACAGTCTTCAGGATGTGATCCTCGGTGGAAACATGGTTCCCTGCCGGCTCTTTTTAAATAAGGGCAACTTAAAATTCGACGACATCACCGACAACGCTGGATTCAAAACTTCCGGATGGGCGTACGGAATCTCAGTTGTAGACATTAACCAGGATGGTTTTCAGGATGTATATATATGCAAGGCTGGCAGCCGTTTGACTCCTCCTTCAGCCATGCGGAATGTTTTTTTCATTAATAACGGCAACAATACATTCACCGAATCTGCAGAAAAGATGGGTCTCGCAGAAGAAGGATACGATATCCACGCTGCTTTTTTTGACTACGATAAGGATGGAGACCTCGACATGTATCTCCTTCGTAATGCATTTGTAAATTATAACCGTAATAATTCACGTCCGAAAGAAACGTCGGGCAAGGCTTTATCTACCGATAAGCTTTTCCGCAACAACGGAAACGGAACTTTTACCAACGTGTCGATGGAAGCAGGCATCACCATTGAAGGCTTCGGGCTGGGTGTAAACATCTGCGACATCAATAATGATAACTGGCCTGATGTATATGTATCGAATGACTTCCTTACAAATGATCTTATCTGGATCAATAACCAGGACGGTACATTTACCAATAAGGCACCGGAATACCTGCGGCATACCACATATAATGGTATGGGTAATGATGTGGCTGATTTCAATAATGACGGATTGGAGGATGTAGTGGTAGTAGACATGCTGCCGCCAGACAATAAGAGATGGAAGCTTACGATGATGGGAAATACTTATGATGAATTTCAGCAGAACATCAACAATAAATATGAACCGCAGTACGTGCGCAACACATTGCAGTTGAATAATGGTAACGGATCATTTAGCGAAGTAGGCCAGCTTGCAGGAATACAGGCTACCGAATGGAGCTGGGCACCATTGTTTGCAGACTTTGAT
>DATLDR010000127.1:0-2716 GCA_035525775.1 Flavitalea sp.
TCATTTCCATTTAATATGATAAACCGCCACTTGTTTTTTACAAATGAATAAAAAGGCTTTTGTAGATTTTCTTTTCCTAATACCTTACCATTTTCTTCATCCTTTACTGAAAATTCGTGGTTGCCCAACACATGGCGCAAAGGCATTTTCAATCCTTTTGCAATAGGATTTAAAGAATCGTAGCTGCTAAAGTTTTTATCGATATAATCCCCCAGGCTTAAAACAAAATCTACCTCCTGTTGATTAAATACTTTTACTGCTTCCCTAAATTTTTGCAATGAAGACCTGTAATGCCTCGAGCCTGCATTGTCCTGGTCAGCATATTGTACATCTGCTACTACGCCAAACGTAAATAAGGGACGATCTTTATCCTGTGAAAAGAGGGAATCGCTTACAAGGAGGAAAAGGATTACTATAAGAGGCTTAAACGAACGAACGATTCTCATTAGAATTTATTTCAGCACCTTCATTTTAACGGTCTCAATTCTTGTTTCACTCACACTTAAAATATCAAATTCATAATCATCGATTATGATCCTGTCTTTTTGTTTTGGTATTTCCTCATGCTCGCTGATGATATAGCCGGATAATGTTCCTGTTTCCTCATTATCACGAAACTCAAGTCCATATTTATCTGAAATATAATCCAGCTCAAGCCGGCCGCTGAAAATATATTCGTCTTCAGCAATCATTTTCTCTTCAAATTCTTCCACATCATACTCATCTTTTATTTCCCCAAAGATCTCTTCCAGCAGGTCTTCCATTGTTACAATGCCGGCAGTTCCGCCAAATTCATCAATTACCCAGGCAATGCTTTTTCTTTCTTTACTGAACTTGTTTATCAGGTCTGTTGCGTTCATGCTTTCAGGGATAGTAGGTATTGGCAATATTATAGAACGCAGGCTTTCAGGGTTCCTGAACATATCAAGCTGGTGAATATATCCCTGGATGTTGTCAATGTTATCTTCATACACTACCAGCTTTGAAAGCTTGGTATCGATGAAACGTTCTTTTACTGTATCAAGAGATGCATTAATATCAACCGCTTCGATCTCTTTGCGTGGGATCAGACAGGTTCTCATTTTGATCTCTGAAAGAGACAATACATTTTCAAACAGCTCATTGTTCATTTCAATATTATCGTCCATATCGCCATCCTTGCTTTGCTGTATAAAATGTTCAAGGTCGATCTTACTAAACACTTCTTTCTTTGCATGAACTTTAATATTAAAAATGTATTTAAGTATCCATTCAGCAACGTTCACAAAAATGGATGCTATCCCGGAAAAAACTGAATAAAAGAACTGGACCATAAAAGTGATTATACTACTGCCAATAATGGCATCGCCTTTTGCCCGGAAGAATGCTTTAAAAATAAATTCAAAAAAAAGTAAAATAAAAGTTGATAGAACAGTTTCTGCTGCAAGCTTTAAATAGGCGTTGTGAATATTCCAGAATTTCCAGAAACCTACAAGGATATCACTCCACAACAAGCCATACACAACAAGTAAAATATTAAGGGCAATAAGCGTGGTTCCTATAAAGCGTGCAGGTCTTTCCATATAGGCCGACCATATCCTGCCAACATAAGTACCCTGCTTTTTTTTAAGTTCAATGGAAAGTTTACTTGCAGAGATAAAAGCTATTTCAATACCGGCAAAAAACCCGATCAGGATCAGGGAAAGTACAATTGCTATGACAGCCGTCCAATCCATGTAACAAAAATATATAATTGAAAGGGATGTTAAGAATTAATTACCTGCTTGCCGGCAGGCAGGTTGATGAAGTCTTTCACGATCTTCTCAGCTTCCTTACAGGCAGTTTCAAAGTCTTTGTTCTCTACAACATGACTAAACTGGTTAACGAACGAAAGCTCATAAGCAGCTTTGCTTACCCTTGTTTGTATTGATTCAGCACTCTCGGAACCACGACTCTCCAGGCGCCTTTTTAGCTCGTCAATGGATGGCGGCTTAATAAAAATAAAAAGAGAATTTACAGGATATTCTTTCTGCACATGAATGGCGCCCTGCACATCAATATCAAGTACAGGTACCTGCTCATTGCTCCACATGCGTCTCAACTCTGATTTTAAAGTGCCATAATACTTTCCTTCATACACCATCTCCCACTCTACAAATTCTTCATTTAAAATCTTCTTTTGAAATTCCTCAACAGGAATAAAATAATAATCCACCCCGTTCTTTTCATTTGACCTTGCTTCTCTTGTAGCTGCAGAAATTGAAAATGCGAGTTGCGGGAACACTCTCATTAAATAACGGGTTATAGAAGTTTTACCTGCACCTGAGGGAGCAGTTATCACGATCATCTTTTGGTATTCTTTCTTCATTCTCGTTACTCTTTATTATTTGTGTTCCCTTTTTTAGTCATTGGGTCATTAAGTCAACAGTCATTATGTTTTATCTTACCATTGACCAATGACTACCTGACCCTTTTTATCTCTGCTCCTAAATTATTCAATCTTTCATCAATCCTTTCATAACCCCTGTCTATCTGCTCAATATTCTGTATCGTGCTTTTTCCTTCGGCGCTTAATGCAGCAATAAGCAAAGCTACTCCCGCTCTTATATCGGGGCTGCTCATGCTAATGCCTCTCAAATGATTTATCCTTTCCAAACCTACAACAACGGCACGATGGGGATCGCATAAAACTATCCTTGCGCCCATTTCAATGATCTTATCTACAAAGAACAACCTG
>DATLDR010000129.1:0-4619 GCA_035525775.1 Flavitalea sp.
TTTTTATTAATTGGAAAATCCAAGTTCCAGATTTGCGCTATCCCCAAAAATACGATACCCGCTATGGCCAGGTACAATGCTTTGCGCAGCGGTTTCATAATGCCTTTCCTTAGCAAATTGCCTGCAAGTATTCCCAGCAGACCCGTGCTAATGGCGGGAATGGTAGACATTAGACCTTCCGGGTCATGAATACCTAAATAAAGTTTACCCGGGATAATGGAGCGATCAATGTAGGAGGCAAAATTTCCCTGCATGGTTAAATCACCCGGTGAAAAACCAGGAGCCGAAGTAAACTTTAAGAGCAGCCAATAGCCGATCAACAAAGCGGAAAACCAAACAATCTGCATCCGCTGTTTGGTATACAAATAAATAATATTGGCGAACATATAGGCGATTCCAATTCTTCCCAGTACACTGGGAAAGCGTATTTCGGAAACGGGCTGTATTTCCAATCCGTTATTCACCACAACGCCTAAGAGCACCAAAATCAAACCCCTGCGAATTACACGCAATAGCAGTTGATTTTTGCCTTTCCCTTTCTCCAACTCCCGGCCTACCGAGTAAGGCGTAGCTACGCCGGCCATAAATAAAAAAAGTGGAAAGATCAGATCGTAAAAGTGAAAACCGTTCCACGCCGGATGGGTCAATTGATTCGATACAACTCCCCAAGTGGTAGAACCAGTGGCCTTGTAAAGACCATGAAAAATTTCTTCGGCTCCCATAATCCAAAACATGTCAAACCCTCGAAGTGCATCCAAGGAGTATAGACGTTGCTGCGTTGCTGTTGTGGTACCGAAAACATGAGGTGTTCGACCATCTGTCTGTGGCACTTCTTGTACTGTATCTGATACAGGGCGGTTCATAACAATCGTTTGGAAACAAAAAGTAAATAGTTATAAAAAGACAAAAGATAAGAATAATTGCGCACCCCGCTAATTACCTCCGCTTTGTATGGTCCGCCTTAATCATTTTCAATAGTAAACCAGCGCACAGAAGCGCAGCAAGAAATGTCTTATTTCTGAAATTGCCCTTAGAAATACCCGTTTTTCATTATTACCTCTTGTTCTGCGTTTTTCATAATTGTGTTGAAAGTCCCTTCAATCTCGGAATTGTTCAATTTGATGATTATAACACTTCCTGAAGGGTAAGGATTTCCGGCAGTGTCTGTTCCTGCAGTCTGGAGCCGTATATGATAACTGCAACTGGAACGGTTAAGAAGTTAAGAAAGGTATGAACACAAAAAAACACTTCAACATAAACGTCGACGCTTTGAAAGGCAACTATATGTCAGTTGGGACACGGGGCTTGTGGGTTAGCCTAAAAACTATTTCACCTGTTGTGGTAAGTCCGTCTTCTTGCCAGCCAGCAGCCTTGTAAAATTTCTCCGCCCTGGTTCCTTTGGCGGTGGATAGCCGCAAGCCTTCTGATGTTTGAGTAAAGTACCATTGTATCAAATGGTCATGTAGTTTTCTGCCTATACCTTGCCTTTCAAAGTCAGGATGAACAAATAACGCCCATACATTATTTTCGATGAGGTCAACAATAGCGAAGCCTACAATTCTTCCATTAGTGATAAACACCCACCCGTTACCTCGCTTTGTTAAGTAATCCGCACAATCTTCGTCGGTTACGAGGCTCCGGTCCGACAACGTATTTTCCTTTACAGAATGACGGACATCTTGTATTGATGGAATATCTTCTATGGATGCTTGACGAATCGTAACGAAATAGGTTTTTATTTTATTTTTAGGCGGCCGTACAGGCTTCTCTTAGGACAATCGGTGGGTTTTTGAGGGTGGCTTTAATGATATACCGCCTTTATAATATTTATCGACTATTAAACGATATACTCCGCTATCGCCAGCGTCTAGCAATATAGACAATTCACCACTGTATTCCTTGCCACCGTAAGTGAAAATGATTTTCATAAGTAAGTAAGTAAGCCTAGTTAAACCTTTTTAGTACCTTACTTACTATGAAAAAATTATTATACGTTCTACCATTCGTTGCAATAGCAGCCGCGTTTAGTTTTTCAAAAATTAGTCCAAATAAAAATGGGGCTATGTTCATTAACGATTCAAAAAAGGCAGTTTTAGTACTTAATATTAAAGATTTAATTGGCAATTTACAATCAGCCTCGGAGCAAGTAGTAAAATTTGAAAATGGGTTCTTAAAAAACATTCAGACAGATCTGGTAAAAGAGGGATATAATATAACTACTGGGAACAAAGTGAAAAACCAAAAGGAAGAATTGACTTCGTTTAATATTATTATTACCAAAAAGGATAAACCATTCGACACTCGAATTGATATAGACAAATTAATGAAGAACGGTCAATATACTGCTATCTATATTGACAAAAAGACCTCAGAAGTTATGAGTATGGAGGCTTCCGATATTAAGTTCTAAAATATATATTGGAGGAAAACGGGTTATAGGGGTTATTGACAATGGCTAATCCTGACAAACGCTAAAAAGAAATGTGTAAGGCCCAACAATTCGCTGCCAGAGTTATACGGCGACCATAAAAGCAATCCCTTTACATCATAACTTAACCAGAAAAAATTGAAAATAAAAAAAGGAGCGAAATATTCAATTTTTGTCGTTTCAGTAATTGCGATTCTATCCGGTATATTTATTTGGTCAAAGATTTCATACAAGGGCAACGACAGAGTAATACTTCTAAATTCAGGGTGATCTTACACCTCACTTAATATTATAATACAAAGGCCGGAATTTAAAAATAAGATCGTCTATGTTGACGTTTGGGGAACTAGTTGTCCCTCTTGTTTTGAAGAATTTAAAAATTATACGCCCCAGTTGACGGAACACTACATTAATTCAAAGGACATTGCATTTTTATACATCTGTATTGATAGGCATCCCTTACCAGAGGTACGATGGAAAGGCAGAATTGAGAAGTTTAAACCAAATGGCTATCATATTTTGGTAAAGGCTGATGAAGAAGCGAAACTATCAAAAGAAATAATCGGCGAAGCAGTAGATAATAAATACTTTCCTTATCAGCCATGCTATTTCATTGTAAATAAAAATGGGAAAATTCCTAATAGACCGACATTAGACCCAGGAAAAGGTGAATTTCGACCTAGTGATAAAATTTTACTTTACAATAAACTTGACTCATTAATAAAGTTATAATTCTTCACGGCCACATGTGTATTACCCTCTAAAGTTTCTTCTATAGTCCAAATAACATAATGTTGAAATTAAACCGCATGACATAGCCGCCAACACATTATATGCGACTGGTGGGTAATGGTAAAGCGGATTAAGACGGTAGCTAAAAAGCGCAGGATAAGCATAGGGAACATACCTTACTCCATTCCATGTCCCGGGCGATGACATAACAAGTGCTAGGAATAAACCAACCAAGCCAATACTAATAATCACAATCACGTTTCTAATGTGAAAGCTTAGCCAGATGTGAATGGCTACTATCGCCAGTATCGAAAGGAAGGATTCAACAGTTAGTTCGAATAAATATTCCCATTCAAATCCAACCTTGGTTCTCCCAAATTGAGGGAAATGTAATTTTAAAACCATGGCGTCTAACATTACAAATGACAAAAAGAATAAATAAAAGCTCACGATTATTATCATGATCATTGTCATTTTGACCGCATAAATCATATTTCTGGTTATCGGCAAAATCAAAATGTGTTTCCATGTATTTGACTTATTTTCAATGTTCATTAGCAATGAGGTTGCAAGAACCATACACACTGGAATAATAAATACTGAAGCAAATTGGAACGTGCCACGAATAAAAAACAACCATTCATTTTCACCTGGCGTAACTTTTATTTTATCTGGATTAAAAAGAAAAATCAGCATTTCCATGAGGGGGATGAATAATGCACCTCCTAATATTAGCCATACTATTGGTGTCCTTCGCATTTTTATAGTTTCGGCGATAAGCGCATTCTTAAAGGTTGCCATATCAAGATTGAGTTATAGATAAATAAATCTCTTCGAGGCCTCGCCTTTTATGGAGGATCTGAAATATGTTAACCTCGTGTCTAACCAACAACTTTGTAATCATGCCAACTTCCTGTAGTGAGTTCACTTTTATTTGCAACATCTGATTGCTTCCAGTGAGTACTAAAAAGTTGGAAGCCTGGAGAATAGACATAGATTTTTGATTGTCGTTCGTTCTAATTTCAAGCATATGTACTTGCGCGCTGCTATCGATAAGTTCTTGCATGATTCCCTGGACTACAATAGAGCCGTTAAAAATAATGCCGACATGGCTAGCCATTTTTTCTATTTCGGCAAGAAGGTGACTTGACAAAAAGATTGTGGTGCCGGTTGCTCTATTCAGGTCAATAAGTAACTCCCTAATTTCATTTATACCGTTTGGATCGAGTCCGTTTGTCGGTTCATCCAGAATTAAAAGCTCCGGCCTTGAAAGTAAAGCCAATGCCAATCCGAGGCGTTGTTTCATTCCAAGCGAATACTTTTTAACTGTTACATTGGCTGCTTTAGTAAGATTTACTTCCCGCAGGACTTGAGCAATTCTAGTCCTTTCAACGTTCTTTAATCGACGGGTAATCTCAAGGTTCTGCGCTCCAGATAAATGTTCATACAATGAAGGACT
>DATLDR010000032.1:0-2134 GCA_035525775.1 Flavitalea sp.
GATTTATCATTTTTTTTGCACGCCATCATCAAGAATGTGGTGCCGCATGCAAGGAATATAATTTTCATCATAAACTAAACCCGTCTTAACTAAATATACTACAATTCAAAATAATCCGGTGTAAAGCATTTTGTTTACAGTGCATCACCCAATAATCATAAAATAAGGGGTGGCGAACATTCAGTACCGCAGCGTTACATGAAAGCGACATTACAGGATCACGCAAAAAGCCTTTTTCTCACGACTGCTCATGAATAAATACGATGCGAACCCGTAGTTGGCAGCATCCTGACAGCTGCGACCCCGTAAGGCCGTAGTTTTTTTATTCTTTTTTGCCGGTAAGAATATTCACCATGGGAGTATCCGGATTCAGCTGGTCGTTAACAATGCCAAATGAACCTGATTTAAAGTTCCAGTTCGCATAAGCAATATTGTGTTTATCAAATATTGCAACGAGATCCCTGTACCAGGCTTCTTTGCTTGCGCGAGGCGATCCGTCGATCACTCCGAACTCTCCGCAATATAATGGCAGTTTGAGACTGTCGGCCAGGTGTATTGGCTTTGCCATCATCTGTTCAAGTGTATCCCTGTTGTAAACCTGCTTTTGGTCCGCAGAATCACCATTCACTACCACTTGTCCTGGATATTGCACCGTACCATTAAAGTCTTTCAGCTTCGTCCAGGAAGCTTTGTAATGAGTAAGGTAAAAAGGTTCGTAAAAGTGAAAGCTTAATAAAATATTTTTATCGTTGGCCGGAATCTTCAACTGGTCAAATGTATTTACAGATTGCCATTTGTTGGAACCGATAACAAGTGTTCTTTCAGGTTCCCAGCTCCTGATGGAATCAGCAACGCGGGCGAGCAACCGGTTCCATTGTTCAGGATCATCTGCCACAGGCTCGTTCATGAACTCGTAGGCTATCATTCCATTAGGCCACTTGTTTACTGCTGATGCAAGATCTTTCCACAACTGGATGAATTTATCCTGCGCCTCTGGTTTTGTCCACAATGGTTTTTCAGCTTCATTGAAATGATGAGACCGCAGTATATGAAGATCGAGCACTACACGCAATCCTGCCTTATTTGCCCAGTTCATGAAATTATCGAGCAGCTGAAATGCATCACTATAACGTTTGCCGCCTGAATCCCATAATTGCTGTTCGTCAACAGGAAGTCTCATATGATCAAAGCCTGCATGAGCAATGTATTGAACATCTTTTTCTGTAAAGAATCCTTCACGCTCCGCGCCTGTTTTTTCACTTTGCGATAGCCAGTGAGCGATGTTGGTGCCGCGTTTTATTTTGAAGGATCCATAATCATTGCCGGTCTTTGCATCCTGAGGTTTATTAGCTTTATCACCGGCGCATGAAATAAGGCTTACCAGTACAATGGAGATAAGAATGTGTTTCATGTTGAAATATTTTTGTGGATGAATAGTCGACAATCGCGAAACGAGAATCAAGAAGAATAATTTTTTATCAGTATCTAACCTTTAATATACTAATTAAATATTCTCGATTTTCCCTTTCTTGATTCTCGATTCTTGATTCTTGTTTCTCAACTCTCCCCCCTGCCCTCTGCCCTCTGCCCTTTTCCCCCCAGCCTATAAATCTCCATAATATGCTCCAAAATATTCTGGAAATCTATCTTCAGGTCTATCAGCTTTCCAGACCGCATGTCAAATACCCATCCATGGAGTTTTATTCCGCGGTCACGGAAAGCCGTTTGAAAGTCTGCTGTTTTAATAATGTTAATGCATTGCTCCTGCACGTTTAGCTCTACAAGCCGGTCATACCTCGCCTGTTCTTCATTAATCGCATTCAACTCGTCTTTGTGCAACCGGTACACATCACGAATATTTCTTAACCATGGATTCAGTATTCCCAGGTCAACAGGTTGCATGGCCGCCTTAACGCCACCACAGTTATAATGTCCGCATACTACAATCTGTTTCACATTAAGATAAGTAATGGCATAATGCAATACCGACATTACATTCAGATCAATACTGATCACCATATTGGCAATGTTCCTGTGAATAAATGCCTGTCCCGGTTCAATGCCCATGAGTTCTTCTGCGGTCACCCGGCTGTCGGAACATCCTATATAGAGAAATTCCGGAGTTTGATCACGT
>DATLDR010000039.1:0-10856 GCA_035525775.1 Flavitalea sp.
TAAGAAGCTGGATACTGTCGGGCAGATAATTTTTTTTATAAAAATGATGCTGAAGCATGCTGCTGTTATACCATCCATCTTTATATGCAATCGCCTTGAGCGTTACATTTGAATCTATTACCAGCCCTTCCTTATAAACTGGCGACCGTATACTATCCGGTGTGGTGCCGTCGAGTGTATACCTGATAAGGGATCCCGTGATATAATGTTTAAGCTTCAGCGGTTCGGGACCAGCAAGAATGTGATCTTCATTTTCAAGTATGGGAGGTGTAAGCTGCAATTTTACCGTATCGCCAGTGAAGCCTGCATAGTAAGAAATGTTTTTATTCTTCTGTTCAAGGTCTTTAAGATTGTTTTTTGCAGCAGGAGTACTCCACAGATATACTGTTTTAAGTTTAGGAAAATTTTGCAACTTCCTCAGACTATTGTAGTCAACTGATGTTCCGGATAATGAAAGCATTTTAAGATTCGGTAATGATTGAAGCTGTTCGAGTGTTTTACCTGTTAACTCTGTAAAGTTGAGGTTGAGCCTCCGGATGTTTCTGAACTGCTTCAGGATAGACAGATGCTCATCTTTAACCGGCATTTTCGGAATATTAAGTTCTACGATCTTATCATTTACTGGAGCAAGTTCTTTGAGTGATTCAATAGTAAAAAGCGAACGGTTATAAAAAGTTGCATTTAAAGCGGGTGAACCTGTGGCCACAGGCGATATTACCCGGTTATTGTTATTCAGCTTTAATACTTCATTCTGATCGGCAGCAGCAAAATCATAATTCTCTTCTGAAGATGACGGAAGCGCCTTTTTTCCTATTACATAGAGTGTATCCGTTGGCTGCAGGTCTGTAAATTTTTTATTGAAATCAGCCCCTTTCTTAACCCATTCATGAATAATGAACATTTCATCATCAGTAAGCTGTGGTTTGCCTTTAGGCGGCATGTGATCTTTCTCTTCCAAAGGCATATGTATCCTTCTCATCATTACTCCGAGATCTGCTTTTGTAGTATCCCATGGAACACCGTCTTTGCCACCTTTCAAAAACAATTCTTTCGTGTCCATTACCAGTTCACCCTTTGCCTTTTTACTGTTATGGCAGCCGGCACATTTATTATCAAAAATCGGTTGTACGAGGTCGTTATATACGAATGCATCTTCAAACGCGGGTATGATCCTTTGTTGAACCGGAGTAACGGGAGCCAGAATAAAATTTTCCCCATGAGTAATCACGGCACCGTGATGTCCGGCTACAGAAATCATTACCGCCAGAAATATTGAAACCATTCTTGCTACGTGAATGTTTCTTACAACTTTATTCCTGATCAGATAGAAAGCGTGTAATAAAAATGGAATTAATACACCTGTCCATTTATGAAGGGCTAGGGCATCGGGATCATAACCTTCATTTCTTGAAAGCGCAAATCCCATCAGTGCTGTTATAGAAGCCGAAAAAGCTGCCGCAAGCAGCAGCGCATTAATAGCAGACCTGTACCAGTGTTCGTTTCTGAGTCGTGAAGGCAAAAAAAGAGTTATAACCGCATAAATCAGGATCAGTACTATTGGAAAATGCAGCACGAGCGGATGCATTCGTCCAAATACCTGAAGCCAGGCCGGCAAAACAATGCGCGGTTCAAATAAAAGGAAAAACAGCAAGAGCGAGTTTAAAGGAATAAGCGATCGTTCACTAACCGTTTTAACCAGTTTTGATCCGGCCATTTTAAATTTATGCAATTATGTTTTTTACAATTTTACCGGAAACATCTGTAAGGCGGTATCGCCGACCAAGGTGCTTAAATACCAGCTGTTCGTGATTAAGCCCCATCAGGTTCAATACCGTTGCCTGGAAATCATGCACGTGTACAGGATCTTTTACAATGTTATAACCGAAGTCGTCAGTTTCACCATGAACAAAACCGGGTTTCACGCCACCACCTGCCATCCAGATAGTGAAACATCTTGGGTGATGATCCCTTCCATATGTTTCCTTTGTTAATTCACCCTGGCAATAATTTGTGCGGCCGAATTCTCCGCCCCATATTACCAGTGTTTCATCCAGCAGACCTCTTTGCTTCAGATCTGTTATCAGTGCGGCGGAAGCCTGATCGGTGTCTTTACATTGTAACCGCAGCTCGGACGGAAGATTTGAATGTCCATCCCAACCCTGGTGATATAACTGAACAAAGCGAACACCATTTTCAGAAAGTTTGCGTGCCAGCAAACAATTGGCGGCGTAAGTTCCGGGAATTAAACAATCAGGTCCATACAATTTAATTACAGATTCAGGTTCCTTGCTCATGTCAGTGATCTCCGGCACCGCTGTTTGCATGCGGTAAGCCATTTCATATTGCTGGATCTTTGTACTGATCTCGGGATCTCCGAATTCTTTGTAAGAAAGGTCATTCATTTCACCGAGCTTATCGAGCATAGCGCGTCGGTCGCTTTTATTCATGCCGTCGGGATTGGCAAGATACAACACCGGGTTTTCACCACTGCTGAACTGCACGCCCTGGTGTACTGAATCAAGAAATCCATTAGTCCATAATTTTGAATATACTCCCTGGCCGTTTCCCATACCTCTTGAAAGGAGAACGCAAAATGCTGGTAGGTTTTTATTTTCACTTCCAAGTCCATAGCTGAGCCATGCGCCCATACTCGGCCTGTTTCCCACCTGAGCTCCTGTTTGGAAAAAAGTTAGTGCAGGATCATGATTGATCGCTTCTGTGAACATACTTCTGATAATACAAATGTCATCAACGATACCAGCGGTATGAGGCAATACTTCACTAATCCATGCTTTCGCCTGGCCATACTGGTTAAACTTCATTGAAGTACCTGCCATAGGAAATTTCTTTTGGTCGGCAGTCATTCCTGTGAGGCGCTGTCCCATACGAACGGAGGCAGGAAGATCCTGCCCGTGCATCTTTTGAAGTAAAGGTTTATAATCAAAAAGATCGAGTTGCGAGGGCGCTCCGTTCTGAAAGAGATAAATAATGCGTTTTGCTTTTGGAGCAAAGTGAGGTAATCCTGTTATCATCGCTTCTTCATCAGAAGAATTGAAGAGGTCAGGAACCAGCAATGAACCAAGTGCAAAGCTTCCTATGCCAAGACTAAATCTTGACAAAAACTTTCGCCGGTTCAGGTTGAGACTATGTTCGAATATTTCGTTTTTCATGATTTCTTAAAAAGTTAAATCTGAAAAGTAAAAAGTAAAAAGTTGAGATACTGAAGATTTTAAAGTGAAACACAGCAGTCAATCACCCTAACTTTTGACTTTTCGCTCTTACCCTTTTCACCTTTCACTTTTAACCTTTCACTTTTAACTTTTAACTTTTGAATTACGTCTTCGTTATCGTCTCCTCCAGATTATAAATCGTGCTGATCGTCTTCATTAAAGCCGCAACCATATTTTTATCTGCATCACCTTTTGATGGGTACTCACCTGTTTTTAACGCATTAACGGCATCGAGCGATTTATTCCTGAATTGTAATAACTGATCGTTGTAATAACTTTTTAAAATTCCCAGTTCCTTTTCAGTAGGCTTTCTGCATACAATCAGCCGAAAAGCTTTTTCAATTCCCTTGTCTGCTGAAGTATCTTTCATCATCAGGTTCTGTGCCAGCACACGTGAAGCTTCCCACACGAGAGGATCGTTCATCATAACAAGTGCCTGCAAAGGCGTATTGGTGTTCGAACGTTTCACTTCGCACTGGTCGCGGTTGCTTGCATCGAAGATGATCATCGAAGGAGGCGGAACTGTAAGCTTGATGAAAGTATATATTCCTCTTCTGTATAAACTATCGCCATGATCCTGCTTATATGTTGCCAGCACTCCCCGGCCTGATGTGGAACTCTCCCACAATCCTTTTGGCTGATAGGGTTTAACGCTTGGCCCACCCTGTTCACGAACAAGTAACCCGCTGCTGGCAAGCACCACGTCACGTACCATTTCGGCGGGGATTCTTGTACGCGGTCCTCTTGATAAATAAATATTGTCCGGATCAATGCTATGCTTCTCCGGTAATATGTTTGCTGACTGCCGATATGTAGCACTTGTAACGATCATTTTGATCAGCCGCTTAATATCCCAGTCATGCTCCATGAAATCTACGGCAAGCCAATCAAGCAATTGTGGGTTCGAAGGTAATTCACCCTGCATGCCAAAGTCGCCCGATGTTTTCACAAAGCCACGACCAAAGAAATTCTGCCACATCTGGTTCACGAACACGCGTGCGGTTAATGGATTCCTTTTACTGGTTGTCCATTTAGCCAAACCCATCCTGTTGCGGGGTAAACTAACAGTGTCAAATGGCATCACGGCCGGTATTGCAGCAGGCTTTACTTCCACTGTTGGCTTGTCGTACACTCCCCTGTCGAGAACATATGTTTTACGAGGCGTATCCAGTTCCCCCATCACCGACACGGTAAGCGATCCGGTATCTTTTTTATTGATGAAGCCCATCACAGTTTTTAAGTCGGTGTCGTTGATTGTGAGCCAAGGTGTTTTTGCAGGCTTGGAAGTTGATACGTCTCCTTCGAATCCTGCTTCTTTTGATGTATTAAAAAATGCAAAAAGGCGGTAATAATCTTTTTGTGTAAAGGGATCGAATTTATGATCATGGCATTGAGCACATTCAATAGTAACTCCCATTATTCCCTTTCCAAACGTTTTAACTTTATCAAGAATATATTCTATTCTGTATTCTTCCGGTACAACGCCACCTTCTTCAGTGTATTTATGATTTCTGAGGAATGCTGTTGCAAGCATCTGTTCTTTTGTTGCGTTGGGTAAAAGATCGCCGGCAAGCTGCCAGGTAAGGAACTGGTCGTAATGCATGTTTGTGTTGAATGCATGTATCAGCCAGTCACGCCATGGCCATTGTGTGCGGATGTTATCATCCTGGTAACCATATGAATCAGAATAGCGGGCAACATCGAGCCAGTGGATGGCCATTTTTTCTCCGAATGTTTTATCCGCAATAAGTTTGTCTGTGATTTTTTCAAAAGCATCCGCGGAATGATCAGCCAGGAACTCATCCATCAATTCAAGTGATGGTGGCAAACCGGTAACGTCAAGCGAAACTCTCTTCAACAATCTTTCTTTATCCGCTTCATCATTTGGTTTCAAGCCGATCCGGTTAAGCTGTGCCAGTACGAAATAATCAATTTCATTTTTGCACCATTTATTGTCGGGCAATTTTGGCAATGCTGATTTAACGGGTGGGTTGAACGCCCAGTGCGATTCATATTCCGCGCCCTGTTCAATCCATTTTTTAAATAATGCGATCTGGTCTTCTGTCAGTGCCCCGATGTGTGATTCGGGAACAGGCATCATGAAATGAGGATCTGTGGAACTTATTCTTTTATATAATTCTGATTGTTCCGGTTTTCCTTTCACAATCGCAAATGCACCTTTTGTTTCCGTTAATGGCGCGAATGCCGATTCCGGTTTGTCAAGACGCAGGTGTGCCTCGCGCTTGTTCGCATCCGGTCCATGGCACGAAAAACATTTGTCAGAAAGTATAGGCCTTATGTGAAAATTAAAACTGACTTTGTCGGGAAGTGATGCAGACGCATTCTTACCCGGCCTTGCACAACTCAGATAAATCACAAGTAGTAAGGCGATCGCAAATAAAGCATAGCCAAATCGTTTATTCATCATCAGCAAACCATCTCTATCAGGAGGTCAATAATAACGATAATTGGCCGAATTACCATCATCTTCCAGGCTGAAAATCCAACATTCTGATTCTCTGTTTATAAAGAGATGGCAACAACACAAATTTCAACAATTGATCCGCTTTTATTTTTCTGCTTACCGTGTAAGCTTTCAGAAGGGGACGGATTAAAAGCGGCGGACCAAAATTCAAGAGCTGTCTCACACGCTGTGAAACGACGATTTTCTGTGATTCTATTAATATAAAAAAACGGATCAATCCAAGGTGTTTCCGGTATTGTTTGAAAAGGTCATCTGTAAACTTACTGTGTACCAGATGAATACTTATGTTATCATCATACATGTTAAACCAGTCATCGTAATCACGTGGAAGGCCGGGTATACCCATACGCTGGCCAACCCTGCAAAAAACCTCTACCACTTCCTCTTTTTCTTCCTTCAACAGGGCATGCTCAAGCGTTTCGTATGCTGAAATAGAATAATGGATCAGCATAAACAACACATCACGATACGCCTCATCCGGAATATTTCTGCCTCGTGCATGTTCTACAGCAGCGTGAATATTGGTCATTTTATCAATCGCATTATGAGCATCTTCTTCGGAAGAAAAAATAATTTCACGGGCATAAGCCACAGTTGAAAATAACCGCCCGAGCGGATCTGAAGGCAGCCGGCCGGTAAAATAAAGCCAGTCGACGGCCTTGTTAAGTGCAAATTCAGCAGCGGCGCCTGCAAAAATCAGGAGTATTGTGTCTGCCTTACCCCATATTTTACGGACTACTGAATGAGTATCTACAAAATTATTCTGCGCTTTTGCCATACCAGTCGATCTTTCTGCTTGCATACATTACCAACCCCAATACAATAAATAAGCCGATACTACCTACGAGCAGTGCAGTGTCTTCCAGCCTGATAAGAATGAAAATAAAACCATATTGTAATGTGAGGATGGAACCCGCAGTTAATGCCGGCTTCCAATTGCCGAACAATTGCTTTGCATACAGGGTGATCATTGTTATAACCGCCACAGAAGAAGCCAGATAGGCCGCATCGAAATGAATAAATTCACTTAGCGATAATAACAAAGTATAGAATATAACCAGCGCCAGGCCTATTAAAATATATTGAAGCGGATGAACTGGTTTTCTCTGGGTTATCTCAACAATAAAAAATAATCCGAACGTAAGTCCGATAAACAGGATAGCATACTTAACACTTCGCTCAGTTTTCACATACTGGTCAGCAGGTTGCAGGAGGGTTATGCCAAAACTTATGTCAAGGTCCGCCGCATTTGCATCTTTCATCACTGTATTGAAAGGAAGGTTTGCTTTGCTAAACTTCCACTCTGCCGCAAACCCTGAATCACTTACATTTCTTGTATCCGGCAGCGTGGATCCGTTAAATGAAGGACTTGCCCATGAAGAATTAATTAAAAAAACACTGTTGCCACTTAGCGGCAGAAAATTGATGTTCTCGCTTCCTTTTATTTTTGTTCTCATGCCAAACGGAATGCTTCCGTTAACATCTGCGATGCTGAGCTCTACCGGTGCAGATAATCCTTTCTTGCTGATACTTGGTGATGGAATACCGGGCGCAAGTTCATATTCTTTTCCTTTGAAATTAACTATTAGCTTCTCCTGAATTCCACGAAAATCCGAAATGCCATAACATATCTGTGCATCACTCCACCGGATTTTATCCGGGCCCACATCTTTTGGGATTTTGATAATAAAGTTTCCGGTTGATTTAATGTTCGCATTGTACAGCAGCACATTGTAGATCGATCTTTTTCTCAGCTGATGGTCAATGTATCCGTTTACATTCAGCACTTCAGGAAGTATCCAGAAATGTTGAATGAATTCTTCAGTTTTTCCCGCGCCAGTAACGTTAACTGTTGTGTAGGGAACATACAGGTAAGGACCGGTAATAGTCTGTTCACCTGCCCATTTGCTGCTTACTTCATTTACAATTTCCTGCTGGCGTGATTTTCTTTCGTAAACAAGATTACTGACAAATACAGTAGGGATGATCATGATGATGATAAGAAAACCCATGATCATTCCTTTTAAAAATATTTTGTGACGCTGATAAAAATTAGGTCCAGGTGATAATGTGTCCATTGTATTTTTATTTTATTAAAAGTGCTTTGTCTTTCAAAGTATAAATACAAAAAAAAATTAACCTACCGCCCTGATCATTTTTTCAAGGGCATCAAGGTGGCTCCTGAACGCTTTCAAACCAGATTTCGTGATCCTGTAAGTAGTATTCGTTTTTCTTCCGATGAATCCCTTCTCCACTTTAACGAAAGCATTGTCCTCAAGCGTTTTAAGGTGGCTTGCAAGATTGCCGTCAGTTACATTGATCAGTTCTTTCAGGTCATTGAAGTTAATAGCATCATTTACTGCAAGGGCACTCATAATGCCAAGCCTGATACGGCTGTCAAATACTTTATTTAAATGCTGAATAGGATTCTTCATCTGGTTGCCTGAATGATTCATTATTCGTGTCTTTCGTATTTCCACCACATCGTGATACCATAAATAATGTGTAATATTCCGAAACCAAACGCCCAGGCATACAAGCCGCGCGACACAATGAACAACGCAATAATTCCTGTAATAATTTGTCCATAACCCAGGTAACGCACCTCACCCATTGTGTATTTTGAACCATTTACAAGGGCAAGACCATAAAAGATCAATGTGGCAGGTGCTACCATATCATAGTAACCAATTTCAATCATTTTCCATATCAGCACCCCACCAGCCATCATGGGCAATAGTGTATTCCATAAAAGTCTGCGTGCAGCAATACCCCA
Organism: Flavitalea sp.; assembly: GCA_035525775.1. GTDB lineage: Bacteria > Bacteroidota > Bacteroidia > Chitinophagales > Chitinophagaceae > Flavitalea. The sequence goes on from DATLDR010000039.1 coordinate 8,492, forward strand.
GAGAGCTACACCTTCCTTTTTGCTTTTAATGTAAGTAAAGCTGAATGCCGATGCCAGTGCACCAGTGAAAACTGTTACAGCGATGATCACCAGCTCATCCCTTAAACAGGTTAAACAACCAGAACCCGTACTACCTGCATCCAAATATTGTTCAATTCTGCTCTTCGCCACCCACGATCCAGTAAGCGCACATATGCCTGCTGCCACACCACTCCATCCGCTAAGGCTGATGAAGCGGCTGCTCCTTTCCATTATATTCCTTATATCCTTAATAGCATCCAGGTTGTTTTGCGTAGTGCTGGTCATGATATTCACTTTGAAATCCAAAGTAATTTGAAATAATGCAGATTTCCAAATTTTAACCCTATAATCTTGTAGCTAAGAAAAAATGATCGTCTTGTTGCCAGACACAAAGATCCTGTCTTCCAGCATCATTTTCACTGCGTCTGCAAGCACGGACTTTTCTATTTCATGCCCCGCTTCAATCATGTCATTCAGGTCATCATCGTGATGAACGGGTAAAATCTTTTGTGTAATGATTGGTCCCTCATCCAGATCGTCATTAACAATGTGAGCGGTGGCGCCGATAAGTTTAACACCTCTTTCAAAGGCCCTTTTATAAGGATTCGCGCCCTTAAATGCAGGCAAAAATGAATGGTGAATATTGATGATCCTGTTCCTGAAAGCCGCGACGAATGCAGAAGAAAGGATCCGCATGAATTTCGCAAGAATAATATAATCAGGTTTGTATTGAATAATTGCGGCCATCATGCTTTGTTCAAAGGTGGTTTTATCCCTTCCTTCATGTGAAACATAATGAAAGGGTATATTGAATTTTTCGCTGAAGGGCCGTAAGGTGTCATGGTTACCAATAACAGCACTTATCTCTGCATGCAGCTCATCAAAGTAAAAGCGGATGAGCAGATCGCTCAGGCAATGATGTTCTTTTGTTACCAGTATTACTATCTTCTTTTTATGGCGTGAAATAATTTCTACTTCAGATCCCTGTGGCAAAATATCGTGCAATTGCCCCTTGAGCAATATTTCATTCACTTCGCCTGAAATTTCGAGCCTCATAAAAAAAGTGTTTGTAGCGGATTCTACAAACTCTTTCATCACAAGAATATTATGCCGGTTACTGAAAAGAACACCGGCGATCTTTGCGATCAGTCCCTTCTCATCAGGACATTTAATTCGTATTACATTGTTTCGGTCCATTTATCTGAATGATATCTGCTTCAGGTTGATGAACCCTGCATTATCGGGCTTGTCGCGCTTCAACACAAAAAAGTAAACGTCATGTTTTCCTGAAACCGGTTTGGAAAGTTGTCCTCTAAGTGTTTTACTAGTGTTTGCTGTAGTTTTTTCAAATGGTGCTTTGCTTATAACAGGCCCTGCCCTTGAATCAATTCTTACTTCAATGTAACCATCGTTTTTATCCGCAGCATAGGAATATTCAAAACTTTTTATTCCATCAAGATCAATATTTTTCATCAATATGTAGGCCTTATGTCTACCTGCAGATAAATTATCTCCGAACCTTCCAAAACCCGGGTATTCATCTGCATCAATAGTATTTATATCTGCATTACGGATGGTGATCACATCAGTGCCCGTAAGCGGACCAACAACCTTACCGCCTTTATCAGTATAAGACGCAACAATAGTGTACTGTCCGCGTGGTTCATGATCGTAAAACGGTAATTTTAACCGGCCGGTGAGGGGAATAGCTTTTTGCGTATTCTTTTTATCAGTAAGTGAATAAATGTATTTCACTATGTTCTCAGCTTCCCGAATGGAAAGCTGCGGATGTGCACTCATTACAAATTCTTTTCCCCAGCTTCCACCACCACCTTTAATAATTTTACTGGCAAGTTTCTTAACAGAGCCCTGCTGATTTTTATAACGGTTCGCAATAGCGATAAAGCTTGGCCCTACTGCTTTTTTATTGGCGAAGTGACATGATTTGCAATCACTTTTCGCCATGATCTCTTTTCCCGGATAATCGATTTCAGTAAATGAAGGAATCGCCTGCACGTTATCATTTTTGGAAGGTTGCGGATTATAAAAATAGAATGCTTTCACCTTCGACAGGTCAACTTTACCATCTTCCTTGTCACTTACCTTTACAGCATAGGTAAATGGTTTATTCTTCCAAGCAAATGATTTATTAACGGTAGTAGTGATCTTCACATTGGGTTTTGTATTACCCGCTTTTACAAGTAAAGTGTCGCTTGTACTTAATCCTTTTTTATCAGTTGCTTTCAGCACTACATGATAAATGCCGGGCAAAGTATAGGTATACCGTGCATCCCGCGAAGTGATTACAGAGTCGTGTTCGTTAAACGACCAAAGGTATTAAATA
>DATLDR010000063.1:0-9465 GCA_035525775.1 Flavitalea sp.
TAGAAGAAACAAAAATGCTATTATGTTTAATATGAACTGAATCATTCTCGTCCCCCCCATCAGTTTGGATTCGGATCCCGTAGAAACGGCCATGCCCATCACTTTGAAAAGAAATCATGTTATTGATTATCCTGCTATCAACGGTGGAGTGTATACCATAGAAAAGGGAACCTTCAACCGAATTTCCCGTATAACCAAAAAATCTATTGCCATCAATAATTGATTGTCGGCCGCTATTCAATATACCCCCTGCCACAGTTTTTAGAACTCCGCTAGAGTGATGTATAGAATTTCCTTTAATAATGGTAGTCGAACCCTTTCTCGAAACATAAATGCCCACTCCAATATTAATAATGTCGTTTTTCAAAATTTGATTGTTAGCGATTCCACTACAATTACTTGTGGCATGCCACAATTGGATACCTGTTGACCCCCCGAAAATTCCTTCATAGTCGCCAATTTGATTATTTTCAATAGTGTTGTGTTCGATTAGCTCGCCGTCACACATGAAATCGATCACACAGGGGCCCTCTATAAAACTCCCTGAAGTTTGTATAATACAATTCCTTATAATGTTTCGATTGGATCCACTTGCGAGGCCAATCGCAGAATTGGAAGAGGTATTCCTAATAAGCATATTTCTTGTTACCGGGAGGCTTCCATTGGATCCTTCAATAATGAAATGATGGGCATACTTTAATCTGAAAATTCCGCAGACTCTTATCAAATTCGTTTGTGAAAAACAACTTCCTGAAAGTTCTACAGAGGCACTGTCTGCAGGGCGGAAGGTAACGGTGTTTGAATTGCTCATACCATTAACATTCCCTAATATCCATCCTGATGAAGTTGGAGGGGTATAAGTGCCGCTCTTTATTTTCATTACAACTGCACCATTAACTCCCTGGGCATTTAAGGCTGTAATTGACGCCTCGATAGTAGGGAAGTTGCGAGGACCGGGCACGTCACCAATAGTATAATCGCCGTTTAATTGTGCAAAGCTTACAGGAGTAATTGCAATCAAAAGCAAAAAGCTCAGGAATAGCTTTGAGCATCCCAAAAAATGTTTCATATGCAAGACCTAGTGTAGGTAATTTGGTGGCTTGTAACTATGCAAAGCAAATTAACTCCAGTCTGAAAAGGGTCCTTCAGCGTTGTCTTAACTTGTATATTCTCTATTTCTTTTCGACTGCTGGGTGCTTACTCTGTTTGGGATTTTCAGCATATTCCCGAGTTTTCATTTCCCCCCGTATATCTCATTCAAGATTGCGGATGGTCTGGAAAGATTGACCTGCGATTTGATAGGTTCGATTATTAAGAACTTGGAAAATAGCGAAAATACTTAATTAATAGAGGTTTTATTTTCAGCTTTCAGTTTTTATTTCTTTGGTTTTAAATTTCCTCAATACAACTTGTTCAGGCGAGTCTTAAGTCCATATGATAATGGTTAACATTGATATTAAATTACTAATTCTTAATTTAACTGACTAAGACCCAAAATAAAAAGGGCCATACTCTCAAAGTATAACCCTTTTATTCTTATATCCGCTCCCCCTGTTGACGATAGATGCAGCTATAATGAGCTAACGGAAAATGCAATTATTTGGAAATCAAAGCTTCATTTGCGCTAAAATTAAAGGAGGTTATTCAAAAAAGCTATTTTTGAAAATCGATAGAAATTTTAGTTCCCGCCCGGCTCTCTCATACAGAAAGCTTCTCTCAGCGTCTACTGTTTCCCTAATTCACTTTCGATTTTTGCTTTAAGGAGTGTAACCCGGTTGCGAATTAAATAGTATATATTTAGTAACTATAAATCAAGCCAATGCCGCGCTATCTGCTCACCTGCATGTTTGTGATTATATTATTTTGTTCTTCAACGATTGCGCAGGACATAACCGATGACCTTTTTTTAGAAGCCAAAAAAGAAGTTCACCAGGAGAACTATCAAAAAGCAGTGGAGCTATTTATGAAGTTCCTGAACAACCCGAAAAATCAAACCAATTTCAACAAGTATGAAACTTACCGCTACAAGGCGTTTTGCAATTTTTATCTAAAGAATTATACGGATGCTATTAATGATGCTGATAGCCTTCTTTATTACCAAAATTTTTTTCCTGATAATTTTTTTGCAAACCCACCAAAAAAAGTAATGAGAGGGCTAGCATTTCTTATGAAGGGAGATTGCAACAAAATTAATTCACAGTGGAAAGAAGCGGTTGTGGCTTATGATTCCGCATTATATTACCAGGGTAAAGATGATGGTAATTTGTACTGGAAGATGGGTTGGTGCAAAGAGAACTTAGGAAAGTATAAGGAGGCGGAGAAAGATTATGAGAAGGCAACTCGGTTGATATCCGATAAAAAGGAGCTGGCTGTCATATACCTCAACCGGGGTAATTGCCAGTATCAATTGTCCAATATTGCGCAGGCGATTTCATTTTATACAAAGTCCCTCAGCTATGACCCGACAGATAATGAGGCTTATAGAAATCGGGGGATATGTTATTTTGATATGAAAGATGCTGACAAAGGCAGGGCAGATCTGCTTGCTGTTATAGCAAATGAAAAAGACGATATAAAAAAATCGGGGGTTTATACAACCCTCGGATTCAACGAATCGCAAGTGTTGGATTATGCCAATGGTATAAGTCACCTGAATAAAGCACTGGAAATTGATCCGTTAAATGGATGGGCCTATTATCGCCGTGCGCAATTATACGGTTACGTAAAAAATTATACGGCTGCCATCGCTGATTGCAATATGGCTATCAGGATCTATAAGGTCGACTCTAATAAAATCGGCACATTAATGGTGCAAAAAGCATTATGCTATAATAAGTCTGGTAATTATGATGAGGCTGTAAAAGAATACGAGGAGATCTTAAAGATGTATCCTGATAGTTATACAACCTTGTATGATCTCGGCAGGGTGCTTAAGACCCGGCTAAAGAATAATGAAAGGGCAAAAGAAATTCTCACTAAAGCCGGCCGCCTTGCGTTGGAATCAGGAGATACTACAGAGTATTATTATATCATGCTATTCAATGATGGACAGGAAGAAGCCGTCAGGAAAATGGCAGAATTGATAGAAAAGAATAGAGCTGATAAATACGAATACAAATGGGCCTTATATAATATGGCCTGTACATATGCCCTGGTTGGTAATAATAAGAAAGCTGTTGAATATTTAAATAAATCCTTTGCCGCAGGATTTGATGCATGGTTACATCTTATGAACGATGGTGATCTGACCAGCCTAACCAATCTCCCTGAATGGAAAGCTATTATGACGAAGTATAAGGTGCCGGCCCCAAAATATTGAACTGGTTGTTGTTCCTCCTTTGGTGTATAAAATCGATAGCGGTATCTCAGGTCGATATTTACTTTATTGAAAACTAAATTCACCGCCTAAATTCTATCAACGATATATGGAAGTACACCACCACTCCCACACTTCCAGAAAGAAATGGACGCATTATTTCTGGGAATTTCTCATGCTATTCCTTGCTGTTTTTGCAGGATTTTTAGCAGAGAATAAACGGGAACACATCATTGAGCATCAACGGGAAAAACAATATATCCGGTCGTTGGTTAATGACATTAAGAGTGATATTGGCCAGCTTGAAGAACTAAATAAAGAATGGACCGGGTCTTCTATTGCAGCAGATACACTTTTAATGTCCCTTAAGGGAAATGATATTTTAACCAATTCCGGACCTGTATTGCCTTTAGTCTATCAAAGCACAGGCTTTACGGATTTTGTTCCTAATGATGGTACTGTCCAGCAATTAAAAAATAGCGGGGGTTTCCGATTGTTGCGAAAAACAAAAGTAACAGACAGCATTATGGCATATCAAAAAGCCGTGGACCGGATATTAATAAAACAGGCAGGTATGAACGATGCGCAACAATCCAGGAACAGGGTAACCGATCTCTTTGATGTAAGCGACATAGCTTCTGACAATGAACCACAGCATATAGCACTGTTAAGCACAGACAGCAAATCACTTAATTCTGCTTTCACTTATATTCTTGAATGGAAGGGCGAGTTTTTAAGCTTAAATACTCTTGGAAAAAACACAAGTGATTGCGGTGAGCGGTTGTTGAAAATAATTTACGATGAATATGGGATCAGATAAAATAACAAGAAAGGGCTCCAATTATTTTTTGCTCCATGTTGTTCCTGATGAACCGAAAAAGTCAATGAGGTTTTTGCCTTGATAAGCAGTGTAGACAATGATTTTAAAAAAAAACAGCTTAGCAATTTTGCTAAGCTGTCCATCGAGGCTCCCCTTATTGATGAAAGATGCAGCTATGAAAAACTGATCGAAATCACATCTATTTGGAAATCAAACTTCCAAATAGTTTAAAATTGTAGGAAGTACCCCGATTGTATGCACACTTTATCTGCATTCATGAAATGTTTATGAACTTAACTATCGACTTCTGTTATGCCAATTTCTTTGATATATCCATCTTTTGTAAACTCTACTCGGTCTGGACTTTTGGCTCTCCAGCACTCAGGTATTTGAAGAATTATTCAATTTGAGTATTTTGAAAACGGGTAATTGTAAGTCGAAACATAAAATCCCTCCATCCAGCTCAGTTTCAGTAAGGCTTAATCTCAGTCAAATGGGTTGGATCAGCAACTCTGACAAGTTACCGGACCGAGAACCAGAACGTCATATGTATAAGCAGGACGTCAAAAACCTTCAGTGCATGAAGAAGAAATAAATTGAAAGGGGCTATTTGTAAAGTGGATGTTATATACAGCAGGAGATGAACCTTATCCCGGACTCTATAAAATTACGTTAGTTCGAGCCAGCGAGCACGTTAATAGGCCATATACATATGCATTTTTGACATTGATTTGGATCAAAAAGAACTGCTTTACCTTTGAATCGTGTTTTCGAAAAAGCATCCGTAAGTAAATATTCGAGTCGATGCCAGAGGCACTGCTTAGTTTGGTACATTTAGAATAACAAAATATAATAATGAAACACACCACCCCTTTACTAGTAGTGTGCCTTATCAGCCGCATATGTTTTAGCCAGTCTCCTGATACCCGTGGCGCAGGTGTAAAAAGCGTACAGAATAGTTCCACTGGAAAGACCTACGCCATCGTGATTGGGATATCAAGATACAAGGAGGTGAGTCCACTTCGTTTTGCAGATCGCGATGCTGCCATTTTTGCTGACTACCTGTTAAGCAAAAAAGGAATGGCACTGGACTCGTCAGATGTAAATGTTTTTTTGAATGACAAGGCAAATATCATGAATATCGGAAGCGCGATTAGTGATATAATGCAAAAGAAGGTGGGGAAAGGTGATCGTATAATCTTCTTTTTTGCCGGACACGGCGATTATGATGCTAACATTTTCAAAGACCAGGCACTTTTGTTGCTGCACGGCTCGCCAAAGCAAAACTATTTTCAAAATGTTTTTGCCGGCGATTTCATATCTACTGCGGACCTGAATGCGAGGTTCATCGATCCCCTTGCTGCAAAAGGTTGCCAGGTGATGCTGATCGTTGATGCTTGTCATGCGAGCGGGATGAATAAACAATTAAGTGGTGGTGCAGAAGGAGGAAAGATCACAAGCCTCGCCTTACAGAGTATGACATCTCCTGTAAAGATCTATTCTTGCCAGGAAGATGAACTTTCACTGGAAAGTGAGCAATGGGGTGGTGGACGTGGACTATTTTCCTATGTACTTATGGAGGGTTTATATGGAATGGCTGATGCAAATAATGACAAGGATGTTACTTTCCGGGAATTGCAACGGTACCTGGAAGATCATGTACCTCTGCTTGCTGCTCCCAATAAGCAGGGGCCGATTGTTAAGATTGATAACCCAGCTGGTAGTTTCGCAAAAGTTGACGAGGCTTTTCTTGCTTCCTATAAAAAACAAAAAGATGGCAAGCTAAATTTTCTTGCAAAAGCTGAAACGAAAGGCAATATTGAAGAAGAGCTAAAAAAAATGGATCGGGCTCATCAGGTCATATATAAGGAAATTAATGTCTTGGTCGATTCTGGAAAACTTGATGAGGCTTACACCCGGTACCAGAAATTTAAATTAAAAGATTCGTCCAGTGACGTTTCCGTACAGTTATTAAGGAATCTAAGTGCCTCTCTGCAGGAGAAGACAGCAAAGATCCTCGCTCCGTTATCCGAGGATGTCAGCAAATTGCGTGCAGATGCGAAGACCGTGGCCAATGCAAGGGCAGATCTTGAAAAAGCTGCAGATTTGTTGGGCGATGCACACTACCTGAACAAAAACCTGCGGGCACGTATTCTTTTTTTAAGGGCGCTTGAAAGTTCATTCAGGTTAAGCGTGATTTCGAGCGCGAATAAGCCATCCGCATTGGATACTTTGGCGATCGGATGGCTCCTGTCATCGATGGAATTAGAGCCCCAATCAGCTTACACCTATTATTACCTGGGTAAATTCTATAGTGTAACTGAAGATTACGGAAAAGCCGCTGAATATTATGAGAAGTATAAATCAATGGCTCCCAAAAGTCATTATTCCTATGCAAATATCGGGATCGCTTACTACCGGCTTAAGAAATACGATTCTGCTTTATTAAATTACTACACGGGTCTTTCGTATGCCCCAACTAATGTCGATAGTGCAAAATTGTATACCAACCTTGGCAATGTATATAGCGTACTAAAAGACTATACTAAAGCTAAACAGAATCATTTGCGTGCGATAGAGCTTAACCCTGTTTCCTTATACTATGCTAATCTTGTAAAAACGGAACTCCTGTTGAAAGAATATGATGCAGCGATTAAACATGCTATAAAAGCGGTGGAGCTGGATATTAAGAATCCGATTGCTCACTATAATCTCTGTTGCGTGTATGCATTGACCGGGGATAATGCGAATGCATTGAGATACCTCGAATCCGCATTGAAGACAGGATACAGTAACTTAAAACTGCTGGCGGTGGATACTGATATAAACTCAATACGTACCTTACCGGACTTTAAATTATTGATGGAAAAACATTTTACACCGGTTGAGTTAGAGAAGTATCCCCTTCTTTACATCGTTCAGGTCAAATGATAATAAACAATTTGCCCTACATAGAATAAGGTGGTTAAGTGGGTATTGGAAGTGATCTCCTGGATTATAAATTTAGTTGGTAGCGGAAATGCTAGAAAATACTGATTCTGAAATTAACCACTTTTTTATTAGATGTCTTCACATTGAGGGATAGTATGTATTTAATACAATTACCAAATTTTTAAAAGAAATGAAAAAAGGTTATACTTATCAAAGTATAACCCTTTTATCTTTATATCCGCTCCCCTTATTGACGAAAGATGCAGCTATGAGGAGTAATTGCAAGTATTTGGAAACTAAACTTTCAGATATAAGCCGTTTTTACACAATTTCTTATCTACTTCTATGGGGAAGTAAGTGGAATTGTATGAGAAATTAAGAGTTTTCAAGTTTTGAAATCGTCTTCTTCGCGGCAGCTAACCTGATTTTTTTATTTTTTTCTACCAGTCTGTTGATAATAATTTTTTCAAGTTTATGATGTATCGGGATAAGCAATGCGCCGATCCCAACCATTATCGCCAGCATCAACACCGGTGAATGATGAGTTAAGGTTCCAACATAGGGATGCAATAAAAGGTTCAGGAATTCAAAAATTAAAAGCAATGCCATTATACCCAGAAAACGGATTAGCTTTTGGTTAGCAATTATGGAATGAGATAATAGTAAAAAAAGGATGATGAAAACAAGAAGTGCCAAAGCTATCGCTGCATACTGGAGGTTTCTTTTTCTTTCCTCTTTGGTTTTTAACTCCTCCTGTGTCTTTTCCTGCTGGCGAATATATTCCTCTGCTGTTAGCGCTTGTATTTGTTTTTGATTTTCTTCGAAATGTGCTGAATCTTTAAACATCTTTGACATCTCTACATATGCTAGCGCGCTGTCTTTGTTTCCCAGTCTTTTATAGGCATCATAGATCACTTCAGCAAGAGGGGATAAGCGTCCAATAAAATGACTTTCTCGCGATATGGAAAGAGCGCGCTTTGCATAAATCAGGATTGAATCCGTTTGTCCGAGCTTGTTAAAAGCATAGGCCATTCCCTAGTAAATACGGCTGAGAAAGTTGTAATTCTTGGCGGACTCACAATAGAAAGCTCCGGTACGAAAATGTTCGAGGGCCAATGAAGGCTGGTCTGTAGCTGTATAAATCATACCCATCCCGTACATGGGGGCTCCCATCATCCGGTGACTGTTTAGGGCCGAAGCCATATCGAACGACGTCATGGTATACATTTTCGCGGAATCGTAAACTTTCAGCTTTCGGTAATCTCCGCCAATATTGTAAAGCACTTGAATCTGTCCGTCCTTGGATCCTATTTGTTCGGCGAGCTCTTTTGCTTTCCAATGATAAACCAACGCTTTTCTGGGATCTTCATTTGAATAAATATTCCCGATTCCATTGTTTGCCCAGTGCAGATTTTCGAGGTCATTGATCTTTTCACTGATCCGGATAGCATCTAAATATAGTTCGAGTGCTTTTGCTTTGTTGCCTATGGCCGCATATGCTCCTGCCTGCCGCGAAAGTAACAGGGCTATGCCGCGTTGATAACCAATTTTTTTGGCCAATAATAACGGTTCCATAGAAAGTATAAGCAATGAATCCGGTTTCTCATCTCCGTACAGTTTTGCGATCTCTGCCATTCTTAAAACAAGCAGGGTATCAGATTGCTTTTCGCTAAGTAACGATCTGAAACTATCGATTGTCTTTCTTTGTTCAGGCGATTGAGCATAGCCACTGTAAAGAACAAGAATCGTAACAATAATGGATAAAATAGCTTTCATTGTTCTTTAATCAGTTAGCGACGCCAAATAAAAAAGGTTATGAAATTTATACTTTATATAAAAATATAAATTTTATAACCTTTTACGCTCCCCTTATAGACGTAAGATGCAGCTATTATAAGCTCAAGGAGCTTAATAATTAATTGAGACTCAAGGATAAATCGGAACAGGCGCTCCGGTTCCCGGATTGAAATCGTTTCTCTTACCTCCAATAATATAGTTCTCCCGCAGGCGGCAAACTTTTAACTACCTTACCTTAATTTGAAATGCCATTCCATGAGATTAATTTTTACACCGCTGTGTTGCCTTGTAACATTAGCCGTAGCCGCACAAAAATTCGATACAACTTACTATTCATTAATAACAAATGGTTTTTTTACGGGTTAGCAAAAATAATGGAAAGAAACCCCAAATGAATACCATTATATATATTATGAAAACGACAGGGGAAGGGGATGGAATGTTCATCATACAATTCAAACGAACTCCTCTGGTCAAATCATTTCTGTAAATGAAATTGGAGTTGATTACTTAAAAAATCCCTATTCAGTAAAATTCTACATCCAAAATGACTCTGCAATCTGGATTATAAATAATACCAGAAAGTCGATAAAATACAATA
>DATLDR010000068.1:0-10482 GCA_035525775.1 Flavitalea sp.
GATAGCAGTGGCAATCAGTGTTTTCGGCGACATTGACTATAACAAATTCGGCGCAGGTTTTCTTGCAGCTATTCATCTTGGATTATTTGCAGGTGTTTATTCAGTTGTCGCGAATACCGGCTATGTATGGTCTGGTTTAAATGGTAAATTGAAGGCGGCAGGGGCATCGGTGGGTCATGTGGGATTCGGATTGATGCTTGTGGGCATCCTCATCTCTTCATCAAAAGAGAAAGTGCTATCGGTAAATGTTTTCAATCCGTTGAATTTTGCACCGGAAAGCAAACAGAAGGGCACGGAGAATATGACGCTCTTCAAAGGAGTGAAAACTGATATGGGCAATTACTGGGTAACCTACAGTGCCGACAGCAGTGATGAACTCGAAAAAAAGAAATATTTCCATATAGAGCTTGAAAAGAAAGAGAACGGAAAAAAAATTGTTCTCAAACCTGATATCATTAAAAATACCAAAGGGCAGGAAGGTTCATCTGCAAATCCTGATGCGAAACATTACTGGAACCGGGATATATTCAGTTACATCAGTTATGCGGAAGAAATGAATGCTTCGGCCGATACTGCTCAATTCAAGCTCCATTCCATGGCGCAGGGTGACACTATCTTTTATTCAAACGGATTGATGGTGCTTGAAAAAGTTACCCCCAATCCTGTTACAGATAAATTCAGATTTAATCCTACAGATACAGCCATTATGGCGGAGCTGAATGTATACAGTACTGAAGGCAAGCGTTTTAGGGCGAATCCTGTTTTCTATGTAAAAAACAACGTGGTCCAGTACTATATGGATACTGTTTTTGCTGAAGGACTAGCGGTAGGACTTTCACAAATCATAGATAATAAGCATTTAGGAATCATCGTTAAGGAATCATCACAACTTACCCCTTTCATAGCACTGAAAGTTTTGCAATTCCCCTTCATCAACCTGCTCTGGTTGGGAACGATACTGATGGTTACAGGATTTACCATGAGCATTGTAAGGAGGGTGAAATTATTAAAGCGGGAAAGACCTGGACAGTAAGCATTTATATGTAAAATTCAGATAAAGTTGCCCGCGCTGTTTTTCAGTGAAAAAAGTTGTGCTAATTTTATAGAACGTATGTACCTGTTGAGAAAATCAATATACTTCAGCCTTTTATTTGTGCTCGGTGTGTTATGTTCTTTACATCTTACCGCACAGGAAACTCCGCGTAGTGAATCAAATGTGCCGATGCCTGAACTGGGTCCCAACGACACGATTCCTGTTCCTGCAAAAATTGTAAATAACGAAATTATTCCCGGCGGTAATCTTGAATGGGTCTGGGTGAATGTTCCTTATCCAAAACATCTATTGAAAAGAAGACAGGAGTGGACCAGATTGCGCAATGCAGTATACGTTACATATCCATATGCAAGAAAAGCTGCATTTATCATCAATGATATCAACTACAGGCTCTCAGGTATACCTGAAAAGAGCGACCGTAAAAAATATATCAAAACCCGCGAGAAAGAGATTAAAAAAGAATTTTCAGATCCTATCACCAACCTTTCAGTGTACCAGGGAAAAGTGCTGATGAAGCTAATCAACCGCCAAACCGGCAATAACTGCTACGAAATATTAAAGGAATATAAAGGGGGATTCAACGCACGCCTTTTCCAGACAGTGGCATTTGTATTCGGCAGCAACCTCAAGCAATCTTACGATGGTGAGCATGAAGATCAGCAGATCGAGAATATCGTAAGGGAAGTGGAGAGGATGTATGGAAGACGTTAACGGCAGGGAAAGGAAGAACGGAGAAGCGGGACAATTCGGGAATCGAGAAACGACAAGCGGGAAAAAAGCTCGACTTTCACAGTCTTCTGATTTTTTCAATCAACCCGGTTGTAGAATATCCTTCAACAATTTCATTTATTACTACTCTTCCTCCATTCGCCATAACTTCTTTGGCGCCTGCAATCTCGTTTATAGTATAATCTCCGCCTTTGACCAGCACATCAGGATTGAGAGCTGTAATGACCTCTAAGGGCGTGTCTTCCTCGAATATTATTACTGCATCCACTATTATCAGCGATGCAAGTAACAGTGCGCGAGCATCATGGTGATTAAGCGGCCTTTCATTTCCTTTAAGTCTTTTAACTGAAGCATCAGAATTTACTCCCACCACTAAAAAATCAGCTTCTGCTGCCGCCTGCGACAACGAAGCAATGTGCCCTGTGTGCAGAATATCAAACACGCCGTTTGTAAAACTCACTTTGCTGCCGCTAAGCCTGATCTGAGCAAGCTTATGTACCAGTTCATTGAGCGTGTAAATTTTCTGTCTGATAACGTCAGAATTTTTCATCTGCAATGTTTTTCTTTTTGTTGACAACAGGAAGCAAAAGAAAAGATATAGTTCCGAACAAAATGATGATACCGGTTTGCGCGAACCAAATAAGCATGCCCAGCGACAGCCCCTTTTCAGGTGTAACGCCGTAAATAATCATCACCTGCTGAATGGTATACTGAAAGGAACCAATTCCACCAGGGGAAGGGATGATCATACCGAAGCTGCCAAAGGTCAGAGCAGACAAAGCACCTTTAATACCGAAATGAGCCATATCTTTCATTGCGAAAAATCCCATATAAGTACTGTACAGATACAGCCCCCAGATCAGTACCGACTGCATGAAAAATACACCTTTATGCCTGATGTAACGGATGCTGGTGAGTCCCTGCCAGATACCCAGGAATATATTTTTTGTTTTTATGACTATCGCAAGGTGGCTTAGGCTGCGGAAAATCCAGATGAAAAGAAGGATGAAGGAAACAAGTATCAGCACGAACACCCCGACCTTCATTAAGGAAAAATTTCCTGTTCGTGAAGTAAAGAATTTAATAAAAAGTTCCTTTGAAAAAGCTCCTATTATTTCATATTGCGAAAAAATGGTGATCATTAAAACCACTGCCAGACTGCATACATCAATTGCTCTTTCTGCTACAATAGTGCCAATCAGTTTATCCGCCGGCACCTTTTCATAACGGCCAAGAATAGTGCATTTTAAAACTTCACCTAACCGCGGCACGGCAAGGTTTGCCCAATAACCAATTAATACAGCAAGAAAAGTATTGAGAGTAGATGGCTTATAACCGAGTGGTTCCATTAATATCTTCCATCTCAATGCACGGATAAAATGGCTGACGATGAGCATTAGCGTCGCGGGAATAAGAAAAATGTACTTAGCTTCCGAGAGGTCATTGATGATACTGTTCCAGTCTGATTTTCTTAAAGTAAGCCAAAGCAAAAAAAATCCCAGCCCTAGAAAGAAGGCATATTGAAGAACACTGAATAATTTTTTACTCATCAGCAGGAATTAAAATGCGCGGGCTTATAATTTATTGCCTTCCTTCGGGAAAATGATCCAGGGCTTAAAAGATTTTGCTTTTTCAAAATCCATGTGGGCATAAGAAATAATGATCACTATATCGCCGACTGCACCTTGTCTTGCAGCCGGGCCATTTAGGCAGCACACTCCAGAAGCTCTTTTTCCTTTGATAATGTAAGTTTCAAGGCGCTGCCCGTTGTTAACATTTACAACGGTTATTTTTTCATTTTCAATCAGGTTCGATGCCTCCATCAGGTCCTCATCAAGTGTCAAACTGCCTACATAATTAAGGTTGGCTTCGGTGATGACGGCACGATGTATTTTGGATTTAAGTACTTCTATTTCCATAGCGCGCAAAACTAATAAAAACAATTAAGCATCAGTTGTTAAGTAACATGTTGTCTATCAGCCTTACGTCACCCAGAAAAGCGGCAACCAGTGCAACAAGTGGTGTATAGCCATTCCATTCATCAACCGGGTGCAGAGTTACGGCATCGGAGATCTCTGCATATTCTACCCTGAACCCACCGTTTGAAAGTTTTTCAAAAGCATTATGCTTAAGGTGGCTGAGATCTCCAGGCTTCAACGTGTTTTTTATTTCGGTCAGGGTATGATAAATAAGTGGTGCATGTGATCTTTGTTCTGGATTCAACCGCATATTCCTGCTGCTCATTGCAAGACCGTCGTTTTCCCTATCTGTAGAACATGTAACAAACGTTATATCCAGGTTCAGCCAGGTAAGAAGCTTTTTTATCACCATGCATTGCTGGTAATCTTTTTGTCCCATGAACAACTTATGGGGCCTTACTATTTTCAGCAGGCGGCTCATGACCTGGCAAACTCCCTGAAAATGACCGGGCCTGAATTCTCCTTCCAGTAAGGAATCAAGGTAGCCGAGATCGTAATGTTCTAGTGCTGATAAACCATCCGGGTAGATGTTGGATACAGATGGCGCGAAAAGTACAGTTGCCTTTGATGCTGTAAGCATGCGGATATCATTTTCAAGGGAGACCGGGTATTTATCGAAATCCAAAGGATCGTTGAATTGCGTGGGATTCACAAAAATGCTGCAAACGGTGATATCACAAAAGGAGCCGCTTTGATTAACCAGGTGAATATGGGCATCATGCAGTGCACCCATTGTGGGTACAAATCCAATCGTTAAACCCTTATTTCTCCGGTTGCCCAGGTAATCGATTAAAAAGGAGGGTTTGTGTATAATTATCATTGTCAGCTATTTGCAGCCATGCTTTGAGCTCCGGGTTAATTATTCTGATTAAATACCTTACCTTTGCAAACTAATTTTTAAATAGTTTTCTCTAAGCAATTTTTTTCATAATGCTGACAAAGAAAAGAATTTTATTTATTGCTAACGAAATGTCTCCTTACCTGGAACTCACAGAATTCTCAGAAATCGTTAACCGGTTGGCAATAAAGGCAAATGAAGGTGGCTTTGAAGTACGGTGCATCATGCCACGCTTTGGAATGATTAATGAAAGAAGGCACAGGTTGCATGAAGTGGTAAGGTTGTCCGGAATCAACGTATCCATTGATAATGACGATTACCCATTACAAATCAAAGTTGCTTCCCTGCCCAACGCAAGGCTGCAGGTATATTTTTTAGATAACGAAGATCTGTTTAAAAGGAAATACATTTTTAATGATGAGCAGGAAAAGTGGTATGATGACAATGGCTTAAGAACTGCTTTTTTCTGTAAAGGAGCACTTGAAACTGTGAAGAAGTTTGGATGGCCTCCGGACATCATTCATTGCAGCGGCTGGATGACAGGACTGATTCCACTTTATCTGAAAACGTTTTATAAAAAAGAACCTGTTTTTTCACATAGTAAGGTCATTTATTCTATCGGCAGCACATCCTATAAAGAAAAGCTAAGTGCAGATTTTCTGAAGCTTATCAACATCAATAATTCTTTGAAAGAAAAAGACCTCGAGCCTTTCAAGGAATCTAACAACATCGGAATGATGCGTGGCGGTGCAGCATATGCAGATGCTATCACTTTCGGTGCTGATCATATCGATAAAAAACTGCTCGAAGAGTTTGGTAAAGTGCGTGGAAAGAAGGTACTCAACTTTAATGCAGAATCTGATTTAACAGACTATTTGCAGTTATATGCCGACCTTGCCCGCTAGGGTAAAACCAATCAAAAATTATAATCTAACTCTACGTGACGAGGAATATTTTAGCATCATTTGCTGCAATTTTAACCATTATCCTATTATATAGTTCCTGCACAAAAATAGATACTACAGACCTCGGAAATGACCTGATTCCAGGAAGCGACAATGTAGAAACTAAAGACACTACACTCGATGTAATTACTGATAACTTATTATTCGTTAACGACACCACCAAGATGCTTTATACTGAGCTGCATTCTGTTGGTATCATTGATAATGATGCAGAATTCGGCGGAACAGCGGCCCAGCTATATTCTTCATTCGTTCCTTCAACCGCCCATAGCTATCCTTTTGTAAAACGCGACACTGTACAGATCGATTCGGTTGTTCTGTCACTTTCTTTCAGTAAGTTATATGGCGATTCAAATTCGGTTCAGCAGTTTGAAGTGAGAGAGATCAGTCCTATATTTAATTTCAAAGACACCGGTTATTATCTCAACAATCCTGATATTCCGGTCCGGGAAGAACTTCTTGGCAGTAAAAATGTTTCTTTCCTTACCCTGAACGATTCAGTACAGTATAGAAATGACAGGGATACCATCCGCAGCGCCGGTGAACTAAGGATCAGCCTTGACACAGCATGGGCAAGACACTTTGTTGATTATGACACCACACCAGGTGATGCGTACAATAATGATTCGTTGTTCATGACCAAATTCCGCGGCCTTGAAGTGCGGACAACGGAAGGTTCTACTCTTAAAAGGGCGCTCGCCTATTTTAATATAAACGATAACACAAAAACACGCATAACATTTTATTGCCGCATACAATCAAATGGTAAAACAGATACCATAGCCCCTTATTTTATGTATACCGCACGTTCACCGGAGGCTAATATCGTGAAGCGAACACCATCAGGTAACTACCTTGCTAATGTGAACAACGGTCTTGATAATGATGATAAATTATACCTGCAGTCAACACCTGGGTCGTATGCGAAAGTGACCATACCAGGCCTTTCCACACTCGGCAACAGGGTAATTCACCGGGCAGAGCTGATTGCTGAGAAAATGCCTTCTGATGAAGAAAATTATTATGTTCCTGCTCCATATTTATTCGTAGAAGCGTTCAGCCAGACTGGTGATTCCATATTCACTGTCAGGAACGATTTCGTTCTCAGTAACAGTAACCCGGGTTATAATGTAAATACACTTGGAGGATTGTTCAAGAATGATAAATATGTGTTCAACCTTACAAGATATGTTCAGAGTATTGTAACTAATCAGCAAACCAATTACGCTCTCAGGATATCCACGCCTTTTACAGCGCAGCCATATTACGTTTCAACTGACGACAAGCCATTCACAAAGATCCCCATTGTTATCAATCCTACTGTTGCTGGCGGCAGGGTGGTCCTCTACGGAGGCAATCATCCTGACGTAACGAAGCACATGAGACTTCACATTTATTATTCAAAGATTTAATGCACGGGCATATCTTTGCGCTACCTAAAAAATTCGTAACTCAATTGTAGTATATGCCTTACTTATTTACTTCTGAGAGTGTTTCTGAAGGTCACCCCGATAAAGTAGCTGACCAGATTTCGGATGCTCTTATTGATAATTTCCTTGCATTCGACCCGCAATCTAAAGTTGCCTGTGAAACGCTTGTTACTACCGGGCAGGTAGTACTTGCAGGTGAAGTGAAATCAAAAGCATATCTCGATGTACAGGAAATTGCCAGGGATGTGATCAGGAAGATAGGTTACACCAAAAGTGAATACATGTTTGAGGCAAGCTCGTGCGGGGTGCTTTCTGCAATTCACGAACAGTCGTCAGACATCAACCAGGGAGTTGATAGAAAGAAGAAAGAAGAACAGGGAGCAGGCGACCAGGGAATGATGTTCGGCTATGCGAGCAATGAAACGGAAGATTATATGCCGCTGGCACTGGACATCGCTCACAAGCTGTTGATTGAACTTGCTGCTCTCAGAAGAGAAAATAAACAGATAAAATATCTTCGTCCTGATGCAAAAAGTCAGGTAACCCTGGAGTACGATGATAATAATAAGATTGTACGTATAGATGCGATAGTTATATCTACACAGCATGATGATTTCGACACGGAACAGAAAATGCAGCAACGGATAGCAGAGGATATCAAAAAGATCCTGATCCCCCGTGTGAAGTCGAAATATAAAAAATACGGTAAGCTTTTCAACGATGATATAAAGTATCACATCAACCCTACAGGCAAATTTGTTATAGGTGGTCCGCATGGCGACACCGGACTTACCGGCAGAAAGATCATTGTTGATACTTATGGCGGAAAGGGCGCACATGGCGGTGGTGCATTCAGCGGAAAAGATCCATCCAAGGTTGACAGGTCAGCAGCGTATGCTACAAGGCATATTGCGAAAAATCTTGTTGCGGCGGGTGTTTGTGACGAAGTGCTCGTGCAGGTTTCTTATGCTATCGGCGTAGCGGAGCCGATGGGAATTTATATCAATACATATGGCAGCGCCAAAGTGGATATGCATGATGGGGAGATCTCGGCCAAAATAGCATCGATCTTCGATATGCGCCCTTATTTTATTGAACAGCGCCTGAAGCTTCGCAATCCCATATACAGCGAAACATCAGCGTATGGTCACATGGGCCGCAAGAATGAAGTGGTTGAAAAATCATTTTCTTCTCCCGATGGAAAAGTGGTGAAAAAGAAAGTAGAACTTTTCACCTGGGAAAAACTTGACTACGTAGATAAAATAAAAAAGGCATTCCGCCTCTAAATAAAATTAATCCTGAACCATGGACCAGAATCCCTGGAAAATTTTGTCTTCACGCGAAGCGTACGACAATTCATGGATCAAGGTAACCGAATACGGCGTTATTAACCCGTCGGGTGGCAGGGGAATTTACGGAAAGGTTCAGTTCAAGAATCTTGCAATAGGAGTGATCGTGCTAGATAACAGTCTTAATACTTACCTGGTTGGCCAATACCGGTTTCCGATTGATAAGTTCAGTTGGGAAATTCCTGAAGGCGGTTGTCCGATGAACATGCTGCCTCTCGAAGGTGCAAAGAAAGAACTGCTGGAAGAAACAGGATTGAAGGCTAATATGTGGGAGATAATACTGGAGATGGATCTCAGTAATTCTGTTACTGATGAACATGCCATTGTATTTCTCGCTTACGATCTAGAGCAGCATAAGCCTGCTCCTGAAGAAACTGAGCAGATTGAAATACGTAAGCTTCCTTTCGATGATGCCTATATGATGGTTGAAGACGGAATCATCACAGATTCAATATCTGTTGCTGCAATAATGAAAGTAAAACTGATGCTGGCCGATGGAAGGATCACCTGAGAAAATGGACAAAGGAAAATCATCTGTAATCATTGGCCGTCAGCCGGTGGTTGAAGCCCTTGAGACCGGAAGGCCTATTGATAAAATATTGCTGCAGGTAAATTCTACCGGCGAAATTATCGGAAAGATCAGGCAGCTGGCAAAGGAACATAATGTTCCTGTACAAATTGTTCCGGCCGAAAAATTACATTCTTATACAAGGTCTAACCACCAGGGATGCATTGCACTCGCAGCGCTAGTGAAATATTATGAGCTGCAGCAGGTAATTGATCAGGTGAATTCATCTGGTAACGTTCCTTTATTTCTGATGCTTGACGGCGTAACGGATGTGCGCAACATTGGTGGCATGGCCAGAACAGCGGTGTGTTGTGGTGTACAGGCCATTATTATACCTGACAAAGGAGTAGGTGCGTTGAATGAAGAAGCGGTAAAAGCCTCTGCAGGAGCATTGGAAAAGATCCAGGTGTGCCGTGTAACCAGCCTTCTGAAAGCTATAGATGAGCTTCACCTTAACGGTATTCGTGTATTCGTTTCCGGGATGAACAGTGAAAAAAAACTACCTGACGTCAATTTTTCAGAACCTTCATGTATAGTAATGGGCAGCGAACAGAAAGGCGTGCAAACTTATATCAGTAAAGCAGCAGATGAGCATTTTTCTATTCCCATGGCAGGAAATTTTGATTCATTCAATGTTTCAGTAGCAGCTGGTATTATTTTATATGAAGCTATGACACAGCGCAAATAAAACTTTACTTTGCAACCTTATGGTGAGGAAATCAACAATTGATCTGGTTGAATGCCCGCGCGACGCTCTGCAAGGCTGGAAAGCAGATATTCCAAATGAACTTATTGTACGCTACCTGAATACTTTGCTGAAAGTGGGATTTCATACACTCGACTTTGGCAGTTTTGTATCGGCTAAGGCAATACCGCAAATGGCCGACACTGATGAAATACTTTATAACCTCGATCTGTCGGATACAAAAACAAAACTACTTGCGATCATTGCCAATACAAGAGGCGCAGAAGAAGCCGCTGCACATGCCAGTATCGATTACCTTGGTTTTCCTTTTTCAATTTCCGACACCTTTCAATTGCGCAATACCAATTCTACAATAGAAGAATCACTCGTACGGGTGCAGGAGATCCAGGAGATCTGTGAAAACAACGGCAAAAAGCTGGTGATCTATATATCAATGGCATTTGGAAATCCTTATGGCGATCCGTATTCAGAAGGTATTGTTTTCAAATGGGTAGAGAAAATGATCAGGATGGGCATTGAAACAATTTCACTTGCCGATACAGTTGGCGTTGCAACACCTGAACAGGTGTATGAGATTACACGCATGCTCGTAAGCGTTTTACCCAACACTGAGATTGGCGTGCACCTTCATTCAAGGCGACATAACTGGAAAGAAAAAATTGATGCCGCACTTGAAGCGAATTGCCGCAGGTTTGATGGTGCACTGAAAGGTATAGGGGGATGCCCCATGGCTAATGACGATCTTGTGGGGAATATGAACACAGAACTGCTTGTACCATATTTTGAGGAGTTACATCTTCTCGAAAGAGTAGATAAAGCTGCTCTTTCTGAAGCTTCTGCACTCGCGAATGAAATATTCGGGTT
>DATLDR010000073.1:0-58630 GCA_035525775.1 Flavitalea sp.
ATGATCTCGCGATTGTAAGCTTTGATGAAACTGAAACATTGGATTTATTTTATGCACCGCTCACGTATATCAGGCAACCATTGCGGGAAATGGGTGCGATGGCAACAAAGATTTTACTGGAAAGTATTGCTTCAAATAAGAGGATCACTCAGGTGGATATGGAGCCTGTATTGATCATCAGGAAATCATCTGTAAGGGGCAAGTAATTTATTATTACTCCTGATTCAGCAATTGTAAAAATTTTTCCAGGATAATATTCACATATTTTATCTGTGCTTCTTCTGGTTTTTCATCTTTAAGATCTACTTTCTGAATAAGTTTGATTTCGCCCCTGCAAGAAATGCTAAAAAATGCAAATAGCTTATTGCCTGATTCCGGAACTGCGGATGCATAACCGGTTGTGGCTATTCCCCAGTGTGTTCCAAAAAGGTTGCAAACACCAATAGCCATTTGATTAGCTGTAAGTTCTGAAACGCAGTTGCACTCCTCTGCGTGTTTTCTATCAACCTTAAGATGCCGCACTTTCTGATTGATATTATAAGTAGTGATGCCTCCTTCAAAAAATTGAAGTGCCAGCGCCGCTTCCGATATAGCGGCCTGTAAAAATCCGGAGGTAACGCTTTCAGCTACGGACAGTTTTTCTTTTCTGCTTAAAAGGATCTCTTTGATCGATTCAATTTTTTCAGTATTAAACATACTTGTCTCTCTATAAATTTAAGGCCAGTTTATATTAAGGGAATGAAAATATAGCTTTCCGTAATTCAGGTATTTTCTATCTTTAAAGAACTAGCCCCCGATTTCTAATCACATAAACTTTAAACAATGAGAAAGCTTACAGCCTTTTTGCTGGCATTTGTATTACTCTCTTTTATTTCCGGGGACAATACACTTTCTAAAAAAGAAAGAAAATATGCCGCAGACCTTTTAAAGGACACCCAGACTGCCCTTGCAAAATCAATTGAGGGATTAAACGCGGATCAGTTAAATTATAAAGCATCAGATTCCACCTGGTCAGTAGACGGATGTGTTAAACATATAGCCATTGTTGATAAAATGTTATGGGGAGCTGTTGAAGATGCTTTGCAAAAGCCGGCTAATCCCGAAAAACGGGCTGACATAAAAGTAACCGACGTACAGTTGGTAGGCTTTATTGAAAATAGAACGCAAAAAATCAAGACTGCGGAAGTGATGAAGCCCGAGAACAGCCCTTTTAAAACTACAGAAGAGGCGCTAGCCAGTGTTAATGAGAGCGCCAAAAAAATAATCGATTTTGTAAATACAACGAACGATGATCTGCGGAATCATATAGTAGTATTGCCATTTGGAACTTATGATGCATACCAGGTTATTCTGATCATAGGTTCTCACACTAACAGGCACACGCAACAGATTGAGGAAGTTAAGTCCCACGCAGCCTTCCCGAAAAGTTAAAAGGTAATGCTAAAAGCGCTTACCATAAATACTATAAAAAGTAATATTACTATAGTTTCTTTCATAAAGTAACAGTTTGTAGCCGGGCTGCCGGCTACATTACTGTTTAAATTCCATGCCATTTATACTTCCTGGCTTACTCAATTTCATCTTCGTACATTCTGAGCCTGTTTTTCAATGAATTGACTTCAATTTGCATATTTCGAAGCTTTTTAACCAGATGCCGGATGGCATCAATGCCCTCCGTGTTTATTCCCATTTCGTGGTACCATCTTGTATATAGTTCCAGATTCTGGAGCTCTTCTTCCTCAATAAATTCATCTTGATTTTCAATAGTTATGTTAATCAGGCCCTCATTGCTGAGTGAAGCAATAAACGACTGATCGACACCGTGAATTGAACAATATGTGGTTATGGCAAATAGTTCCTTCTTCATACTATTTGTTTTGTAAGTCTCTTAATTGAGTAAATAACTCTTTTTCTTTGTCAGAAAGGCGGGTGGGCGTTTTTACAGTTAAGGTTATGATTAGATCACCTGATTGTCCTTCTTGCTTGTAAATGGGAAACCCCTTTCCCCGGATACGGACCTTTGTGCCCTGCTGTGTTTCAGGTTTCACTTTCAAATTTATTTTACCGCTGAAAGTTTCTATTGTTACTTGACCACCTAATACTGCTGTGTACACATCAATTTCCTGGATTTTTAAAAGATCATTGCCTGATCTTTTAAACTGCGGGTCATCCTGAATGATGAATGTGATGTAAAGATCGCCATTTGGGCCACCATTCACTCCCGGTCCACCATGGCCTTTCAGCTTTATGATCTGCCCGTTTTCAATTCCCGCGGGGACGGTTATGCGAACTTTTTTACCGTTTACCTCCAATGTATGCTGATGCTTATGGTAGGCCTCTTTTACAGGGATTTGCAATTCTGCGTTATAATCCTTACCACGGAACTTAACCTGTGCACCTCCGCCTCTACGTTCACCACGACCACCAAATAGCGATTCAAAAAAGTCTGAAAAGTTTTCATCTCCGAAGTCATCAGAAAACTCCTGTTCCTGCGCATGCGGCCTGCCTGAATGTTGTTGTTGCTGCCGTGCCTGTTCAAACTGTTCAGCATGCTTCCAGTTTTCACCATAGGCATCGTACTTTTTTCTCTTTTCAGGATCACTGAGCACTTCATTTGCTTCGTTGATCTGCTGAAATTTAATGTGGGCATCTTTATCGTTCGGGTTCAGGTCCGGATGATACTTTCTTGCCAATTTGCGGTAGGCTTTTTTAATATCTTCTTCGGATGCATCCCTGTTAAGCCCCAGTATTTTATAATAATCAATATAAGCCATACACTTATTCTAAATGAATAGTTAATTCATTCTAATTTAATTCATAATATACAAAAGATGTACTCATTTTGCGTTGTACACCACACCAGTCTAGCTGATTTAATTAAATTGTTACCATGAACAGATTATTACTCATTCTTACCTCATTTTTACTTGGCTCATCAGCATTTGCACAGTCAGACGTTGTGGAATGGAAATTCGAATCCAGAAAACTGGCGGAAAAAAAATACGAAGTGAAACTCATTGCCGTCGTTAAAAAACCCTGGCATATTTATTCAACCACCACTCCGGATGGAGGTCCGTTGCCTACAAAAATAAATTTTACCAAAAATCCGTTAACCGCGTTCGATGGCAAAATTAAAGAAGTGGGTAAGCTGGAAACACATTTCGAAGAAGTGTTTGATGTTGACACAAAGTTCTTTAATAATAAAGTAGAATTTGTTCAGGTGGTGAATGTAAAAGGCAATGCAAAGACAAATCTGGCCGGCACAGTGGAATTCATGGCTTGTAACGATAAGGAATGCCTTCCGCCAAAGTCAGTGGCTTTTAGTGTGGCGTTGAAGTAAGGGCAGGACAGACGGCAGACGTGAGACTATTTAAAATTTATTTAATTTTTTTTCGGTAATCGTCAAGTGAGTTGATATCCTCTCTGACATCTGCCCTTTGCCTCAATTGTTCCACTCAAACAACCCTGCAAGCTCAAGACTTTTCTTCTTAAGCTTTCTTATTTCAACATCTTCAATTACAGGCTCGGGAGTAAGGATCAGAGAATTATTATTTTCTCTCCACCATGTTTTTTCAGCAAGTTCCCTGAAGGGCAATACACCTACCAGGTATTTTCTTTCTTCCATGGCATGCCATTCTTCTACCCATTCAAATGATTCACGGGGGATGTATTTGAGGTCATCGAAGCTGATGTATACTTTTACATAAAAGTCATGGCTAAGCTCGTGGGGATGATGGTGATATAATTTTTTATACTCGTAACGGTACTGGTAACGCAGAGCCGAAATATCGCTGAGAACAGCCGAAGCAGTAGGAAAACTGCCGGCGCCCTTACCATAAAAAAACTGTTTGTCGGCAAAGCCGCTTTCAATTACAACACCGTTGTATTCATTTCTTACGAAGGCAAGATGGTCATCATTTTTAATGAACTGCGGCAGTACAAATGCAGCAACTTTGCCATTCAGTAATTTTTGCGCCTGGGCCACCAGTTTAATATGAAAGTTTTTTTCTTTTGCTACCAGGGCATCGCCGCTTTGAATGTTCTGTATGCCGGTGAAAACGATATTATTCGGGTTTTCGATTATGCCATAAGCGTGAGCAAGAAGTAAGGTCCATTTGTTCACCGCATCGTAGCCATCCACATCCAGTGTTGGATTACTTTCTGCAAAACCCAGCTGCTGTGCAAGTATAAGGGCCTGTTTGAAGTCAAGCTTTTCTTCAAACATTTTTGTTAGTATAAAATTTGTTGAACCATTAACGATGGCCTTCATTGAATGAAGAAGATCATTGTCGTAGTATTCTTCCAGGTTCCTGATTACCGGAATGGACGCGCAGGCAGCGGCTTCATAAAGAAAAGGTTCACCGGTTGTTTGCTGCATTTCAAGAACTTCTGCGAGATGTTCGGCAAGCATTTTTTTGCTGGCGCTGACTACCGCTTTTCCGTTCCTGATGGCTTTTGATACGATCTGGAACGCGGCTGCGGAATCATCAATTACTTCAACGATCACATTAATATCCGGATCGTTCAGCAGGTCATCTTTTTCTGTTGTGAAGAGTTCTTCCGGTGCATTTCTTTTTTTACCGGGATGTTTGATACAGATCTTTTTGATGGTAGCATTCAGTGAAGGTGTCTGATGCATAACCTTATATAATCCTTCTCCAACTACGCCAAATCCGAATAGTCCAATGGTCAGTTGCTTGTGTGCATCCATACTAATTTGTGGTTTCTATTTTTTGAGTGGTAAACATATCTTTCTTTAAGAATTCCTGTATTTGTTGCTGAATCTGTTCGAACTCGAGCAGAAATCCGTCGTGACCGTAATATGAATTGATCAGCCGGAACCTGCCTCCTTCGATATGCGCTGCAAGATACTCCTGTTCTTCGACAGGGAAAAGCAAATCGCTTTTGATTCCAATAGAAAGTGTGCGTGCCTTTATCCGGCGCAGTGCTTCGGCAACCGATCCGCGCCCCCTACCTACATTATGCGAATCCATTGATTTGCTAAGCGCATAATAACTGTAGGCATTGAACCTGCTGGCTAATTTTTCACCCTGGTAACGCTGGTACGACTCGCTGTTGAACAGGTCTATTTTTTCGTTTGAGATTTCTGCCTGGCCCAATTTATAGGTTTCATAACTCCTGTAAGAGATAAGCGCTACACTTCGGGCAGTTTTCATGCCTTCAAGCCCGGCTTCGGGAGAATTAAGCTTCCAGCTTTGGTCTGCTTCTATGCAAAATCTTTGTGATGCATTAAAAGCGATCGCCCAGGGAGAATGCTGTGCATTTGTGGCGATAGGAAAAATATACCGGAACAACTCCGGTACTTCAATTGCCCATTCAAGTAACTGCTGACCTCCCATGGAACCCCCTATTCCAATTTCAATCTTTTGTATACCCAGGAACTCTTTAAGTGGTTGGTACGACCTTATCATGTCTCTGGGAGTGAAAAAGGGAAATGTATGGTAGTACGGTTGGTTTGTGCGTAAATCTATTTCAAGTGGACCGGTACTGCCATAGCAACTGCCTGGCATGTTCACGCAAACAATAAAATATACTGCAGGGTCTAATAATTTCCCTTCACCTACGAGGCCTGGCCACCATTCAGTTGCATCACTATTTGCCGTGAGTGCGTGAAAGATCCATACGGCATTATCTTTCTGCTTATTTAAAGTGCCGAAAGTGTTATAGGCAAGGTGGTATCCCTGCAGAACGTCGCCAGACTCGAGGGTGAAGGGATGGTTATAATGAAATATTTCTGGCATCTTATGCTACCAATTGCTTTGAGGAAATTTTGCTGAAAGCCTGGTCGAAGTCTGCCTTGATATCTTCGATATGCTCAATACCCACACTAATGCGCACAGAATTGGGAATAACACCTGCAGCTTTCTGTTCAGCTTCAGATAATTGTTCGTGTGTTGTTGTTGCAGGGTGGATGGCAAGAGTTTTAGCATCGCCCACATTGGCAAGATGGCTGGCAAGTTTCAGGTTGTCGATGAATTTTGCAGCATTTTCCTTACCACCTTTAACTGCAAAATTCAGGATACCGCCAAAACCGTTTGTCAGGTATTTTTTTGCGAGGCTGTTATAAGGGTGAGATGCGAGTCCAGGGTATTCTACATATTCAACATCAGGATGCGACTCGAGCCAGGTTGCGAGCGACAGTGCGTTCTGGCTATGGCGTTCTACACGAAGAGATAATGTTTCCAGGCCCTGTAATAGCAGGAATGCATTGAAAGGTGACTGTGAAGCGCCGAAATCGCGGAGTCCCTCTACACGTGCACGAATGGCAAATGCCACATTAGGTAATCCCAATGGATTTCCTTCACCGAAAACATCCCAGAATTTCAAACCATGATAACCTTCAGATGGTTCTGTGAACTGCGGAAATTTACCGTTGCCCCAGTTATAATTGCCACCGTCCACAATAACTCCTCCTATCGTTGTGCCATGACCGCCAATCCATTTTGTTGCGGATTCAACTACAATGTTTGCACCCCATTCAATAGGACGGAAAAGATAGCCGGCAGTACCAAAAGTGTTGTCAACGATAAGGGGCAGATCGTATTCTTTGGCGAGGTCGGCGAACTTCTGAAAATCAGGTATGTTCAGACGTGGATTACCTATTGTTTCGAGGTATATAGCTTTGGTGTTTTTGTCGATATGCGGAACGAAGCTTTCTACATCGTCGCCATTTGCGAATCTAACATCAATGCCTAAGCGCTTAAAAGAAACTTTGAACTGGTTGTAGGTTCCACCATATAAATAAGTGGTGGAAATAAAGTTATCGCCTGGCTGTAGGATATTGTTAAGCGCCAGGAACTGTGCCGCCTGTCCTGAACCGGTTGCCAGCGCGGCAACACCGCCTTCAAGGGCAGCAATACGCTGTTCAAAAACGTCGGTTGTGGGGTTCATGATTCGGGTGTAGATGTTTCCGAATTCACGAAGTCCGAAAAGATTGGCAGCATGTTCAGAACTGTCAAAGCCATACGAGGTGGTCTGATAGATAGGTACGGCGCGTGATTTAGTGGTCGGGTCAATTTTTTGACCAGCATGTAGCTGAAGGGTCTCGAAGCGAAGATTGCTCATAACTTTTAAGTTTAATAAGTGAGAATTACTGTAAGTAGGTTTGCTGATATATTTGAAGGGAAGGACCCTGAGAAATCAATTTGTTATGCCTTACGGCATGCCATACAACAACACGAACCCTGGAAGGCGGAACGTGATGGTAATGTTGGTGATAGCATAATTAATTTCATGAGTGTACGAATGTAGACGTTTTACCGGAAATTCTAACTTGCACCATATGAAAATTTCTGATTTAACCTCTTTCATGCAAACTGTTGCTCCATTATCACTTCAGGAAGATTATGATAATGCTGGATTACTTACAGGAGACCCATCCTGGGAATGTACCGGTGTATTATGCACGCTCGATGTAACTGAAGATGTTATTGATGAAGCGCTTCGCAAGAAATGCAATTGTATAATAGCGCATCACCCTTTAATATTCAGAGGCTTAAAGAAAATAACCGGAAATAATCTTACTGAAAGAACGGTGATCGCTGCCATAAAAAACGATGTGGCAGTATACGCCTGTCATACGAACCTGGATAATATTATAAATGGTGTAAATGGAAAAATCGCCGATAAGCTTCAGTTAACTAACAGAAAGGTGCTTGAACCGAGATTGCATTTACTGCAGAAACTATACACGTTTGTGCCTCCATCACATTTTGAAAGGGTACGCGATGCATTGTTCACTGCGGGGGCCGGCGAAATCAGCCGGTATTCGGAATGCAGTTTCAGTCATCCAGGTACAGGAACTTTTAAGCCTGCCGTAGGAACGGATCCCTACAGCGGTACCATAGGGGTTAGACAGCACGAGAATGAGATTAAGTTAGAAGTAATAATACCTGAATATAAAAAATTCCAGGTGCTTCAGGCTCTTTTTGATTCTCATCCATATGAAGAGGTAGCGTATGATCTGGTGAACCTGGCAAATGAGCATCAGGAAACCGGATCGGGATTAACCGGCGACATCATACCGGTTACAGATGCTGAATTTTTAAATATATTGAGTACAGGTTTCAACCAGGAGTTTATCAGGCATACCCCTTTAATCGGACGTGTTATAAAAAAAGTGGCGGTGTGTGGTGGAGCAGGAAGCTTCCTGATACCCAAAGCAGTGAGTCGGGGTGTGGATGCTTATGTTACCGGTGACATCAAATATCATGAATTCTTTGGAGCGGAAGGAAGGATGCTGTTGTGTGATATAGGTCATTATGAAAGTGAACAGTTCACTACGGACCTTTTGAGTGAGCTTTTGCTGCAGAAATTTCCTACCTTTGCCGTCCTGAAATCTGAGGTAAGAACCAACCCGGTACATTATTTCACAGGAAAATAAACGAAAAACAAGGCATACACATATGGCTAATGTAAAAGATTATTCTGTTGAAGAGAAGTTATCATCTCTCGTTTCCCTTCAGAAAATAGAATCCAAGATCGATGAAGTACAGGTGTTGAAAGGTGAGCTTCCCATGGAAGTGAGCGATCTCGAAGATGAGATCACCGGTTTACAGGCGAGGCAGACACGGATAGAAGAAGAGATCAACGGTATCCAGGAATTCATCAACCAGAAAAAAGAACTCATCAAGGAAGCAGAAGCACTGATAAAGAAGTACGAGAAGCAAAGTGAGAATGTAAAGAATAGCCGTGAGTTCGAAGCCATCAACAAAGAAATTGAAATGCAGCAGCTTGAAATGAAGCTTGCTGAAAAACATATTAAAGACGCTAATGAAGAAATCGCTGAGAAAGTAGTTGGTCTTGACAAAGCGAAAAAAAATCTGTCAGCGAAAGAAGCCGTGCTTACAGGCAAGAAAGGCGAACTTGAAAAAATTATTGCTTCTACAGAAAAAGAAGAAAGACACTTCAATAAATTGTCAGCAGACGCACGTGAGAAGGTTGAACAGCGCCTCCTGAATTCATACGACAGGATCCGCGCCAACTACCGCAATGGCCTGGCAGTAGTTCCGGTGGAACGCGATGCATGCGGAGGTTGTTTTAATGCTATTCCCCCACAGCGCCAGAGTGAGATCAAACAACGCAAAAAGATCATTGTTTGTGAAAACTGCGGAAGGATCCTGGTTGACAGAGACCTTTTCGATACAATTGATGTAAAGTAGTTCCCACTGCGTTCAGCATATTATATTTGCATACTACAATATGCTGAAGAACCTGTATATCCATAATTACGCGATCATCGATGAGGTCAGTATTGATTTTTCACCGCGCCTGAATGTGATCACTGGTGAAACGGGCGCCGGTAAATCGATATTGATGGGTGCATTATCCCTGATACTTGGCGACCGGGCCGACACTTCGGTTCTGCTTAACCGTGAAAAAAAATGCATCGTTGAAGGAAAATTTGGCGCCGACAACAAAACAGAGCTTAAAAATCTGTTGCGTGAAAACGATCTTGAAGGCGATGAGCAAAACTGTGAACTGCTGATCAGAAGAGAGATAGCCGTAAATGGCAAATCGCGGGCTTTTGTAAATGATATACCTGTTAACCTCGAATTGCTGCGACAGGTAACCTCGCTGCTGGTGGATCTTCACCGTCAGTTCGACACTCTTTCCCTTTCAGATACTGGGTTCCAGCGCAACGTGCTTGATGCGCTTGCTGCTAATGGTGCCTTGCTTCAGCAGTACCAGTCAGCCTATTTTAAATGGAAGAAAGCACAGGATGAACTTCACATCCTGCAAGAAGAGAAAAATAAATTCAATAAAGAATATGACTATCAAAAGTTTTTATTTGATGAGCTCGATGAAGCCGGCTTTGCCGATAATGAGCTGGAGGATGCGGATGCCGAATTAAAAGTGCTTAACAATGCAGAGTCAATAAAAACGGCCCTCGGGCAGGCAGGAGCATCTTTGTCGGGTGGCGAGGAGCCATTGGTGCAACAACTGAAGAGCATTCAGCATCAGCTTGATGCTTTCACAAAATATCATGCTAAACTGGATGAACTGGTTAAAAGACTTCATTCAGCACAGATAGAGA
The DNA here is from genome assembly GCA_035525775.1 of Flavitalea sp. GTDB lineage: Bacteria > Bacteroidota > Bacteroidia > Chitinophagales > Chitinophagaceae > Flavitalea. The sequence continues at coordinate 10,058 of DATLDR010000073.1, forward strand.
TCCAGGATATTGCTGATGAAGTTGACCAGATAAATGACGAAATCGTTTACGATCCGCTGCGCATTGAGCAGCTGAATGAACGAATAGCTACAGGATACAAATTATTGAAGAAACATGGTGTGCAAACTACCGCACAGCTGAAAGATATACATAGCGAGCTGGATAAGAAGTTGCAGGCAGTAATGAACATTGATGACGTGATCATTAAAAAGCAAAACGAAACAGCAGCTTTCCTGAAAGATGCTCATGAACTTGCTGATAAATTATCTGACAAACGTAATAAACAGGTAAGGCCACTGGTGGAAAAAGTAAATGCGTTGCTAGTTCAGGTAGGAATGCCGAATGCAAGGCTGAAAATTGTAATAGAGCCGAAAACCGCCGACGCATATGGTAAAGACAATGTTGAATTTTTATTCGACGCTAATAAAAGCAACAGGTTCGAGCCGGTAAGAAAGGTGGCTTCAGGAGGTGAATTAAGCAGGTTGATGCTCTCAATAAAATCGCTTGTAGCTGAATCCATGGATCTGCCTACATTGATATTTGATGAAATAGATTCAGGTATTTCAGGAGAAGCAGCAAAGCAGGTAGGAGTGATCATGTGCGGGATGGCGGTCAGGCGCCAGTTAATTACAATAACGCACCAGCCACAGATAGCAGGCAGGGCGAATGCTCATCTTTTTGTGTACAAGGATGCCAGAAATGATGTGATCAGAACAAACATCAGGCATCTCGAAGGTGATGAAAGAATAACGGCCATAGCAAGAATGCTAAGTGGAGAAAAGCCTACTGCTGCAGCTATAGAGAATGCGCGTGAAATGGTTACGAACTGACAACGGGAACATCTTATTTTTGTATAAATCAAATGGGTATGTCATATAACCTACTTAAAGGAAAGAAAGGAATAATCTTCGGAGCACTCGATGAGAAATCAATAGCCTGGAAAACAGCATTGCGTTGTCATGAAGAAGGTGCGCAGCTTGTGTTAACAAATGCCCCGGTGGCATTGAGAATGGGTGAGATCAACAAGCTTGCAGAAAAAGTGAATGCCCCTGTTATAGGAGCAGATGTTGTTAACATGGACGACCTGAAAAAATTGTTTGAAGAATCCATGAAGCATTTTGGGGGGAAAATTGATTTTGTTCTTCATTCAGTCGGTATGAGCCTTAACATGAGAAAAGGAAAACACTACACTGAACTTGATTACGGCTTTACACAAAAGACACTGGATATTTCTTCCTTATCTTTTCACAGGGTGCTTCGCACTGCCTGGGAACTGGATGCTATCAACGATTGGGGAAGTGTAATTGCATTAACGTATATAGCTGCCCAAAGGGTTTTTCCTGATTACAGTGAGATGGCCGACGCAAAAGCTCTTCTCGAAAGTGTTGCCCGCAGTTTCGGTTATCATTATGCGATAAGAAATAAAGTAAGAATAAACACTGTTTCGCAATCACCCACCCGTACTACAGCAGGAAGCGGTGTAAAGGGTTTTGACGGTTTTATCACGTATGCTGAAAAAATGAGCCCACTTGGCAATGCTTCAGGTGACCAGTGCGCAGACTATTGTGTTACACTATTCAGCGACCTTACGAAGATGGTCACCATGCAGAATCTGTTTCACGATGGCGGATTCTCCAATACAGGCGTAACACAGGGTGTTATTGAGGCCATGGAAAAAGCGGGACAATAATCTATGCTATCAGCAAAGGATATTCATAAAAATTACGGGCAGCTTGAAGTGCTTAAAGGCGTGGATCTTGCGCTGAACAAAGGCGAGATCGTTAGTATTGTTGGTCCATCCGGGTCGGGTAAAAGCACATTACTTCACATACTTGGTACGCTCGACAGACCTGCGAAAGGAAGTATAGTTATCAATGATAATAAGATAAATACCCTGAGCGATAAACAACTTGCAGCGTTCAGAAATAAGAACATCGGGTTTGTATTTCAGTTTCACCACCTGTTGCCAGAATTCTCTGCCATTGAAAATGTATGCATTCCAGGATGGATACACGGAAATAAGAAGAAAGACGTAGCCATAAGGGCAAAATCATTACTCGAAGCACTTGGTCTGGGTAACCGGCTGGATAACAAGCCCGGCGCTCTCTCGGGAGGCGAACAGCAGCGTGTGGCTGTTGCCCGTGCACTGGTTAACGATCCGCTTATCATTTTCGCAGATGAGCCTACCGGCAACCTTGATTCGGGCAATGCCCGTGAGCTACACCAGTTATTTTTTGATCTGAGAAACCAGTTTCACCAGACATTTCTGATAGTTACTCATAACGAAGAGCTGGCAAAAATGAGCGACAGGGTTTTACACATGAAGGATGGAAAAATGACCTGACACGGCGTGGAAACCATCGGCTAAGGGAAAATCTTTATCCAAAGAAAGATTTTGATATTTCATCATTACTGTTACTTTTGCGCAAATTATCCGCAACCATGTTTTGGACACTCGAATTAGCCTCTTACCTTGAAGACGCGCCGTGGCCTGCAACTAAGGACGAGCTGATAGATTATTCTATCCGTAGCGGAGCGCCGATTGAAGTTGTAGAGAATCTGCAGGAACTGGAAGATGAAGGGGAAATTTATGAAGGGATTGAAGACATCTGGCCTGATTATCCAAGCCAGGATGATTTTTTCTTCAATGAGGACGAGTATTAATCCTGGCTTTCCACTCTGCTTCACTTACACCTGATAAATGAGCTATATATCTCGCCAGTATAAACAGGTGATCGCTTAACCGGTTCAGGTATTTTACAACAAGCGGATCTATAAACATTTCATGCTCCAGCATATTAACACAATTGCGTTCCGCGCGCCTGCATACGCAACGCGCAATGTGTGCAGATGAAACTGCCATGCTTCCACCAGGCAATATGAAAGATTTCATTGGCTTCAGCACTTTGTTCATTTCATCAATTTCATTTTCGAGGAGTTGTATGTCTTCTTCTTTCAGATCAGGAAGTTTCATTTTTGGTTCTTTATCCGGATCACATGCCAGTGAAGATCCAATTGTAAACAGGCGGTCCTGAATTTCCCTTAAGGTTTTTTTTGATCTTTCATCAGTCAGCTGGTCATCGAGAAAACCGATGAAACTGTTAAGTTCATCTACGGTTCCATAGCTTTCTATGCGAAGGTGGCTCTTGGGTACACGGGTACCACCGATCAATGATGTTTTACCCAGGTCGCCTGTTTTTGTATAGATCTTAATGGACATACATTTCTCTTATTTTATCACTCTCAATAAGACCGTCTTTGAGTCTGATCACTCTTTTCGCAAAGTTGGCGATGTCTTCTTCATGTGTAACAAGTACAACTGTATTGCCGCCCACATGTATTGTATTGAATATCTCCATGATTTCAAGTGAGGTTTTGCTATCCAGGTTTCCCGTCGGCTCGTCAGCTAGAATTATAGATGGATTGTTTACAAGCGCTCTGGCAATGGCAACACGCTGGCATTGTCCGCCTGAAAGTTCATTAGGTTTATGATGACTCCTGTCTTCAAGGCCTACTTTTTTTACCACTTCCATTGCCTGTTCTGTTCTTTGCTTTTTTGGAATTCCTGCATATACGAGAGGGAGGGCAACATTTTCGAGAGCTGACATCCGTGGAAGAAGATTGAATTGCTGAAACACAAAGCCAATTTCCTTATTCCTTACTTCGGCAAGATCATCATCCTCCATTTTGCTTACATCATGATTGTTGAGGATATAAGTTCCGTTGGTAGGAGAATCGAGGCAGCCAAGAATATTCATGAGTGTGCTTTTGCCAGAGCCTGAGGGTCCCATGAGCGCCACGTATTCATTTTTTTGTATGTCGATCGATATTCCTTTCAGCACATTAATAGCCTGCCGGCCCATAAAATAACTTTTATGAATATCGTCGAGATGTATGATCGGGTGTAAAGTCATTTCCTGATAACCTTGGGCACTTTGAAAAATGTGCCGTCGGTTTGCGGTGCGTTTTTTAGAGCTTCTTCGCGGCTTACAGAACCCTGGACCTCATCATCGCGCAGAATGTTAACGTTGCTGCTCATATGCAGAAGCGGCGCAACACCTTCAGTATTCAGTTCCTTGAGCTTTTCTATAAAGGAGATCATTTCCTGAAGATCTGCCCTGATCTCTTTTTTCTCTTCATCGCTGAAGCTGAGATGAGAAAGTTTAGCCAGGTTGTCAATTAAAAGATCATTCACTTCCATACCGGCAAAAGTACTAAATCCTTATTTTCGCGGATGCTTTTCTATTTGTTGTGTTCGATCACCTTCATTCAGGTGCTTTATCATTGGTTTCTCTTCCGTCACGTATCTTTTTTTAAACAAAAAACTAAAGTAAAATCACAGCAGCATCCGGTAAGCGTTATAATATGTGCAAGAGATGAAGCGGCTAATCTGGCTAAAAATTTACCTGGTATACTTGTGCAGGAGTACACATCAACACGCGAAGTAATTGTTGTTAATCACAACAGCCAGGATGAAACAAAATACCTGCTTGATGAGTTCAAAAAAACATTCAGGGATCTTCATATTGTGAATCTTACACAGGAAGCGATTGGAATACCCGGAAAAAAATATCCGCTTTCAATAGGAATAAAAGAGTCCAAACATGAAATTGTTCTGTTAACCGACGCCGATTGTGTGCCTGCAAGTGAATTCTGGCTGACGAAAATGCAGGATGGATATGATGAAGGAACTGAAGTGGTACTCGGCTATGGAAAATATTTCAGGAAGCCGGGAGTGCTTAATAAACTGATACGCTTTGAAACTTTCCATTCAGCTCTGCAATATCTTTCCTTTGCTTTATCAGGCATGCCTTACATGGGTGCAGGAAGGAACCTGTCTTACAAGAAAACTTTATTTTTTCAGAACAAGGGATTTTCTTCCATCAATCATGTTGCGGGTGGCGATGATGATCTCTTCATCAACAAGGTTGCAAATGGCAGTAACACAAGAGTAGTTCTTGATAAAGACGCGTTTACATTGTCGGAGCCAAAGAAAACTTTCGGAGACTGGTTCCGCCAGAAAAGACGGCATTATTCAACAAGTAAATTTTATAAGCCGGTACATAAATTTTTGCTGGGTGTTTATTCAAGCACCCATTTTTTATTTTATCCCTTTTTTATTGCCTGTCTTTTTTTCTTCGACTGGCGCATGGTTTGTGCAGTGTTTGTTGTGCGACTGTTATCACAGGCACTGATTTATTACAAAGCGATGGAGAAACTTGATGAAAAAGATCTGTTTCCCTGGTGGTGGCTGTTTGATGTATGGATGTTTTTTTATTATTTCATCTTTGCTCCCGCACTATGGAAAAACCCAAAAAAAACCTGGAACTGATCACCAAATATTTCAGCGACTTTATTCCTGCACAAATAGAACAGTTCGCGGCGCTTGAGCATTTATATAAGGAATGGAACAGTAAGATCAATGTTATTTCAAGAAAGGATGAGGATAGCCTGTATGATAAGCATATACTTCACTCTCTGAGTATCGCAGCAGCTTTTAATTTAACAGATGAAATGAATGTGCTTGATATAGGAACCGGTGGCGGCTTTCCCGGTATTCCACTCGCTATTTTTTTTCCGGAAGTTCATTTCTACCTGGCTGACAGTATAGGAAAAAAAATTAAAGTGGTGCAGGCAGTCTCAGATGCAATCGGTTTAAAAAATATAACTGCTCATCATACGAGAGCCGAGGACATTAAAAATAAAAAGTTCGATGTAGTGGTGTCTCGGGCAGTAGCGCCGCTTGGAGATCTGTGGAAGTGGGGGCAGGGGTTGATGGGCAGAGGGCAGAGAAGAGAATGGAGAATGGAGAAGGAAGAAGGAAAAAGGGAGAAGGAAGAAGGGTTGCCGGTGCCTAATGGCTTAATTTGTTTGAAAGGCGGTGATCTGTCGAAAGAAATAGCAGAAAGCGGAACGAGACCAAGAGTTATGGAAATATTTGAAATTTTTCCTGAAGAGGTTTTCAGAGAGAAATATATACTTTATGTGCCTTTGTAATTTTTAGAAAGATATTATAACCGTTTTTAAAAAGGTATATCCAGCTTATTATTTTTCCGTTCAACATCCGCCATTCTCTGCGATGGATCAATCTCAATCGTTTTAATTGCAGCTAACTTTTTATTCACCGAAATGACATAGGTGGGATGTGTCCATTTCCATGCGGCAAAAGATGTTCTTGGAATGGTTTTATCTTCAACAGGCTTTTCGCCGAACATTAAATACATCGGCACATACAGCATTTCTTTGCTGTTATCCTTGTAATTCACCAGCACATCTAAAGGCATTGGAACTTCTCCATGCCGTTTTATACGAATCAGCGTCTTGTTTCCTTCTTCCCATAAACTGTCAATGCCATAATCAATGTGCTTCGTGGTATTCACCCAGTAATCTTTGAACCAATCGAGTTGCAGGTCGCTAACTTTTTCTGCAACACGTAAAAAGTCATTCACATCAGGATGTTTGAACTTCCATTCTTTGTAATATTCCAGCATTATTTTAATAAGCGTTTCATCGCCTGCGATATAACCAAGCTGTGAAACAAACATTGCTCCTTTGCTGTATGCGCCCAGATAGTATCCGGTTCTGCTCTGGTATTCATCTGCCTGAGTAGTGAGCGGCTCTTCAAGACCGGATCTCCATGTTGCATAATAAGAGTTGTATACGTCTGCATGATATTTTGGTAATACGCTTGCCAGAGAATCGAGAATTCTGATAGATCCAGGCCGGTCGGCAAGTTTTTTTCGTTGAATTACTTCATTATAATAGTCCTGTACCCTATCAGTAGCCCATTCAGCAAAACCTTCATCCATCCAGGGATACAACGATTCATTATTTGCAAGTACACCCTGGTACCAGCTGTGCATAAACTCATGGAAAGTTGTACCAAGAGAGGGGCCATTGATGAGTGTGGCCATAGGATATTCCATGCCTCCATCGCCGCCCTGTATAATTGAATATTGCTTATATGGATAAACTCCAAAATTCTTTTCAATAAAGGGAAACACGCCAACAATTGTTTCGCTTATTTCCTTCCATATTTCTTCCTTGCCTGTTTTATATATGATATGAAATTCCGGCCCACCGGCTATTTTTTTGATCACATGTTTAAATTCAGGATCAGCAGCCCATACAAAGTCGTGCACGTTAGGTGCATTAAAGTGCCATTTTAAAATGCTGCCTGCCGGCTTTGTAACTTTAGTGCCAGGCTTTTCATAACCAAATCCAACTTCCTGCGCATTCATTACATACCCTGTTCCGCCGATCAGGTAGCTCTTATCTATGCTGATGGTTACATCAAAGTCACCCCAAACGCCATAGAATTCACGCTCCACATATGGAGTAACATCCCATCCATTTTTGTCGTATTCTGAAATTTTAGGATACCATTGCGCCATGCTGTAACGAACACCATTAGCGGCATCCCTTCCCGAGCGCCGTACCTGTAAGGGTACCTGCGCGTCAAATTCCATATTAATGGTCGCCGTAGTTTTTGGGGGAATCGGTTTTGTTAGAAAAACTTCCATGATTGTTTCATGGATGGTAAATTTCTGTTTCTCGCCATTCATCTTAAGTGATGAAATATTCTGGTAGCCCGTTTCATCAGGTTTAAGCTTTGCAATGCGGTCCTTCACGCGGGAGTCCCAGTCGGGCTGGCTATTCAAACGCAATGAACCCAGGTAAAGGCTTTTCTGATCCATCATGCTGTTTGGCTGAAACGCATTCCAGTAAAGGTGGTAAAATAATTTTTTTAAAGTATCCGGAGAATTGTTTGTGTATTCAAGCTTTTGCTTTCCTGTAAATTTATTCGTACTAACATCCATGCTGATGTCCATAGTGTATTTGACACGCTGCTGCCAGTAACCGTATTGCGAATAAATAAAATTGGAAATAAATAAGGTAACGGTTAATACGAATATTCTGATCATCTAAAAAAATTTTCGCCCCGGGGGGCGATACTCCTGCGGCGGCTTTTAATACTAGTTGATGTTTTAATGATTAAAGGCATTCGCTTTACTGTTGCGTGTTTCCCGACTACAGCGTTAGCTTGTCCTTCAGCATTCTTCCTTCTTCATTAAAGAACAGGTTTCTCTTTTTGATGTCGCCCTTTGCTACTTCAAGTCTGTACTGCAATTCATCATTAGGCAGCTGTATCTTAGTAACCCGTCCCATATTCCAGTCAGTATATCTACTTTTACCAAAGCCATTTTTAACTTCCTCTGGAAGTTCGCTTTCATCTATGGCCTCTTCAGTATTTTCCCACTCTCCTTTATTGCTGAACTGCGCTAAATAAGTTGTACTGTCGAGCTGGAAACTTGCTGTAAAGCTTGAAAGTTTATCCCTCCATTCAACACTTTTTGCTTCCGGATATTTTTCCTGAAAAGCGTTTGTTACTTCTGCTGGTATTTTACGTAATTGTGCAGAGGAGCTAGTTGTGAGAATTGTAAACGTGATAAATAATCCTGCGATGTATATGATCTTTTTCATTTGTAATTATTTATTAACCAATGGCAACATTAAGCACATTTTGTTAAAATAATATCTTAAAATTTGATGCCACATACTTATTATGCAAACGATACTGATAACAGGAGGAACCGGTTTGGTAGGAACAGCGCTTACTTCTTTGCTCACTTCAAAAGGATATAAAGTAATCATCCTTTCAAGAAAACAACAGAAACCCAATGGAAATGTCTCCTATGCGGTATGGGATCATAAAAGATCTTTCATAGATGTCGAAGCTATCGGTCAGGCTGATCACATCATTCACCTCGCAGGTGCAGGTGTGGCTGACAAGAGGTGGACCGACAAACGCAAAAAGGAAATACGTGATAGCCGGATACTTTCCGGTAACCTGATCGTTCAGTCGCTTACTGAATTGAAAAACAAAGTCAGAACAGTTGTCAGTGCGTCTGCAATGGGATGGTATGGTCCTGATAAGAAGAAGGCAAGCCATCCATTTATTGAAACGGATCCTCCTTCAGATGATTTTCTGGGCGGTACGTGCAAATTATGGGAAGAAAGTATCAGACCTGTTACTAATGCTGGAAAAAGACTCGTATTGTTAAGGACGGGAATTGTTTTCAGTAATCAGGGTGGTGCATTCAAAGAATTTTATAAGCCATTCAAAGCAGGTGTGGCCGCGATATTAGGTGATGGTAACCAGGTGATCAGCTGGATCCATATAGACGATCTTTGCCGTTTATACATCGCAGGAGTAGAGATGGAACATCTTAATGGACCTTATAATGCCACTGCGCCGGAAACCATCACAAACAAGCAACTGATGCTGAAGATCGGAAGAGCACGAAGAAGGCCATTTATCCCGATTCATGTGCCTGAATTCGCACTTAAACTGGTGTTGGGAGAAATGAGCATAGAAGTATTAAAAAGCGCAACACTTAGCGATACTAAGATCAGGCAAGCCGGATTTAATTTTATTTATCCCACAGCTGATGCTGCAATCAATGACCTGGTAAGAGTCAGCTGATTTCTTCGTCATGCCGCTCGTGATAAAGGCTTGAGAATTCACCGAGCCTTGCAACGCCATGCTCATTGAATTCAAGTTTGTGAAGCTGCAGCGCCTGTATATCTGAATCAAACACCCTTCTGTTTTTTGGATCAAGAAATCCTCCGTGATCACCGGGCATTGCGTCAGTAATATACTGAAGAGGCGGATCGCAGATCGTGCCCCTGGGATACATAATGCCTGGAAGTTTGCCTCCGCGGATATCCAATAATTTCGGGTGTACGAGACCGATAGTATGCCCATACTCATGTGCGGCGGTTGTTGAAGTTTGCAAAAGATTATCGAGCTTGAAGTATCCGGTGTTTGAGCCGATGCCATCTACAAATGAAATATTTCCAACCGCGTAATTTTCCAGCCTGAAATAATTCATCCGCTGGTCATCATTGTACCAAACGGTTTCCGGTAACAATGATGGATCATGATATCCTTTGATGTCAAAGATAACCCTGTAGTTTTTACGTCGTATGAATACTGAAGATTCAGGCTCGTTCCAGTGTACGCTGATATCTGAAGCTATTTTTTCCGCTAAAAACTGGTTAGAAGCATCACCATAAAAATAAAATACCGAACGGATGATCAGCTCGCCACTTGTTTTATGCAGTTCGGCTTCGCCCATACTTAATTTCTTACCGGCTTGCCTGTTTTCAACACACTCTGAATTCTTTCAAGCGTTTTCTTTTCACCGCAAAGACTTAAAAAAGCTTCACGTTCCAGGTCAAGCAAATATTGTTCGCTTACAATGTTTTGTTCGCTGAGGTCGCCTCCACACATAACATATGCGAGCTTTTTTGCTACCAGAGCATCATGATCAGTTGCATAACCTGCGCGCCACATACCGTTGATACCTGCATATAATGCACCAAGCGCCGAACGCCCCAGCACTTTAATATCATATCTCTGAACGGGAGTCTGGTAACCACTTTCTGCTATTTCAATTACTGAACGCTTTGCTTCTGAAATCCTTCGCATCTGATTCATTACAATCTCATCATTTCCTTTTCTTAATATGCCAAGATCAAACGCTTCTGCGGCAGAAGTGGAAACTTTTGCAGTTGCTATGGTAAGGAACCTGTTTTTTAAGGTAATAGTCTCCGGTTCATCTTCATGCATTTCATCGGCCGCACGCATTACAAATTCTTTTGTGCCGCCGCCACCAGGAATCAGGCCAACACCCAATTCTACCAGACCTATGTATGATTCTGCGGACGCACAAAGTTTATCCGCATGAAGGGCCAGCTCACACGCGCCTCCCAGCATAAGTGAATGGGGGGCAACCACTACCGGAACAGAGGAATAACGTACGCGCATCATAGTTTGCTGAAACATCCTTACTGCCATGTCTAGTTCGTCAAATTCCTGTTCAACGGCAAACATGAATATCATTCCTACATTAGCACCGGCACTGAAATGCTGGCCTTCGTTGCCGATAACCAGTCCTTTGTATTTTTCTTCAGTGATGGCAACGGAGCGCTGAATTCCTTCGAGCACTTCTCCGCCAATGGTACCCATTTTAGTGTACCATTCAAGCCCCGTAACATCATCGCCAAGATGATAAAGCCTGCAGGCGTTGTTCTGCCATATGATGCTGTTTTCGAAGTTTTTCATTACGATGAACACCTGTTCTCCGGGAATAACGGCATATGTGCCTGTACTAACGCTGTAGCATAAACGCTTACCCTTTTCTACTTTATAGAATGATGTAACACCTTTTGACAACATTTCATCCACCCATGGAGCAACAGCGTATCCTGCTTCCTTCATTTTTTTGACTGTGCCGTGTACACCCATTGCGTCCCAGCTTTCAAAAGCACCTATTTCCCAGTTAAAGCCAGCCATCATTGCATCATCTACCTGGTACAGGTGATCACTTACCTCAGGAATCCTGTGCGATATATAAGAAAATAAACCGTAGTGGAAAAGCCTGTAAAACTCTGCTGCTTTGTCAGTTCCCTGCACAAGTATTTTCAACCTTGCACCAAGGTTATCAACAGCTTTTGCTGTTTCTATCGTTGCGAATTTTGTTTTCTTTTTAGGCTGATATTGCTGAGATGCAAGGTCAAGAGTAAGAATTTCTTTTTCTCCCTGCGGTCCCTTTATTTTCTTATAAAAACCTTCACCGGTTTTATCGCCGAGCCTTTTATTGCTTATCATCTGCTGCAGCCACGCGGGAATAATAAATGTATCCCTGGCTTCATCATCACGGCAATTATCATATACGCCTTTTGCGACTTTTACCAGTGTATCTATCCCTACCACATCTGCCGTACGGAATGTTGCGGATTTAGGTCGGCCAATTACTGGTCCAGTAAGTGAATCAACATCGTCAATGGTAAGTTCAAGTTTTTCCAACAGGCGGAAGATCGACATTATGCCATACACTCCAATCCTGTTGGCGATGAACGCAGGGGTGTCTTTACACAATACGGTGGTTTTGCCGAGGCGCAGATCACCAAAGTGCATAAGAAATTCTGTAACTGACGGATCTGTAGATGCCGTAGGAATGATCTCGAGCAAACGCAAATATCTTGGTGGATTGAAAAAGTGAGTGCCGCAAAAATGTTTTTTAAAATCTTCACTTCGCCCTTCCATCATCATGTGGATAGGAATGCCAGATGTGTTTGAAGTGACCAGCGTTCCAGGTTTCCTGTATCTTTCAACCTCTTCAAATATCTGTTGTTTGATATCGAGCCGCTCGACCACCACTTCCAGGATCCAGTCGCATAACGCTACATCTTTCATATTGGCCGTAAAACTGCCGGTAGTAATAAGTTTCAGCGCGTTTTTTGAATAAACCGGAGAAGGATTTGATTTAACTGCAATGGACAAAGAATCCGCTGCAAGCTTAGCATCCATATCGAGCAGAATCACCTGAATGCCGGCGCCGGCAAAATGACAGGCTATCCTGGATCCCATAACACCACTGCCAAGTACAGCAACTTTTTTAATGATGCGTTTAGACATAGGAGGAGAAGATAGTATATTATAGTTAGAGGTCAAAATCAACTCACCACTGCTCCCGCGCTCACATCATCTCCGGAGCTGATGAAATGAAGCTTTCCGCCATCATCAGCCATCAGTATCATTCCATTACTGGTTATGCCTTTCATTTTTCGTGGCGCCAGGTTAACTACCACCACTACCTGCCTGCCAACAATTTCTTCAGGTTTAAAATGCAGTGCTATACCCGATACAACTGTGCGTTTTTCAAAACCCAGGTCTATCTCGAGCTTTAAAAGCTTATCAGCTTTCTCAACTTTTTCTGCAGAAAGTATTTTACCTGTCCTAAAGTCAAGCCTGGCAAAATCATCATAGTTGATCTCCTGCTTAACAGGTGTAGTTGCTGATGTGGCTTCTGCCTGCTTACCACCCTCAGCCACCTGAGCTGCGGCTTCGCCGCCTGATCTTAATTTTTCCATTTGCTTTTGTATTTCTTCATCTTCAATTTTACGAAACAGTAATTGAGGAGGCCGTAGAGTATATCCGACACTTAATAATTTTATTTTGCCGCCATTTTCCCAATCAAGTATTTTTTCAACCACCTTCAGCATGTGCAATATTTTTATGGCCGTTCCCGGAAGGAACGGATTGATAAATATCGCCAGGTTGGCACTCAGCTGAAGACATAGATGTAAACAATTGTCTATTGATTTTTGCTTTAAAGGATCTGCCTCAACTTGCCTTGCAACGATCCATGGCTGCTTATCCTGCATGTATTTATTTCCCTTGCGTGCAAGGTCTATTACTTCAAAGAGGGCATCTCTGAAACGGTATGTTTCAAGATAATTCTCAATATTTATTTTCGCCCCGGCGATGTCATTGATCAGAGCATGGTCACTATCATCCATCATATCTTCATGCAGGGGCGGTACTTTTCCTTTCGTAAGCTTATGCATCAGCACCATTGCCCTGTTGATGAAATTTCCGAAAATGGAAACCAGTTCACTGTTATTTCTTTCCTGAAAATCTTTCCAGGTAAAATCGTTGTCTTTCGTTTCAGGTGCATTACTACACAGCACATAACGCAGCACATCCTGCTGCTCAGGAAAATCTTTCAGATATTCATGCACCCATACTGCCCAGTTTCTGCTTGTGGAAACTTTATCGCCCTCAATATTTAAAAATTCGTTTGCCGGAACATTATCTGGCAGCACAAAATTTCCATGCGCCTTCAGCATCGAGGGAAATATAATACAGTGGAAAACGATATTATCCTTACCAATAAAATGAACAAGCTTTGTGTCTTCGCTGCACCAGTAATCTGCCCACTGTTCAGTAAGCTCTTTTGTTGCGCTTATATATCCGATCGGAGCGTCGAACCATACGTACAGCACTTTTCCTTCTGCATCCGGCAATGGAACTTTGATACCCCAGTTGCTGTCGCGGGTCATTGCGCGGGCTTGTAAACCATTGTCCAGCCAGCTTTTGCATTGTCCGTACACATTATTTTTCCATTCTTTATGACCTTCAAGTATCCATTGTTTCAACCATGGTTCATAATTCTGCAATGGAAAATACCAGTGTTTTGTTTTTCTTTTCACTGGCACTGCATCGCTTAATGTTGACCGTGGATTGATCAATTGTTCAGGACTCAGTGATGAACCGCATCTCTCGCACTGGTCGCCGAATGCATTCGGATTTGAACATACAGGGCATGTGCCGGTAATGTACCTGTCTGCCAGGAATAGTTTAGCCTTTTCATCATAAAACTGTTCTGTTTCTCTTTCCTCAAACAGTCCCTTGTCGTAAAGTGTTGTAAAAAAAGCCGAAGCCGTTTCGTGATGATTTTTATTTGTGGTGCGTGAATATATATCGAACGATATGCCCATACGGCTGAGGCTGTCTTTGATCATTGTGTGATACTTATCCACTACTTCCTGCGGGGTTATTCCTTCTTTCATTGCTCTGATCTGTATCGGCACACCGTGTTCATCACTTCCTCCGATCAGCTTCACGTCTCTTTTTCGCGCACGCTGATAACGCACATAGATATCGGCCGGCAGGTAGCATCCTGCCAGGTGCCCTATGTGTATGGGGCCGTTCGCATAGGGTAACGCTGCTGTAACCAGTATTCTTTTGTAATCCATGGCGGCAAAGATAAGGCAGAAGGCAGAAGGCACAGGGAAGGTGTAATCAGTCACATTTTTCCTCACAACTTCTTCCTTGTTCCATCTCCCTTCTCCTTAAATTTATCCCTGTGAACAGAAAAAACTTTCTTTCCTCCATTTTTGGGATGAGCACTTTCCTGCCTTCCATAAAAAAACAAAAGAATGTTCAGCTTATGCCGGTAATACCACCATATTTGAAAACCGGTGATACGATTGGCATTACTTCACCGGCCGGATACATCACGTTAAACGACATACAACCTTCTATTCAACAGATGACCTCATGGGGATTCAGAATAAATATTGGCAACACGATCGGTAAAAGAAATTTCGGATTTGGAGGAACGGATGATGAAAGGATCAAAGACATGCAGATGATGCTGGATGATCCGTCTCTTGCTGCAATCATGTGTGCAAGAGGTGGCTATGGCGTAATCAGGATTATAGACAAGCTCGATTTCAAAAATTTCGTGCAGCGGCCCAAATGGATCATTGGATTCAGCGACGTAACGATCCTGCATTCACACCTTAATAAAAACCTGGGTATTGCAAGCATTCATTCAAAGATGTGCAACAGTTTCCCGGACGATTGGAACATGGCAGATGACCTGCAGAAGCAAACAATCTTTTCCATCCGAAATGCACTTTCCGGATTGCCTGTTAAATACCCGCTTGTTCATTCATCTTATAATAAAACCGGTACAGCGGAAGGCATTCTTACAGGAGGCAATCTCAAAACACTTGAAAGCCTGTCGGGCACTGCTTCTGATCTGTATACAAATGGTAAGATCCTTTTTGTTGAAGACACTGGAGAATATCTTTACAGCATCGACCGGATGTTCTGGAACCTTAAAAGAACAGGGAAACTGGTAGGACTTAAAGGATTGATTGTGGGAGGCTTTAAAATAAAACCTGACGATCCCGGTGAAGAATTCGGTATCAGCCTGCAATCAATCGTGCTGGATAAACTGAAGGACTACAATTATCCGGTTTGCTTTGATTTTCCTGTAGGCCACCAGAAAAATAATTTCGCTCTTAAGTGTGGTGCCCGTTACCGCATGAATATTAACCAGCAGTCCAGCATAGTTGAAGAAATTCTGTGAAAATATTATGATCGTCACTCCTCCATATCTAAAACCCGGCGACACCATCGGATTGGTTTGTCCCGGCGGTTACATGTCCACGGAAAAAGTTGAATCGTGCCTCACAACATTGCAGCAATGGGGCTACCAGGTAAAAGTCGGAAACACTGTTGGTTCAGCTTCATTAAATTATTTTTCAGGGACTGATGAAGAAAGATTGCATGACCTTCAGCAGATGATGGATGATAAAAGCGTGCAGGCAATTATGTGTGCACGCGGCGGATATGGTATAACCCGCATTGTTGATAAAATTGATTTTAAAAAATTCATTGATCAGCCTAAATGGATCATCGGATTCAGTGATGTGACTATACTGCTTAATCACATTTACAGCAACTACGGCATTTCATGTTTGCATGGTCCGATGGCCGGCGCATTCAACGACCCGGAGCAGCATAATAAATATTTAATATCGCTGCGAAAAGTACTTGAGGGAAGAAAAATCTCTTATCAGTCCGATGTTCATCCGTTTAATAAGAAGGGTGAAGCAGTGGGTGAACTGATAGGAGGAAACCTTGCATTGCTCTCTCATGCTGTAGGTACTGATTCAGACATCAAAACAAAAGGTAAAATTTTATTCATTGAAGACGTAGGTGAATACCTGTATAATATCGACCGGATGATGTACCAGTTAAAACGCGCGGGAAAGTTTAAAAAACTTGCAGGGTTAATAGTTGGCGGACTTACAGATATGAAAGATACTGAACGGCCCTTTGGTCAAAGTGCGGAAGAAATTATCCGTGATGCAGTAAGTGATCATGATTTTCCTGTGTGCTTTGGTTTTTCTGTAAGTCATGGTAAGGAGAATTTTGCAGTGAAAACAGGAGTCGGGTATAAGCTGAAGGTGGGTAAATCTGGTGTGAGTTTGAAGGAATAGTCAAAGGGCAGAAGTAAAAAGCGCTTGCGAGTGCAGTTTGCCCAATAATTCACTTATCCCTACTTCTATTTTATACTTACAGAATATCATTCAGCTCAATTAAGATGTTACTGGTGGATAACGTCCTTCATTCCGGAAAAGATCAAAAAAGATAAGGGCGAAGTGATACCTATAACAGGCAACATTACTCTCCTTCATTAAAGATCCTCTTCATAGATGGTCCGGCAACCGGTGCTACTATCAGCGGGAACTTTTCAACGGTAACATTTGCCGTGTCCAGGCCGAATCCTCTTTCTTCTGAAAGGCTCACTTCTTTAAACCAGAAATACAATTTCATGATCACCCTTTCGCCGAAAGGAAGTTCATTATCCTGGCTAAGATATTTTTCAAGCACGATAAACTGAAAATCGCCTACTACATTATTTCTTTCAAGCGATTCATACCTGCTGGTGATATTCACTTCTTTATTGGCGACAAGGTCGGCCACTACTTTTCTGAACATTAGGTTGATCTTGGGCTCCACGCGGAAACCCAGGCGGAATTCAACCCTTATGATGTCGTTCGGAATAATATGATCCACTTTATATTCGGAAGTATAGGGATCATCCATTGTATCAACGTGTACGAACCAGTAAATGTCTGATCGTTTTGGCTTTTTATTGAGTACGGAATAGATAATCTTATGCTCTATTTCTTTCGGATTGTTGGCACTGGTCAGGTAAACAAGGTGAGTAGCGTATTTAGGTACCGATCTGTCGTTGCTCAGTTCCTGTATCTGAGGTACATAATGCTCAAGCCGTACAAATTCAACATACCTGTTCTTGATGCGCCTGCTGCGGAACCATATGTACATTACGCAGAACATCAATCCCCCGATAATAAGGGTTATGTAACCGCCATGCGTAAATTTCTGCATTAATGCCGCGAGGTAGGCAAATTCCACAATGAAAAATAAAATCAGGAAAGTATAAATGAGCCCCTGGTTCACTCTTTTCGCGACCATAAAATTGGAAAACAGAATGGTGGTTGAGATCATTGTTACAATTATCGCCAAACCATAGGCAGCTCCCATTCTGCTCGACTCCTTAAAGTATAATACCATTCCCACACACCCCAGGAAGAGCATCACGTTGATGCCCGGTATGAAAAGCTGTCCTTTTTCTTCAGAAGGGTACCTGATCTTTAATTTCGGCCAAAGGTTGAGCCGGATCGCCTCACTGATCAATGTAAAAGATCCTGAGATCATCGCCTGGCTCGCGATGATAGCCGCGGTAGTAGCGATCACCACACCTGGTATGATGAACCATTGAGGCATGAGATCGAAAAATGCATTGATACCTAGTTCTGCTTTTACCTGTGGTGTTATGAAACGGCCATCATTATGTGCCAGCAGGGATGCTCCCTGTCCGAAATAGTTAAGGAGCAGGCAGATTTTCACATATACCCATGAAATACGGATGTTGCTTCGGCCGCAGTGGCCCAGATCTGAGTACAAAGCTTCGGCTCCTGTTGTACAGAGGAAAACTGCTCCCAAAAGCCAGAATCCACCAGGATAATTTGTTACAAAATCGATCGCATAATAAGGATTAACCGCTTTAAAAATGCTTAGATCATCAAAAAGGTGATATATGCCCAGCACTGCAAGCATGGTGAACCAGATAAACATGATTGGTCCGAACAGTTTTCCAATTGAAGCAGTTCCAAATTGCTGAAGAAAGAAAAAAGCAGCCAGTATACTGAGGACAATTATAACAATCGTGTTGTCGGCCTGCCCAAGCGTACGCATACCAGGCAGCTCCCGTAAACCTTCTACTGCTGAAGTGATTGAAATGGGTGGCGTAATAATTCCATCAGCGAGCAGTGCAGCACCGCCTAACATAGCCGGATAAACCAGCCATCGCTTGCGTCTTCTCACCAGCGCATATAAAGCAAAAGTTCCTCCTTCACCCCGGTTGTCTGCCCGAAGGACGAGAACCACGTATTTAATTGTGGTTTGTAGGGTAATCGTCCAGATAATGCAGGACAATGCACCTATAATGAGGCGTTCGTTTATAAGATGATTCCCTATTATTTCGTTGAAAACGTAAAGAGGAGAAGTTCCGATATCACCGTAAATAATGCCTAATGCGATTAAGAGCCCGGCTGCGGTAACTTTGTTCATGCTTTTGCCCACAGGACCAAAGTTATAAGTAAAAAATAATTTATCTTAAAAATCCTTTAATGTCTAGCAGACAGCACGTTACATTATCTATTTCTCATAACTTCATTTGAGCAAAAAGTATACATGAATTTTAAATTACAGATACTACAGATTCTTGCCGCGGTCACCTTTTTTACTGCTTCGGCCCAGAAAATTTCATACTCAGAACCTGAGCGCGATGATAACAAACGCACCAATTTTGATATTCTGGGAAAAATAGGCAGTAACTACCTGGTGTACAAAAATAACAGGAATGAGCATTTGATGTCCGTTTACGCAAGCGACATGAGAATGATCGGCAAAAATGATCTGAATCCTAATAACGAGCGCTGGATAAATGTGGATTTTATAACTTATCCCGACCATGCCTGGATGATTTACCAATACCAGCAGAAGAGTATCGTTTACTGCATGGCCACCAGGATAGACAGTGCGGGAAAACCAATGGCAAAACCATTGGAGCTCGATACAACGCGGATAGGATGGGCCGCAAGTAATAAAATTTATACAACGGTGTACAGCGACGACAAGAAGCAGATCATGATCTTCAAGATCAACAGCCGCAACCAGAAGAGTTTCGTATTCACCACACTGTTGTTCGATGAAACATTACACCAGAAGTCGCCAAAGCATCAGCTGAATCTTGCGATGGAGGAGAAGAATGATTACTTTACCGATTTTCTGCTCGATAATGAAGGGGGCCTTGTATTTGGAAAATTTGTGAGGAAGGGAGGAGGAGAATTTATTACCAACCTCAGCCTGGTTACAAAAGACCCTGATGGAACAGCATTTTCCGTATATGATCTTAAAACTGGCGACAGGGTACTGGATGACGTAAAGATCAAAGTTGACAATACTAATCACCGTTATCTTTTTTCTGCCTTATACTATAAGCAAAAACGCGGTAACATAGAAGGCCTTTATACAGTAACGTGGGACCGAGGGTCATCGAGCGTTTTCAGGGAAAGGATCTTGTCGTTTAATGATGATCTGCGTTCACAGGCGAAGGGACAGGATGCGAACCTCCGGATTGCATTCAATGATTATTTTATTAAAAATATCATAGTAAGAAAAGACGGCGGTTATCTTATCACTGCAGAATCGATGTACACTTCATCCAGGGGAGGAGGTAATCCGTTCAACCGCTGGGATTATATGGGCTGGAACAACCCCTGGTCGTCTCCTTACAATGCTTACTATTATTCACCGTACTATTATAACACCTTCGGGGTACCGTGGAACAGATGGGGTGGCCAGGCAACAAGATACCATGCAGAAAATATAATTCTCCTATCGTTCAATAAACTTGACAGTCTTGAATGGAGCAATGTTATACCAAAGAGCCAGTTCGACGATCAGACTGATGGAATGATCTCACACCAGGTGATGAACACCGGTGGCGAACTTCACTTTCTTTTTAACTTATATGAACGAAGAACGTTGCTGCTGAATGACCAGAGTGTAAATGCAGATGGCAGAATAACACGTTACCCTACGTTCAGAAACCTGGACAGGAATATTGAATTCATGCCGCGTTTTGGAAAACAGGTGAGCGCAAGAAGTATTATCATGCCATGTCAATTCAGGAACTATCTTATTTTCGCTAAAATAGATTTCTAAAAGACAGGCAGTGGTAGGTATCTTCCGACAAAAAAATCCGGGGAATAATTTATTGTTGTTAGTGTACGGTCTCGTTCTGAAATTCGGGATTCTGTTGAGGCCATCGCCCCCAATAAGGCAGGCGGAAGATCATTACCTGTATAATTTATTGCTTCGTTTTCTGGATGCATTGCATCTGCCAGATTTTGTATATGGAATCATTGCATTTCTGTTGCTGTATATCCAGTCGTCACTTATCAACAGGGTTTTCATTGACCAGAAAATGCTGCCCAGGCCCAACTATCTTCCGGGAATGGCATATATGCTGCTGTCGTCGTTATTTGTCGAGTGGAACTATTTTTCACCGCCACTGATCATCAACACATTTCTCATACTAATGTTTTACAGGATGATCAATTTGTATAACAGCAACAAACCTCTTGGTGCTATTTTCAATATTGGTGTTATGATGGGGCTGGTCACATTGCTGTATCAACCCGCATTTGTGTATGTATTGATGATACCGTTTACATTATTTATCATGAGGCCATTCAGGGTAAGGGAATGGTTAACTGCTTTTTTGGGCTTTACAACACCGTATTATTTTCTTGTGCTCGAACCGCTGTTCACCAATAAATGGAACTGGAATTTCCTGGTGCCATCATTCACTTTTGATTTTCCGGCAATGCCATCGTCCATATTTATCACTGTAAGCATTATACTGCTGGTGTTGCCTTTTATTTCAGGAGGTTATTTTGTTCAGACGAATCTTAACAAAATGCTTATACAGATCAGAAAGGGGTGGAGCCTGCTGTTATTGTTCCTTATTATGTCGATTTTTGTTATACTTGTGAATGGCGGTGTTAATTATGTTAACTGGATGTTTGGACTAATGCCTTTGGCAGCTTTTCATGCAGCCACCTATTTTTATCCCAACAAAAGCATTTTACCTGTTGTATTGCACTGGATCACGTTCGCGTATGCCATATACATGGGTTATTGGCACGTAGGCATGTAAATTCGTAACTTCGCAAAAACACAGGCACTGATGAAATTCGGAATAGTTGTTTTTCCTGGTTCAAATTGTGACAGGGATATGCAGGAAGCTCTTCAGAACGATCTTAACCAGGAAGTAATTATGTTGTGGCATAAGGATAGAGACATCAGTATGTTTAATACTGACGATTGCATTGTACTTCCGGGAGGATTTTCTTATGGCGACTACCTGCGCTGCGGCGCTATTGCCAGGTTCAGCCCCATGATGCAGAGTGTGACAGGCTTTGCACAGAATGGTGGCAAGGTGCTCGGCGTATGCAATGGTTTCCAGATATTATGCGAGGCGCATTTATTACCAGGCGTGCTGGTAAGAAATGTAAATCAGCAGTTCCTTTGCAAGAATACGTACCTAAAAGGTGTTGGCTCCGATTCTCCGCTGAAGATACCTATTGCACATGGTGAAGGACGTTACTTTGCAAACGACCAGCTGCTTGATGAACTGGAAGCAAATAACCAGGTTATCTACAAATATTGTGACAAAAACGGAAACATCACTCCCGAAGCCAATCATAACGGTGCTACAAGAAATATTGCTGGAATTTGCAACAAAGACAGAAATGTATTTGGAATGATGCCGCATCCTGAACGGGCCTGTTCACAAGCCCTGAACAATACAGATGGAAGGATAATACTTAAGGCTTTACTTTTTGAAAAGTCAGTAGTTGAAACCGGTATGGCAACAGTAGTATGATTTTTATTTTCTCTTTTTATTAAGTTTTAATGGTTGACTTTTATAATCAAACTGCTTACCCTGATTAAACTTATATGTTTTTTAAAAAGAAACTTCTTTACCTCCCAGCTCTTTTTATTCTTTTTTTTATTTCTGTTAATGTAACCGCTCAGGATTCTACATTATACAAATGGCAGGTATCCAGTAAAAAGATCGATAACAAAACTTATTCAGTTAGTTTTAGTACATCAGGTAATTCTTCATGGCAGCTGTATGGAGCAAATGAGGTGATCAGTGATGTGCCGTCTACTACTCTTGAATTCGACTCCTCCATCATAATGGATAAAACTTTTAATGATTCAGGTGATATTAAACAAATCACCAGCGAATTATTCGATAATAATAAGTTTAATGTTCATGAAGGTCCCGCAACATACACCGCGATCGTACGATTCAGCAACGAGGTGCCTGCCAAACTGCTTGGAAAATTTTCGTACACTTATGGAAAAGGAGATGAATTTTATCCGGGCAACGTTTTTTCGTTTTCCGTAAATCTTGAAGGAGGTATTGAATCGAAGGTGAGAATTAAAATCAACAGCCTTGATCCTGATCACCCGATTAATAATTGCGGTGATGAAGATACCGGAGGCAAAAGCCTGCTGAGCATTTTCTTTCTCGGATTACTGGGGGGATTTATTGCATTGCTTACACCTTGTGTTTTTCCATTGATCCCCTTAACCGTTTCATTCTTTACAAAGAAAACGAACAACAGAAAAAAAGGAGTGTTGAATGCAATGCTATATGGATTTTTTATTTTTCTTATCTACACTCTATTCAGCATTCCCTTTCACCTGGTTAGCAATGTTAATCCCGAGATATTAAATAACATTTCTACCAATGTGTGGCTTAACCTTGTATTTTTTGTCATCTTTATTGTATTCGCTATTTCATTTTTCGGATATTTTGAAATTGTTATTCCTGGCGGGATTGCCAATAAGATCGATTCAAGGTCTGGTATGGGCACTATAGGCGGAATATTTTTCATGGCACTTACACTTGCCATTGTTTCATTTTCTTGCACAGGCCCCATTTTAGGATCATTGCTCGTGGGCACCGCAGCAGAAGGAGCGTGGCCACTGACTGCCGGGCTTGCAGGGTTCGGTCTTGCGCTCGCACTTCCATTCGCTTTATTCGCCATGTTTCCTGGTTGGCTTCACTCTTTACCAAAGAGCGGCGGATGGCTCACTTCAGTAAAGGCTGTACTCGGATTTCTTGAGATAGCAATGGCGATTAAATTTTTATCAAATGCCGATCTCGTGGAGCAGTGGGGTATTATCAGGAGAGAAATATTTATCGGCGCATGGGTTATTATAGGTGTTCTTCTGGTTCTTTACCTGTTCGGTAAGATTCGTTTTCCGCACGACAACCCGGTTAAAAAAATAGGTACTGTGCGATGGATATTTGTTTTCCTATTTGGCGCCGCTACAATATATTTCATTCCTGGCCTTACAAATACATCGTCAGCAAACCTGAAGCTGATCAGCGGATTTCCTCCTCCTCTCTGTTACAGCGTTTATTCATCTCCGGTAAACTGTGAAAAAGGTGTAGAGCCATTAAGGAATTATGAACAGGCACTTTCACTGGCACGGAAAGAGAATAAACCATTGCTGATAGATTTTACAGGATGGGCATGCGTCAATTGCCGCAGGATGGAGGAAAATGTGTGGACCGATGAAACGGTTACTGACCTAATGAAGAATAAGTTTGTTGTTGTTTCATTGTATGTAGATGAAAGAAGATTACTGCCGGCTGCTGACCAGGTGGAGTATACAACAAAGAACGGGGTGAAAAAGAAGATTGTTACCGTAGGAGATAAGTGGGCAACATTTCAATCAGAGAATTTTAACAAAGTTTCTCAACCGCAGTATGCTATTGTACATCCAGATGAGTTCGTGCTGACGAAGACTAAGTCATATACACCATCGGGGAAGGAGTTTGCAGGGTGGCTGAAATGTGGATTGCAGGCTTTTGAAGGTGGCGGAAAACCTTCAGCCGCTTATTAAAGGTGATCGTATTAATATAAAAATAAAAAACCCTCCTTAAAGGAGGGTTCTTACTAAAATGAATATGATTTTATAAGGCGATCTTTTTCTGAGTCATCATTTTTCTCAGGTTGATCAGTCCGTAACGCATTCTTCCAAGCGCAGTATTGATACTGCAATTTGTAAGTGACGCGATTTCTTTAAAGCTCAGATCAGCATAGTGACGAAGTATGATCACTTCGCGCTGGTCTTCAGGGAGCAGTTCAAGCATCTGGCGAACCTTTTCATGGCTCTGACGCTTCATCATTTTTTCGTCAGCACCTTCTTCAGTAAAGTTGATCACCTCGAAAATGTCGCGGTCATCACTTGTTTTGATTGATGGTGTGCGTTTTACTTTCCTGAAATGGTCGACACAAAGATTGTGAGCAATACGCATTGCCCAGGGAAGGAACTTACCTTCTTCTGTGTAACGGCCGCCGCGGATGGTGTCAATGATTTTAATAAGAACGTCCTGGAAAATGTCTTCAGCAAGGTACTTGTCCTTAACAAGGAAAAGTATTGATGTATACATTTTGTCTTTGTGTCGGAGCACAAGAATTTCAAGAGCGTTTAAATCTCCATCCTGAAAATTCTGGATGAGTTCATGGTCAGTTTTCGTACGTAAAGAGGAATTCATAAAACTTCTACAGTTTTTGAAGGTGATAGGATATTATTTATAGGATTCTAAGAGTGAACTTGGTTTTTCTTGAGTAGAAGAGTGTAATCTATAGGCTGTCTGTTTTTTTGCTTCGTAAGACAAATTACCATCTAAAGATAGACACTTTGGTGAAAATTCCAAACTTTAGCAATTCTTTTATAGGAATTGTTGATGCTTGCTAAATATTTATACTTAGTATTCGTTGTGGCGCAATATTTTTGCAGACTCAATTATGGCCATTTCCACAAAAAAGCGAACAGTAAAACAGAGTAACGGCAACGGTGAAGCAAAAGATTCCATTCTCATCAAAGGGGCCAGGGTACACAATCTAAAAAATGTTACGGCTGAAATACCGCGTAATAAGCTTGTAGTTGTAACGGGCGTTTCAGGTTCAGGAAAATCATCGTTAACCATTGATACTTTATTTGCGGAAGGCCAGCGCAGATATGCCGAAAGCCTGAGTGCATATGTAAGGCAGTTTATGGCGCGTATGGTTAAGCCGGATGTAGACTATATCAAAGGACTATGCCCGGCAATCGCCATAGAGCAAAAGGTAATCACACGCACTCCACGGTCTACTGTAGGAAGTATGACGGAGATTTACGATTACCTGAGACTGTTATTTGCAAGAACCGGAAGAACGATTTCACCTATATCTAAAAGACAGGTAAAAAAGGATGATGTGGCCGATGTAGTTGAGGCGCTTATAAGACTTCAAATTAATGATAAAGTGCTTGTGCTGGTGCCTTTCAGGCAGCATATTAACCGTAATGTTTCTGAAGAGCTCAATATATTAATGCA
Source organism: Flavitalea sp. (assembly GCA_035525775.1). Lineage (GTDB taxonomy): Bacteria > Bacteroidota > Bacteroidia > Chitinophagales > Chitinophagaceae > Flavitalea. Next base: position 35,773 of record DATLDR010000073.1, read on the forward strand.
AAAAGGTTTTTCAAGGTTATACGTTTCCGGTGAAACCATTCGCATTGAAGACATGCTCGAAGAAAAAGCTCCTGCATATAAAAAGAACTGGAAGCCTGGTAAAGATGCTTATGTTTTAATCGACAGGCTGGTGATCAAAGAGTTTGATGAAGACGATAAGCATCGGATAGCCGACTCCGTTACTACGGGCTTTTATGAAGGTGAAGGTGAAATGTTCCTGCTGGTGAATGAAGAAATCAAAATGCATTTCTCAAACAGGTTCGAACTTGATGGTATTGTGTTTGAGGAGCCGGTGCCGGACCTGTTTTCGTTCAACAATCCTGTAGGAGCATGCCCTACATGCGAAGGCTTCAGCCTGGTGCTGGGCATTGATGAAGATCTTGTGATACCTGATAAACGGTTGAGTATATATGAAGGTGCGGTAGCGCCATGGAAAGGGGAAAAGCTCGGAAAATGGAAAGATGATTTTATCAGAGCATCAAAATCGTATGGGTTCCCTATACATAAGCCCATTATGGATCTTACCAAAGGCCAGTATGATCTGTTATGGAAAGGTAATTCAGCAGTTCCGGGGATCGACGATTTTTTCAAAGAAGTAGAAAGGAATTTATACAAGGTTCAATACCGTGTGCTGTTATCGAGATACAGAGGCCGCACGCTTTGTCCTGACTGTAACGGATTTCGTTTACGCAGGGAAGCATTGTATGTGCAGGTTAGCGGAAAACATATCGGTGAACTTTGCCAGATGCCCGTAAAAGAACTTGCGAAATGGTTTATCGACATTGATATTACCGAACATGAAAGACAGGTTGCCAAAAGGATCATTACAGAGATCAACATGCGGCTGAAAACCTTAATAGATGTTGGCCTCGGATATCTGACTTTAAATAGGTTGGCAAATTCATTAAGCGGAGGTGAAAGCCAGCGGATTCAGTTAACGAGATCACTGGGCAGCAATCTTACCAACTCGTTGTATATACTGGATGAACCTTCAATAGGGTTACATTCAAGAGACACGCAACGGCTGATAGTAGTATTAAAAGAATTGCGTGATCTTGGAAATACGGTTGTGGTAGTAGAGCACGATGAAATGATGATGCATGAAGCGGATCACATCATTGACATGGGACCTCTTGCATCACACCTCGGTGGCGAAGTGGTGGCTGCGGGTAACTATGATGAGATCGTGAGTAATAAAAACAGTTTAACCGGCAAATACCTTAGCGGTGAATATAAAGTGGTAACACCCGGCAAAGTGAGAAAATGGAATAATTCTATCAGTATTGAAGGAGCCAGGCAGCATAACCTGAAGGATATTACTGTTGAAATTCCTTTGAATGTAATGTGCGTGGTAAGTGGTGTAAGCGGAAGTGGCAAAACCACCCTAATAAAACAGATATTGTATCCGGCAATTAAAAAAATAAAAGGGGAACCTTCAGATAAAGTAGGGTTGCACAAAGCTATAACAGGTGACATCGACAGTATTTCACAGGTTGAAATGGTTGACCAGAATCCTATAGGTAAATCATCGCGCAGCAACCCCGTAACCTACATCAAAGCATACGACGAAATCCGTGACCTGTTTGCGCGGCAGCCACTGAGTAAGATGAGAGGATTTCAGCCAAAGCATTTTTCTTTTAATGTCGACGGAGGCCGCTGCGATGCCTGCAAAGGAGAAGGCGAACAGGTAGTGGAGATGCAGTTCCTGGCTGATGTTCACCTTACCTGTGAAGTATGTAATGGCAAAAGGTTCAAAGAAGAAGTGCTTGAGGTACAATACAATGGTAAAAGTATTTTTGATGTGCTCGAGATGGGTGTTGATGAGGCACTTGAATTTTTTAAGAATGAAAAAGATCTGTATAAAAAGATTCAGCCACTGAGCAGTGTTGGACTTGGATATGTTAAGCTGGGACAATCATCGGATACCTTATCAGGTGGTGAAGCTCAACGCGTAAAGCTTGCCTCGTTTTTAGGAAAGGGCAAAGGCCAGGGGCACATACTTTTTATTTTCGATGAACCTACAACCGGACTTCATTTTCACGACATCAAAAAACTGCTTGCATCCTTCAATGCATTAATAGAGCAGGGGCACTCCATACTGGTAATCGAGCATAATACCGATGTAATAAAAAGTGCTGATTGGCTGATCGATCTTGGTCCTGAAGCTGGTGATGCCGGAGGCAATCTTGTGTTTGCCGGGGTGCCGACAGACATAGTGAAAGTGACAGCGTCTTATACTGGGAAGTATTTATAAAGAGGAAAAGGGAGAAGGAAGAAGGAAGAAAGGATTTTATCTTAACCTGTCCATACTTTTTACCAGCCTTTCGTCTTTATAAACCCCTCTTGACGCGAGAAAGAAAAATATTACCATTAGCACAGGAAGCAGAGCACCTATCTGGTATGAACCTGTTTGAATAAGGTTGTTTGGTTTAAAAATATTTTCAACAACATAGTACTCAAGAAATAGAAACCCTATAGATAGAATAGTTCCAAACACAGATAGTTTAAACTGGAGTTTTCTGTTTTTGTATAAGAATAGACAAATTAAAGCGAGTATACCCAATAGAATGATTACGATCGCTAATAATAAATTTCCGGCAAGTTTGAATGGAATTATAGTATTGGTGCCGGTTTGGCCAATATACAATGTTAGTTGTGAAGCAAGGAATGCAGTAATTGCTACAATTACCAGCCAAAGTGTTTGTATACGTTGAAGCATAAAAATATATTTATTGTTTCCGGATTCCAGTTATCCAAGTTCAGGATATAAAGGAAATTTTTTCATGAATTCATTCACATCCCTGGCGATATTCTCAAGCTTTTGTTCATCATCACCACTCATCAGCGCCTTATCAAGAAAATCAATAACAGTTTCCATATGTTCTTCCGTCATTCCCCTTGTAGTAACAGCAGGAACTCCTACACGGATACCTGAAGTTACAAAGGCGGATTTATCGTCATAAGGGACCATATTCTTATTAACGGTAATATCCGCTTTTCCCAACACCTGTTCACCTTTTTTACCGCTAATATTTTTATTGCGGAGGTCGATCAGCATTAAGTGATTATCTGTTCCACCTGAAACGGTATCATAACCTCTTTTTACAAGAGCGGCGTTCATTGCTTTTGCATTGCTGATGATCTGCTTTGCATATATGGTGAACTCATCACTCAGCACTTCGCCAAATGATATTGCTTTCGATGCAATGATATGCTGCAGCGGGCCGCCCTGAATGCCAGGAAATACGGCCATATCTAAAAGGTTGCTCATCATCCTGGTGTTTCCTTTTACATCTTTTGATCCGAAGGGATTCTCAAAATCTTTCTTCATCATAATTATGCCACCTCTGGGTCCGCGCAATGTTTTATGAGTGGTTGAAGTAATGATATGGCAATGATCAAAAGGTGAGCTAAGTAGGTTTTTCGCGATAAGTCCCGCGGGATGTGCCATGTCGCACATAACAAATGCATCAATGCTGTCAGCTATTCGGCGGATGCGTGCATAATCCCAGTCGCGGCTATATGCGGATGCGCCACAAATGATCACTTTTGGTTTTTCAGCATGAGCAATTTTTTCCATCATGTCGTAATCTACCAGTCCATTGTCTTTCTTCACCCCATAAAAAACAGGCTGGTATAGTTTACCTGAGAAGTTTACCGGTGAACCATGTGTAAGGTGGCCACCCATGCTGAGATCCAGGCCAAGAATTTTATCGCCGGGTTGAAGTATAGAAAGGAGCACTGCTGCGTTTGCCTGGGCACCGGAATGTGGTTGCACATTCGCGTATTCACAATTAAAAACCTGCTTAAGCCTGTCAATTGCGAGTTGTTCGCTTTCATCCACCACTTCACAGCCACCATAATATCTGCGTCCTGGATAGCCTTCTGCATATTTGTTGGTCATCACATTTCCCATCGACTGCATTACATTGAGTGAAACGAAATTTTCTGACGCTATCAGTTCAATTCCTCTTCGCTGCCGTTGCAATTCTTTCCTGATCAGGTCGAAAACCAAAGTATCTTTTTTCATGTATGAAACTTGAATTAATATGAGTGAATCAGGCCGCAAAAATAATGACACCAGCAATATAAAAATGCACTACTTTCACGAAAGAAATGAAAGCTATCATTCCAGTGGCAGGGGCTGGTACTAAGTTGCGTCCGCATACTTATACACAACCTAAGGCACTCATACCGTTAGCAGGCAAAACCATTCTAAGCATTATTGTCGACCAATTGAAGGAAGCCGGCATCAACGATTTCATATTTATTATTGGATATCTCGGTGACAAGATCAAGGATTATGTAAAAGAAAAGTATCCCGATCTAAACACTCATTTTGTAAACCAGAACGAGCGGCAGGGTATTGGTCATGCTATTCAGCTCACCAGGAATATCGTTGGGGATGATGAAGTGTTTATTGTTCTGGGCGATACGATCTGTGAATACGACGTGGCTGATGTACTTTCCCGACCTACTTCCATATTAGGAATAAAACGGGTAGACGATCCACGCGATTTCGGAGTGGCCGAAATTGGTGAAGACGATTTTATATCTCGTGTTGTTGAAAAGCCTCAGATTCCAAAATCAAATATGGCGCTGGTAGGCATATACCGGATCAAGGAAACGCAGCAATTGTTCAGTTGCCTGGAGAACAACATGCGAAATATGGTAAAGAGCCGGGGTGAATTCAGTATTACCGATGCTATTGAATGCATGATCTCTAGCGGGGCAAAGTTTCAGTCGTTCAAGGTTCAGAACTGGTTTGATTGCGGCAAAAAGGAAACCCTGCTCGAATCCAACGCTACACTGCTTAAAAAATTTGGAGGTGTCATCTCGCGTGAACATCATTTTGAAAATACCATCATTATACCTCCTGTAAGCATCGCTCCGGGATGTGACATCAAAAATTCTATCATAGGACCTAATGTGACCATCGGCGAAAAGGTTTCCATCAGCTATTCTGTTATAAAGGATTCTATCATCGGGGCTTTTGCGGATCTGTCCGACATTGTTCTTACAAAATCACTGATCGGCAGCGACACAGAAGTAAAGGGAGAAAGCCGGAGCCTGAACATTGGTGACAACACAGAAATAGACCTTGGTGAGTCGTGATTGTTAAAAGCTTTTAACGACACAGCCGCTTGGCGTATTGGTTATTTCAGGTAATTTCATTCTCCATGGTCACCTTTTTACCGGTTCAGATGTCATACTAATTAAAAACCCGAAACCGTAACGTATGGAACGTTTGAAATTTTTTCTCCTGATATTATTTATCCTTCCACTTTCCAATTGTGTTTTTGCCAGTCAGGATGGTAATGGAACAAAAGATCCGAAAGAGCCCGTTATTTCTGGTTCCGTGTCTGATGCTTTTTCTAAAAAGCCTGTAAAAGGAGTTACTGTTTATGTAACTGCAAAGGATGGAACGAAACTGATTACTACAGATGCTTCTGGTAAATTTATCATTCCGAAACTACCACCCGGAGAAGTAACAATCCAGCTTGAGAAAAAAGGCTATAAAACATACAGGCGGGAAAAGGTGATACTCAAGGAAGGTATACAGATCAAGCTTAACTTTGACATAAGCAATCTTAAAGAAGAAGAAGACAACAATGATTTGTTTCATCCGCTGCTTCGGATGATAGAAAGCTGATCAGGATCTCACTGTCCATCTCCACATTTCTTTCCAGGTTATTTTTTTTCCATAAAGCAATATGCCTGTGCGGTAAATTTTAGCACTCAGCCAGGTAGTAAATAAGAAGCCTGCTATCAGCAGCAACATGCTTAAAGCAAGTTCGTACCAGGGAACAGCTGAAGGCACACCAAACGGAATTCTTGCCATCATTACAACCGGCGAAAAGAATGGAACCATGCTTGTCCAGGTTGCCATCGGAGCCGAAGGATGAACAATTACCTGCATCATGATCACAATGGCAAGAACTATAGGCATTGTAACCGGCAACATAAGACTTTGGGTGTCCTGGGAATCTTCACTGACCGCACTGCCAACAGCGGCAAAAAGTGAGGCATAGAAAAGATAGCCGAATATGAAATAAAACAGGAAACATAAAATGATCAGCGGTAAGTTAACTCCTGCCATTGATGCGCCCAAACCTGCAGATTCATGCTGTGCGCTTTGCGGGCCTGCTTCATTCAAAACATCCTGCGGAAGAAAATTAAACAGTACGAGTGCAAAAATGATTACCAGTATTATCCATATAAAAAATTGGGTGAGCCCTACAGCACCGATACCTATAATCTTTCCCATCATGAGCTGGAAAGGTTTTACAGATGATATAATGATCTCTGCAATGCGGTTTGTTTTTTCTTCAGACACACCCCGCATTACCATCGTGCCATAAATCAGGATCGTAATATAAATGAGGAAAGAAGATGTATAACCAACTGCATAGGCAATGCCTGATTTTGCGTTATCACCCTCCTTGCTTTTTTCGATGACATCAGCAATTCCCGGATCTAAGGTAGTCCTGTCTTTAGGAGTCATATATATTATGGCAGCGATCAATCCCACAAAAAATAAAGGAGTAAGGAATGTTGAAATAATGAATGTTTTATTCCTCACCCTTGTAATATATTCCCTCTTTATAATGAGCCATGTCTTATTCATACAAACTATGCGGTTAATTTCTGAAACTGGCGGGTGAGTGGTGTGCCCTCTACCAGCGTGATGAATATATCGTTCATGGATGGAAGCAGTTCATAGAAGCCAGTGATGATAATATTTTTTTTCAGGTAGTGCATCAGTACATCGTTTGGAGTGTAGCCGTCCTTTATTTTCACTATAAGCTTATGTTCACGGACAGAGATGATTTCGAATGCGTCTGGAACAGGTTCTTCAGGAATATGTTCAAGACTAATGGCAAACAGGTTTTCCTTGAACTGCTGTTTTACATCTTTCACTGATCCGTCGAGTATCTTCCTACCCTCATTCATAAGAATGATGTGGTCGCATATTTCTTCCACCTGTTCCATGCGGTGTGTGCTGAAAATTATGCTGCTGCCTTTTTTTGCCAGCTGGTAAATTTCTTCTTTAATAAGGTTCGTGTTTACAGGATCAAGACCGCTGAATGGCTCATCGAGTATGATGAGTGAAGGTTCATGCATAACGGTTATTACGAACTGAAGTTTTTGTCCCATTCCTTTGCTAAGGTCTTCGACTTTTCTGTTCCACCATGTTTCCATTTCGAGGCGGGCAAACCATCTTTTTGCTTTTTGCGTTGCATCACTACGGCTTAATCCTTTCAATTGCGCGAGATAAACCGCCTGCTCGCCAGTTTTCATTTTTTTATATAAACCTCTTTCTTCAGGCATATATCCAATCTGCATGAGGTCGTGCTCAGGATTGAATTTTTTTCCATTAAGGCTGATTATTCCGGCATCAGGGTAAAATATACCGGTGATCATACGGATAAGCGTGGTTTTTCCGGCGCCATTAGGGCCGAGCAAACCGAATATGCTACCCTGCGCTACTTTGAAGCTTACTTCATCCACAGCTTTTTGAGCAGCGTAATATTTCCTCACCTGGTCAACCTCAAGAATGTTCGTCATTAGTTATTCATTAATATATCATCCATGAGTCTATGCCGTCTATAAATGTATGTAAATAGAATTTCGCAGCTCATCATGCTTTTGATTTAATCCGTTCCGCCGCCACTGCAGCTATTTTTTCACCATCCATCGCTGCGCTGACAATACCACCTGCATAGCCGGCACCTTCGCCGCAGGGATACAATCCCCTGATCTGCGGATGCTCCAGTGTTTTTGGGTCACGCGGAATCTTTACAGGAGATGAAGTGCGTGATTCAGTTGCCACAACTACTGCTTCATTGGTGAAATAACCTTTCATTTTCTTTCCAAAATGAAAGAATGCATCTCTCAGCGAATTATATATATAGGAAGGAATAATGTCGTGAAGGACTGTTGAACGAATGCCAGGAAGGTAGGAGCAGGGCGGCAGATCAGTGGATTTTTTTTTACGTGTAAAGTCTTCAAGACGCTGTGCAGGTGCAACAAAATTACCGCCACCCGCTTTGAAAGCCATGTGTTCAACACTGCGCTGGAATTCCATAGCGGCAAGCGGACCGTATTTATTTATCAGCGGCGCAATGTCCTGATCCCGTATAGCCACTACAATACCAGAATTGGCGAATGGGTTATTTCTTTTAGAGGGCGACCAACCGTTTACTACAAGTTCTTCCGGAGAAGTGGAAGCAGGAGCGATGATTCCGCCGGGGCACATACAAAATGAGAAAACACCCCGCCCTTGAACTTGTTGAACGAGGCTGTAAGATGCCGGCGGAAGTAATTCATCACGAGCAGTGCAATGATATTGAATAGTGTCGATAAGTTGCTGGGGATGTTCCACGCGAACACCCAGGGCAAAAGGTTTGGGTTCGATGAGAATTTTTTTTTTGTGTAGCAGGGTGAAGATATCACGGGCTGAGTGACCAGTTGCAAGAATCAATGCATCTGCATCGAATTTGTGATCATCAGAAGTAATAACACCTGTTAGTTTGTTATGTGATAAAATAAAGTCAGTAATCTTTTTTTCGAAAAAAAATTCACCTCCGCATGAAATAATTTTTTCACGAATTGATGTGATGATTTGTGGCAGTTTGTTGGTACCAATATGAGGGTGTGCATCATATAAAATACTTTCTTCAGCACCAAACTGAACAAGGATGCTGAGTATGCGATTTACATCACCGCGCTTTGTACTTCGTGTGTATAGTTTACCATCGCTATAGGTTCCTGCTCCTCCTTCACCAAAACAATAATTACTATCAGGATTGATTATTCCTTCTTTGTTAAGTTTTGCAAGATCTCGTCTTCTGTCGCGAACATTTTTACCGCGTTCCAGTATTATGGGTTGTATTCCTTCTTCTATGAGCTTTAATGCCGCAAACAGCCCCGCAGGTCCTGCTCCTGCAATGAGAATTTTTTTTGCATCGCGTGAAACCTTCTCCAGGCGAAGGTTTTGGCGTTCTCTCATAGTGTAAGGTTCGTCAATAAAAACATTTACTTTCAGTTGTATTCCTGGTTGCCTTCCCCTTGCATCTATAGAACGCTTGATATAAGTTAAGCCTGTTATTAATTTTTTATTAATTGATAAGTGATTACTTATATAATCTTTAATTGTATCATCTGATTGTGCTTCGGATGGTAATAATCTGATAGTGAGTTGTTGCTGCAAGGCTTCTGAATTTATTCTTCTGACAGAAGATTTTCTTTGTCAAAGTTGAGACAATATTTCACATAAATTATTTAACCGAACAAAACAAAATTTATATGGTGAGCGTAAAATTTATTTTCTAACAATCATGGAATAAAAATTTTTTATTCAACAAAAAGTTTTGATATTCGTTGCCCTGCGTTACTTTTTTGTGTTCAAAAAATAATCGCCCTGAGGACCAGCTATTGTGATTAAAAAATCTTAACTCATACATAAACTGCTTTCGACTAAAATGGGTAAATCTTTTGACAAAGTATGGAGTAATTGTTTAGAGATTATAAAGGACATAGTTGAGTGGCAGCATTTTACAACATGGTTCGAACCGATCCGACCTGTAGAGCTTAAAAATAATATTTTAGTGATCCAGGTTCCCAGTCAGTTTTTTTTCGAATACCTCGAAGAACATTATGTAAATTTACTAGCAAAGACACTCAGAAGGATCTTAGGTAAGGAAGCGAGGTTAGAGTACCGGATAATGGTAGACAGCGGCAATCATCAAAGCAAGCCACTTACCATGGATGTACCGACACATGGTTACAAAACATTTTCAAACAATGAAATGGATTTCCCGCTTATAATACACAATCCTGTAAAAAATCCATTCGTGATTCCCGGTCTGAAAAAAATGCAGATTGATCCTCAGCTTAACCATATATATACTTTTGATAATTTTATAGAAGGCGACTGCAACCGTGTGGCACGCCGCGCTGGTAAAACAGTAGCTGAAAAGCCAGGATCCAGTTCTTTCAATCCATTGGTATTATATGGTGGCGTAGGTTTAGGCAAAACACATCTGGGGCAGGCTATTGGCAACGAAACAAAAAGACTACATCCGAATAAGGTGGTATTGTATGTGAGTTCCGAAAAGTTTATCAACCAGTTTCAGGATCATGGAAGAAACAATGCTATCAACGACTTTATTCATTTTTACCAGATGGTAGATGTGCTTGTAATTGATGATGTCCAGTTTTTCAACCGTGCTGAAAAATCGCAGGACGCGTTCTTTGCTATCTTTAACCATCTTCACCAGAGCGGAAAGCAATTAATACTGACGTCCGATAAAAGTCCTAAAGATCTTGAAGGCGTACAGGAACGACTGCTAAGCAGATTCAGGTGGGGATTAAGTGCAGATCTTCAAACGCCGGATTACGACACACGTATCGACATTCTCGAGAGGAAAATGAAGAATGATGGCCTTGAAATGCCCAGGGAAGTGGTGAAATACCTTGCTTATAATATTAACAGTAATGTACGCGAGCTTGAAGGGGCTTTAATCTCCCTGCTGGCACAGTCTTCGCTTAACAAAAGAGAAATTGATCTTGATCTTGCAAAGAGAGTACTGAGAAATTTCGTGAAGACAAGCAGTAAAGAAATAACAATTGATACTATACAGAAAATGGTATGTGAATTCTTTGATGTGCCATATGATAAGCTGCTGCAAAAAACACGCAAGCGTGAAATAGTACAGGCACGGCAGATCACCATGTATCTTGCGAAAGCATTTACCAAGAATTCACTTAAAACTATTGGCGAGCATTTTGGTGGACGTGACCACACTACAGTTATCCATTCATGTCAGACAGTTAAGGATCTTATGGATACTGACAGTACTTTCAGGGAAAGTGTAGTAGAACTACAGCAAAAAGTTCAACTGGCGGCGATGTAAGCATAAAATTTTAGAAAGACCTGTTATTACTACAATCCCGGTGTAAGCCGGGATTTGTATTTCAGGGATTTCATAATGAGCTTTTGATTTTTTTATTAATTACCTGTATTTTTGCCGCCTTGCAACGGAGAGGTGCCTGAGTGGCCGAAAGGGCCGGTTTGCTAAACCGTTGTACGGGCTTAAACCCGTACCGAGGGTTCGAATCCCTCCCTCTCCGCATAAATTAAATGACCGCGATTGCGGTCATTTTTATTTACGCTTTATACCCTTCCACCATTTTCTTACAACCGGCTTTTCATATACTTTTTCCCCACGGAGTGTATCTATTTTTTGCCGGTAATCAAACTGAAGATCTTCCTCTATCTGCGTCAATAACTTTTCAGCTTTCGTCAACTGCTGCAAAAAGATGGTCTGGAGCTTGGGATGTAAATTTGTTTCATGAGCTTTGAGTTTTATACTGAAATACACCAGCAATTCAACTGCTGCCGACTTTTTTCCAATGTATTTTATCTGCCTGTTGATTCCGCGAAGAATTTTCCTGTATTCTTTTTTGGCACGGGAAACAGGCGTGGTCACCACTGATGCAAACTGCTCATCCATATCCGCTTCCAGCATGGTGATGTAACCAGGTTCATCATGGGATTCAAACAACAGGTAAGTAAGTAGTTCTTTATTTTCTTTTTTAAAACGCGCCAGGCGTAAGGCTAATTCAATAACTTTTTTAGGAGGTAATTCTTTCAGCTTTTTTTTGATGTCATCTATTGAAGCCGGATTCATTCAGACTTTCCGCTTATAATGTTTTCCAAAGCAGGATATACTTCAACCAGCTCGCCCATTACATCATCATAAGAACGGTATCCTGATAGCATGATCGTTTTATTCTCATTCAATTTTATGATTAAAGCGGGGAAACGGCTTATAGCCTGAAGTTTTACCTTCTGTAGGTCTTCCTTAAAAGCATTCCGTCCGGGTTCCCCATTATAATCTTCTGTGAATTTATGAATATCAAACGAGTTATCAGCTTCCGCTAATTCTTTTGCCGCTTGCATGATCACTTCAGGCCTTGATATATTTTTTCCATCAGTCATAACAGCGTTACGAAGCAACTGCAGCATCTGATCGCCTGCGTGTTCTGATTGCAGCTGTGCACTTTTTACAGCAACACAGGCAGGGTAGGAAGAGGATGGCGGATCTTTCATCCATACCAGATGATTAATTGGCCTTCGGGCGATTTGTGCCGCATGCACCCATACAGGACCCATCTGCACTGGCCGTGTAACTGCATTCACTTCATCATGATAATTATTCCATGAAGGTATTAAACCGCCCATGCATGTCTTCCAACTCGAATGCCAGGCCAGCGTTTGCTTTAACTTTTTCAGTTCTGGGTCAAACGCCCAGCTCCAGCAACAAAGAGGGTCGGTGTAAACAGTAATGTGAATATGAAACTCAGCGCCTGTTTCCAATTACTTTTTTATTTTTTTAAATTCTTTTCCTTAGCCTTAGCTTCTTTGGCAGTAACATTTGCATCCTCACCAGGAATAGGTACTGCATTTGTTGCCAGAACTTTTGTTAGCATTGCTTCTTCGGCTTCAGGATCATTCCATTGCTGTTCTCCTGGAACACAAACAGAATTTATATCTTCACTTCGCTTTGCACTTAATTTTTCATTCAGCTTCATCACTTCTTTTTCTGTTCTGTCTGTACCGGCGGCTTCCTGGGTAAGCAAACCGTTTGTATCCATTACATGTTTAATGGGATCTTCAATGAATTGAAAAGTTTCGCGCATCTGTGAGCTTTGGCCCTGGTTCCATGGCCCGCGAAAATCATTGCCGCTGGACATATTGAAGTACAAATTGCTGTACCGTGGATCACTCTGCAATATTCCCGGAGGAAAATTAGGTTGTATCGATGCCAGCGCAGCTTCGAACATCTGGAAATGTGCAACCTCACGCGTCATCAGGAATTGCAATGTTTGTTTTACATATGGGTCATCCGTAAATTGCAGCAGGTATTCGTATACCATTTTGGCTCTTGTTTCTGCTCCTATGTCGGACCGCAGATCTGAAGTAAGATCACCCTGTACATCACCATTAATATACGCTGCACTCCAGGGTACTCCCTGACTGTTAGTGTAAGCTGGGCCACCAGCTGTTCCTACAAAAAGCTGAGGCGCTGTCATCCCTTTGTGTATCATTTCTTCTTTAGCAGCTTTGCCATTTAATAGCTGCATTATCTCAGAATTCTCCGCTGCATTTTTAAGATCACCGTTAATTCCTGTGAGCAACATCTGAATAGTAGCGCCAACTATTTCAAGGTGACTGAATTCCTCGGTAGCAATATCCATCAACAAATCATATTTATCCGGATAAGGTTTCTTGGCTCCAAAGGCCTGCCCGAAGTATCGTAATGCAGCAGCCAGTTCTCCGTTAGCGCCTCCAAATTGTTCAAGTAATAAGGTTGCGAATGCAGGATCTGGTTTTGATACACGCGCATTAAACTGTAATTCTTTGATGTGATAAAACATAGTAACAACTTTTTAAAATTAACAACTCAAGTCCAATTACCTCTATTAAAGGTTGATATTAAACTATCAATTTATGTGCCTCCCAAAAAAATCGCGGCGATTATTAATTTTTATCACTTGTGATATTATGTGTAACTTCAAAGAAGAAGTTTAAAAATAAGGTTTATGGATAACAAGAAATCAATTCAAAATCCTGAAACCCGACCCAACGGTGGCCCACGTACAGCACGCGAAGAAATAGAAAAAGCACACAGGCAGGCTGAACACGATATTTCAGCAGATCCGGAATTCAGCGCACATTCTCCGAATGATGATCTCGACGAAGGCGAAACAGCCAGGCTTGGTGAAGAGAAAACAGGATTGATCTAGCAAAGACATGAATATTTCATGAAATAACTTCTTCTCCATCGGGGACAGGTAATTCCTTATCCGGATGAATTACATTAAGGATAAATCTGACCTGAATGACATATTTTATTCTTCTGTTGTAATCGTAACATTATGCAGTACAGGGAAGTTCACAGAATTTGCAATGAAACATAGCTTATTTGCATCATGATGTAATGCAAGCGCCTGTTGTCTTTTTGAACCATCAGTTATATGAATTTTTATATTCAATGTTACCTCGGTAAAATAACCTCCCTTTGAGGCATCTTCAGTCATTATTCCGGTAGCGTTGTCCTCATACTTCGTTAAAACGATTCCATTGCTGGCGCATAAATGGAGGTAAGAAAGCAGGTGGCATGAAGAAAGCGCCATTACAAGCATGTCTTCAGGATTATGCCTTGTTGCATCACCCCGGTAAACCGGGTCTGATGATCCAAAAACGTCAGCCTTATTATTCATGGAGATAGTATAACTGCGGTCATACGACCGGTAAGTAGCTGTACCTTCTCCTTTGTTTCCCGTCCAGACGAGTCGCAATGCATACCCGTGTGCTTTACTCATTGCATAAAGATATTATAGTGCGCATAATATTTGTATGAATGATATAACAAACTTAAATATGGTGAAGGAGAGTCAATTGGGGGTGCCACCACAGAAAAAAGGCGCGGAATCAGACATCAGGTATAGTCGCAGCACAATAGGTGAAAAAGAAGGTCGGGCATTATATGAAGCAGCGAGAAAAAATTTGCTCGACATAAATAACTGGAAAAAACTGGCAGGAAAGCTAAGTGCAGATTTTTCATTAACTGATCCATTCGGTAAACCTGTACAACGGATGCCACTGCAGGGCGATTTTATCAGGATTCACCTGCCAACGTCTGCAAGTGATAAGTTTGATTGGGTAAGAATCGAATCAATAGAAGAACAAAATGAGAATATGAGTTTGAATTTTATACATATGCGGGTAAGACCTTCGGACCCGCCAAAAGAACAAGAAGAAACAGAACATTTTTTTTCAAAAGAAGCAACGAGTAGCTTCCTGGTTGAACGTAAAGGCAGGAAAGTTCAGGCATCAGTCAGAGGAAGAAACGAATTACCGAATATTGCAGCGAAAAATTTAATTGACCGGATCCGTAATATTTTTATCGGTTTAGGTGCCATGATTGGTATGAACTACCCGCAATGGAAAGGGCTTGTCAAAGGACTTTTGACGAAGTGAGTGTTCGTCCTTTATTGATAAGAGTGGTTGCGAGTAAAGAAATCCTTCCTCCCAGCACACTTTCCACAAACCTCATGGCATAACATATCCAATTCTCGGGCTCCGATTAATGTTCCAAGCAGCCGGTCGCGTAAAAGGTTTTTTGCGTTTCGTGCTCTTGTAACATTAAAAAAAGCAATCTATTGGCAGTACTTTAATGCTTTCAGAATTCGTTTTGTAAAAAAGAATTGAACCCTTATTTTTGCACCCCGATTTAGCGGGGCGTAGCGTAGCCCGGTTATCGCGCCTGGTTTGGGACCAGGAGGTCGCAAGTTCGAATCTTGCCGCCCCGACTTAAAAGAAAGCCTTTGCAAATGCAGAGGCTTTTTTTATGTTATCAACCTTGTTGAAAACTAACCACAGCCCTTTTTCAATTATGATAAAATTTTGATTTTATAATTTCTCTGGTAATCAACCTTAAAAAAGATGCTAAGTTTTTCATCCTGCCTGGGAGGAGTGATCGAATAGATAAAATACTTATTTTCTCCACACATCCATCACTATTGCCCTGATCTATTGTCAATTAACCTATATTTAGGCGGCCCCTAAATTGCAACTCTAAACCTACTATGAAGCTCGTTTCTTTACTGGGTATGATCATGCTTTTCTTTTCGTCGTGTCAAAAGATCATGGAATATTATTCGATAAACAACAGCACCGCACCCGCATCTTTCAACTGCCGCATAAAAAGTTATGCGTCCACTTATTTTGAAAGTGTTAACCGTACGAATTTTCAATACGACATCAAAGGAAATCCTGTTCAGATCACTTACTTCGCCGAATGGTTGCCAAATGGAAAAGCTACAGAAAAGCTGAAATTCGATACGCTTGGAAGGCTCACCATGCATCAGCCATTTATAGAAATGGGCAACTGGCGCAAATATGTGTATGAAGGAGAATCGAGAACGCCATTGAGAGATACGGCTACAGATTTTCTTGGTAAAAAATATGTAGAAAGTTTTAAGTCGGATGCGGCAGGAAGAATAATTGAAGAGGAGATAAGATGGATATACTCACCTCCGGACCTTGAAGATGATTTTATGTTTGAAACAGAGGTGCATCGCTACTATTACGACGTTCATGGTAACAGGCAGGTGAATCCATTTGATTATCCGTGGCACAAGACACTCCGGTATACCGACAAGCCAAGTCTTTACAGCTTGCATAGCGCATGGCAGATAATTCACCGTGATTTCAGCAAGAACAGTATAGCGAATATCAGTTCTTATAATGAAAATGGACTACCATTAACTTTCAAGCAAGATGAATTCGCTTACTGGCAACCTTTTCTGGACCTAAAACAGAATTCAGTAGTTGAGTATACATGTATGACGAATTAACCGGATTTTATTTTTTAACATTATACTCTACAATAATCTTATTTCCTTCCACTATCCACTTTCCTTCAAATGAATCCACCCGTTCCTGAATAGAGATCACACCCGTTTCAACGCTTTTTTTTGCCTGAAATCCTTCAATGCACAAAATCACTTTATTTTGTAACTGGTGTATGCTGATCTTTGCTCGGGTAGCATGGTCTTTGACTCCTGCAAGTGCTTCCTGACAGATACGAAAGAAATCGAGCCTGATTTCTTTACTCAACAATGCTTCATCATATTTGCTTTCAAATGAACAATCTATTCCATTCAACGAAGAAAATTCTTCGCAATACCATTCAAGCGTTGCATCAAGTCCAAGATCGTCGAGCATACGGGGACTGATAGAAAAAGAAATTCTTCTTATAGTATCCACCAGCAGGTCTGCAGTTACGATGGCATGTTCTATTCTCTTTTTTGATTCACCGGTAGTATTCACATTAGAATTGATCCAGTCTACATCTACTCTCACTGCCGTGGCAAGTTGGGCAAGGTCTTCATGAAGTTCGGCAGCCACATATTTTCTTTCGCGCTCCAGGTTGCTTTTGAATTGTGATGCCTGGAGTTTTAATTTTATAAAATCATGTTCAACCTGTTGTTCCATCTTTTTTCTTGCAGTAATATTTTTTGCAATAGCGAATACAAGTTCTTTTTCCGGCAGATACACGGACGTCCATTCGAGCCAGAGAATTTCCCCTTTTTTTGTGATGTAGCGGTTTTGGAAGTTAACCATGGTTTCACCTTTCAGGAGCATCGCCCGTCTGTTCAAGGTCATTTCCCGGTCTTCGGGATGCATATGGGAGGATATAGGTTCCGCAAGCAGTTCTTCACGGGTATAACCGAGTGTTTGTGGCACAGCAGGATTAAAATTTTTAAAGTATCCGATTTTATCGGCTATGCACACGAGGTCTGGAGTGGTTTCAAAAAGCATAAGCAGGTCGTCTACGCCTATGCTGTATTCGGTTGAGTTCATCGTCTAAATAACGAAAAATTCTGATGATTTTTTTATTAGATAACAATTCATCTAATTCAATTCTTCAAAAGTCCCTTCTTTTTTATTTTTCTTCACTTTGCCTGCATGAAAGTATTGTCCATTCATAGCTATGTAAACACCTGCCGGCAATGTTTGAACAAATGCTAATGCGCTACCAAGATTAAACAAACCATCAGAGCTGCCAAATTTATAAGGAATCATTGCTCCTGTAAGCACAATGGTTTTTTTGATCGATTTCTCTTGCAAGAGCATTGCTGTTTCTGCCATGGTATCTGTACCATGTGTAATGAGTAGATGATTTTCCGCCGCAGCGATACAACTTTGTGCAATATGTTGCCGGTGAACATCCTGCATCTGCAAGCTGTCCATCATGTATAAAGTCTGAAGAACAACAGATGTCCGGTTTCTGCCCAGGGAAAGCATTTCTTTGATATGCGTATCCTTAAAAAACAATTCACCAGTGAGCTCATTGTACTCTTTATCAAATGTTCCTCCTGTAATGAGAATGCGTATTGTCATCCGGTAAAATTATTGAATATTTTATGGTGTTACATGATAATGGCCATGTATTCATGGTGAATAAAATTTGGCATAAAGGTTTTATGGTGGATATTTCGCAGGAAAAAGTTTTGTTATTTGTCAGTTACACAGATGGATTTTCTTTGTATGGTTTAGTGCTTATGTTAAACCGGCTAAACAGTCCTTATTAAAGAATGTTGTTTTCGGTATATAACGTTTACCTATAACCGAATGAAAATTGGCCTTCGTGGTCCTGATTTTGCATGTACTGACGTAAACAGCACGTCATGAAAAAGACTATATTGTTTGCAACAGCAATCGCATTGACGCAGTTGCTTAATGCTCAGCGCAATAACGTCGAATTAGGTATAAAAGGGGGTATAAATGCCGCGAATTTTAAGATAGAACCTTCCTATAATTCCGACTCAAGAATAGGTTTATATATAGGCGCATTAGCCCATATTCATGTAGCTGAACATTTTTCTGTTCAGCCAGAGCTCATGCTATCTACGCAAGGTGCTGAATACGGTAATAACCGTAAAGATAAATTCACCTATCTCAATCTGCCCATTCTTGCACAGATAATGTTCGGTGATGGGTTTCGTTTACAAACAGGACCACAATTCGGAGTGTTGTTAAAAGCTAAATCAAAAGATGGTAACACTGAGACAGACATTGATAAAAATTTCAACAAAGCTGACTTTGCCTGGTCGTTTGGGACAAGTTATCTGTTCAGCTCAGGATTAGGTGTGGACGTACGTTATAACCTTGGTCTTACCGATATCAGCAAGAATAATAACATTGATGTTAAAAATCATGTATGGCAGTTTGGAGTGTTTTATCAGGTAAGAGGAAAGAAGTGAGCTGCGAGGTGTGGGAATAGATCAGATAGATGTTATTTATTCTTTAACCATTGCTCAACTCCTGTTAATGGCATGGCATTCCATGTCATTTCTTTCGTTAACCCTCCTTTACGGGCAGCGGAAACACCCCAACGGATATTATCTATTTCACCAATGCTATGCGCATCGGGATTAACAGATATCATTACACCTTTTTTCATCGCATATGGAATATGTGACCAGTCCATATCGAGTCTGTAGGGATTTGCATTTATTTCAATTACCACTTTATTCGCAGCGCAGGCATCAATCACTTTATTGAAGTCAACAGGGTATCCTGGCCGGATAAGTAATTGCCTGCCGGTCATGTGTCCGAGTATCGTGGTA
Organism: Flavitalea sp.; assembly: GCA_035525775.1. Classification (GTDB taxonomy): domain Bacteria; phylum Bacteroidota; class Bacteroidia; order Chitinophagales; family Chitinophagaceae; genus Flavitalea. The sequence continues at coordinate 54,982 of DATLDR010000073.1, forward strand.
TATGGGTTTTCTATCGCTTTGATCAGTCGTTTGGTTGCTCTTGACCCATCCATTTTAAGCAACTGATGAATAGATATAATTACCATGTCAAACAGTTTAAGAAAATCATTATTGTAGTCCAGTTCACCCGACACCAGTATATCGCACTCTATGCTTTTAAAAATTTTAAAGGGTGCAAGCTTGTCATTCATGGCATCTATTTCTTCAAACTGCCTTAATACTTTTTCTTCTTTCAGTCCTCCTGCGTAATGTGCATTCTTTGAATGATCTGATATCACTACATATTCAAAACTGCGTTTTTTACATGCTTTTACAAATTCAGACAGAGTATGAACGCCATCGCTCCAGGTAGTATGATTATGTACCACTCCTTTGATGTCGTTAAGTGTTACTAACCCGACAGCTGATTGATCATCCCATTCCGCCACATCTTCTCTCAATTCAGGTAGAATAAAATGCATGTTAGCGTGCTTATAAATATCTTCTTCTGTTGTGTAATTTGCATGACCTTTTATTTTCGTTATTATTTTCTTTACATGTTTTTCACTACCTGTGCTGACAAACAATTGATGATAAAATTGTTTTGCATCTGAATGGTATATTGTTACAGGAATTTCATCCAGCGTGTGTGCTCTCGTTTCTTTTGTTGACGATGACTGAATAATAAGGTGCTTGCGTAATGCTGCTGCCGTAGTTTTTTTAGATGGTATAGCAGCAATGATTTCAATATTGGCGACAGTAGTGTTTTGGCGCCTTATATCACCGGTAAGACTCACAAGGTTGGTTTTAAAAATTGTTTGCAATGAAGTGACTAACTGATCCGCAGCATCTGCAACAGCAGCATAATGATACATGTGCTGGTTGCTGTTATAGTTTTCAATTGCTTTGATGATGTTCTGTTCGGTTTTGGCTCCGAAGCCTGGAATCTTACTCAGCTGCTTTTTTTTGCAAGCATCAAGGAGTGCTTCAATCGTATCAATTTTTGCAGTTTTCCATAACACCGATAATTTTTTACCACCAAGGCCACGAATGCGCATCATTTCGAATAATCCTGCCGGAGTAAGTTGAACCAGTTCATCAAGCGCTTGAATTGTGGCAGTTTTTTGCAGTTCTATAATAAGGGCCAAGGGCCTGGGTTTAAACAGTTTTGTTAGTGCTGCTTTATCGAGCGTTATAATATCTTCATCAATTCTCCTGATGCGGTATGCGGCACCTGAAAGTAATGCAGCAAGGTGTTCGTCCTGATCATGAAGGAGCAGCAATTCTGCGTATAAGCTGAAAGCACGGCTTATTTCACTATTAGAGATCATAACAACGGTACGAAAAAGAATTGTGCCAGATGGCTCCGCGAGTCAGTGTTTCCTGGTCACGTTGCTGACGGAGATGTATGTACCGTAAAGGCTGCAATAACAAGTAAAAATTATGTTTTCTTGTTGAACCAGAAATAGAAAGGAATACCGATAGCAATCAATGAAAGGCCTATTGCGGCTTCGCGTGGTCGCGTGAATATGGAATTGAATACCAGGCAAACAGAAAAAAGAAAAAAAGCAGCTGGCACATAAGGATAACCCCAAACTTTATATGGTCGGGCCTCGTGCGGCGCCCTAAACCTTAATACGATCACTCCCAGTGCCGTTGCGCCATAAAATATAAAAGCCGCAAAAATAAGCATGTCTGTAAGCTGATCAAACGTGCCCGACATTACCAGCAAGGATGACCAGATGCCCTGCATCCATAAAGAAGTTGCCGGCGTATTGCGTGAATTGACGCGCGCAGCTTTCTTAAAAAACAAACCTTGCTCAGCCATCGCAAAATAAATCCTTGAATTGCTTACAATACTTGCATGCAGACAACCAAAAGTAGTGACAACAATCAAAATTGAAATTGCTATCGCTCCTTCGTCGCCTGAAAGTTTCCTTACAGCTTCAACCGCAGCTATTTTATTTTGTGATTGAAAAATATCTTTCAATTCACCTGAAGAAAGCACAGAGAGGTATGTGGCATCAACAATTACGTAGATAACGATAACTGCAATAACACCTACAGCAAGGCTTAATGGAATGTTCTTCTGTGGATTTTTCACTTCACCACCAACATACGCAACCCCATTCCATCCTTCGTACGCAAAGAATGCAGACAGCATAGCGGTAAGAAATGCACTCAAGTGGAATGACGTGCCTCCCGCTGCAATATTCGATACAGCTGCAACCGGACTTGTAATACCAAGAGTAATTATAGCCAAAATGCCTGCCAGAACCAATGCTAAAATAGTCGCGGACAAACGTACACCGATCTTTATTCCCATAGTATTGAATAAAGTAAGCAGTAGAATTAGCGCGATCGCGGTAAATTTTACATTGAGCGATTGAAAAGGATAGAAGGTGGCAATTAGATTGATCTGCGACAATGATGGCCACAACTCTGGCCCATTTATAATGTGATGCAGGGACTGTGCAAACACATATGCTAGTGATGCGATGGTGCCTGTTTTGATAACAGTATAGCTGGCCCATCCGTATGTGAAAGCGAAGAACCGGTTATAAATTCTTTTATGGTAATTGAATTCTCCGCCCGACTGAGGCATCATGGCTGCCAGTTCTGCTGTACTTAAAGCGCCAAACAAGGTAATAATGCCTCCCACGATCCAGCATAATAACACCAGTGTGCCTGAATGAAGCTCAGCCGCCATAGGAGCTACTTTTTTATACACACCGGATCCGATGATATTTGCGACAACAAATATGATCGAGAATTGAAGATTAATTGTACGTTTTAATTCAGCGGGCATTAAGTAAAATAATTTTTTTAATCGAGACAATCTTATTTTTATTGCAGATAACGCCAACTTCATTTAAAATGAAATATTATTTACCGGTTGCTTTTTTCTTTATCACCATTACTTCAATAGCACAACAGGAATCTTTATTCAATAAAAGGGATCTTACCGGATGGGATACGTATATAGGTCCTGAATTAAATGACAGTGGTGTTGCCATTAGTATTATTCCCGTAGGTTTAAATAAAGATCCACTGAATGTATTTTCGGTAACAGAGGTTGACAGTGAAAAAGTAATCAGGATTTCCGGTGAATCATGGGGCGGTATCTCAACGGTGAAGGAATATTCAAATTATCATTTGCGACTCAAATACAAATGGGGCAGACTAAAATGGGGTCAAAAGAAGAATAAACCACGCGACAGCGGACTGCTATATCATGCGGTAGGTGCACATGGTGCTGATTATGGTGCATGGATGCGTTCGCAGGAATTTCAGATCGAAGAAGGAAATACAGGAGATTATTGGGGTGTTGCGGGGGGTGTTCAGGATATTCCAGCTTTCCTGATCAATGGCAGATATGTGTATGATCCTTCAGTGGAGGTGGTTACCTTTAGTGCAACAAGCGCAGCCGGCCGGCATTGTGTGAAGACAGGAACTTATGAAATCAATGAAGGCTGGAATACTATAGATCTGTATTGCTTTAAAGATACAAGCGTGCATGTAGTAAATGGAAATACTGTAATGGTGCTGTATAATTCAAGGCAGCAGGATGGGGACAGGTTTACTCCACTTATTGAAGGAAAAATACAGATACAGTCAGAAGGTGCAGAAGTTTTTTATAAAGATATTTTCATAGAGGGCATCAGGGGTA